>NZ_JBEYWW010000024.1:0-164280 GCF_040644635.1 Microbispora sp. NPDC046933 | reverse complement strand
GCCAGGATCAAACTCTCCAAACAATGCTTGAAGAAATCTCCCTGGCCGACACCCCCCAGCTAAAGAAGGATGCCGTCAAAGGAATCCGTCACCGACACCACAAAAGTGCCGCTATGACGGGGTCATGCATGATTCATGCACTGGCTTTTAGCACACTGTTGAGTTCTCAAGAAACGGACGCGACCACCATCACCCGAAACCCACCAAGGAGTCCCGAGATCCAGGGCGATGACTTCCGTTCGGCCGACTCTACGACGATCGCCGCGCCGCAGGCCTTGAGAGCCATGCGATCTCGGCCGATGCTCTTGTTAGAGTGACCACCCCTCTCGGGGCAACCACTCCATCTTAAACCCTCGCCCGCCTCGCGTCAAACCTTCCGGTCTGGCCGCGCCACGGACGACCCGGACTCGACGTGGACGCCTCGTCTGGGTGGTTGTCAGAGTGGCTTGCCCGTCGGGGTCCGGCCGCCTCTCGGCGTCCCGCTCTCCCCGGGGGCGAAGAAAACATTAGGCAACGCCGACTCGGCCGTCAAATCACGCCGAGATGGCCGAAACCCTAGGTCAGACGGGAACTTCCGGCGCCGGCCGCTGTCGACGTCATACGATTGTTACCTACGTCACAACGACTTTTGACCATGAAACAGCCGCCTCGGCCTGAGGCCGAAGCGGCTGCTCGGTACGGAAGTTCAGGCGACCTCGACGCCGCCGACCGTCTTCTTGCCCCTGCGCAACACGAGGAAGCGGCCGTGCAGCAGATCGTCCGCCGAGGGCACGTACTCCTCATCGGTGATCTTCGTGTTGTTCAGGTACGCGCCGCCCTCCTTGACGGCCCGGCGCGCCGCGGACTTCGACTCCACCAGGCCACTCTGCGCGAGCAGCTCGACGTACGGGGCTCCCAGGGTTGACACGACCGCCTTGGGCACCTCGGCGAGAGCGGACTCCAGTGTGCGGGCGTCGAGCTCGGCCAGCGAGCCCTGGCCGAACAACGCGCGCGAAGCGGCGATCACCCGGGCCAGCTCGTCGGAGCCGTGGACCAGAGTGGTCAGGTCCTCGGCCAGGGCGCGCTGCGCCTCCCGGGCCGCCGGCCGCTCGGCCACGGCCTTCTCCAGGTCCTCGATCTCCTCCCGTGTCCGGAAGGTGAAGACCTTGAGGAAACGCACCACGTCGCGGTCGTCGGCGTTCAGCCAGAACTGGTAGAACGCGTATGGCGAGGTCAGCGCGGGATCGAGCCAGATCGCCCCGCCTGCCGTCTTGCCGAACTTCGTCCCGTCGGCCTTGGTGATCAGCTTGCCGGTGAGCGCGTGGACGTGGCCGCCCTCGACCCGGCGGATCAGGTCGACGCCCGCGGTGATGTTGCCCCACTGGTCGCTGCCGCCGAGCTGCAACGTGCATCCGTGCCGCCGGAACAGCTCCAGGTAGTCGTTGGCCTGCAGGATCTGGTAGCTGAACTCGGTGTAGCTGAGCCCCTCGCCGGCGAGCCGGGCGGAAACCGACTCCCTTGCCAGCATGCGGTTGACGGGGAAGTGCTTGCCGACGTCCCGGAGGAAGTCGATCGCCGACAGGTTCGCGGTCCAGTCGAGGTTGCTGACCAGCGTGGCCGCTGTCGGTCCCTCCTCGAACGACAGGAACTTCTCGACCTGCACGCGAATTCGCGACACCCATTCGGCGACGATCTCGCTGGAGTTCAGCGCCCGCTCGGTGCTGCGGCCGCTCGGGTCGCCGATCAGACCGGTCGCACCTCCTACCAAACCGATGGGCCGGTGGCCCGCCCGCTGGAAGCGGGTCAGGATGAGCAGCGTGGCCAGGTTGCCCACGTGCAGCGAGGGTGCGGTCGGGTCGAAGCCCGCATATACGGTGATCGGACCGTCGGCCAGCGCCTTGCGCAGCGCGTCGATGTCGGTCGTCTGCGCGATCACGTCGCGCCACTCGAGCTCGTCGATGATGTCAGCCATCTCCGACGTCGGCACGAGGTTGCCTGAAGTTGCGGTCACGGTCGTGGCTTTCGCTTATCGAATGGTGGATGTACGGGCTTCCGTACAAGCCTGCCTGATCACGGAACCTTATCGCCACTTCATACCGGCGCGTCAGCTCGTGGCGCGGCCTCGGCGCCGCGGAACGTGCGCGCGGTACGGCGAGACGGTGGGGTCAGCGTCGATCCAGAACCTCCAGGGCGTCTCGGCGCCCGCCGACACTCCGGTGCGAGGACCCGTTCTGACCTGGTCCGACGGCGCAGGCCGGCCCTCGTGCACCTGGATCGGGCCGCCGGAGCAGCAGTCCGTCCCGTTGTGCTCCCGGACCAGGCCGAGCGCCACCGCGAGCCGGGCCGGCCCACGCGCGAGGTCGCGATCCGGGACGCGCCGCACCATCCCCTTCAGGTCCGGGCCGTCTGCGTGCGGCATACGCCGGACGCGCGCGGTGTGCACGCCCGCGATCACCTCGCCGGCACGTAACAGGACGGCCGAGCCGGTGCCCGCGGGCATGCACACGAGATTGGCGCAATAGTGCATGCCGTACGTGAAATAGACGTAGAGATGCCCCGGCGGCCCGAACATGACCGAGTTGCGCGGAGTGCGTCCCCGGTAGGTGTGGGAGGCCGGGTCCTGCCCCGGCCCGCCGTACGCCTCGACCTCACTCAGCCGCACCGCCACCGACCCGTGCACGACCACGCGGCCGAGCAGGTCGGGGGCGACCACGTCCGAAGGGCGGTCGAAGAAGTCGCGGCCGAGCGGGGCGCCCGCGACGTCCTCGATCAGTTCTCGCTCGCCCATGCCGCCTGACCGTCGACGACCTCCCGGAGGTTCGCGATCTGGTCGCGGACCCGGTCGGGCGCGGTGCCGCCGAAGGCGCTGCGGGCGGCCAGCGCGCCGTGCACGTTCAGCACGTCACGGACGCTCGCACCGGTGGCGTCGACGGCGAAGTGCGGCGAGACCTTGGCCAGCTCGTCATCGGTGAGCTCGCCGAGGTCCTTGTCGTTCACCTGGCACCACACCACGAGGTGGCCGACGGCCTCGTGCGCTTCGCGGAAGGGCACCCCGCGGCGGACCAGCAGTTCGGCGAGATCGGTGGCCAGGGCGAATCCGTCGGGCGCGCTGGCCTCCAGCTTGGCCTTGTTCACGCGCATGGTGGAGACCATGCCCGACACGGCGGGGAGCACCAGGAGCAGGGTGTCGACCGCGTCGAACACCGGCTCCTTGTCCTCCTGCAGGTCGCGGTTGTAGGTGAGCGGCAGGCCCTTGAGGGTCGTCAGCAGCGACATCAGCGAACCGATCAGCCGGCCGCTCTTGCCCCTGGCCAACTCGGCGACGTCGGGATTCTTCTTCTGCGGCATGATCGACGAGCCGGTGGAGTAGGCGTCGTCCACCTCGATCCACCGGAACTCCTGCGAGGCCCACAGCACGATCTCCTCGCCGAGCCTGGAGATGTGCACGCCGATCAGCGCCGCGCAGAACAGGAACTCGGCCGCGAAGTCGCGGTCGGCCACCGCGTCCATCGAGTTCGGCGCGGGGGCGTCGAACCCGAGTTCGGCGGCGACCGCAGCGGGGTCGAGCGGCAGCGAGGACCCGGCCAGCGCACCCGAGCCGAGCGGCGAGACCGCGGCGCGCCTGTCCCAGTCCCGGAGGCGGTCCACGTCCCTGGTGAGCGCGTGGACGTGGGCGAGAAGCTGATGGCCGAACGACACAGGCTGAGCGTGCTGCAGGTGTGTCATGCCGGGGGCGGCGACGTCGGCGTTCTCCTCGGCCTGGCTGATCAGCGCGGTCTCCAGCTCGACGAGCCGGGAGACGATCACGCGGACGTGGTCACGCAGGTAGAGGCGCAGGTCGGTGGCGATCTGGTCGTTACGGCTGCGGCCCGCGCGGAGCTTGCCGCCCAGAGAGCCGAGCCGTTCGAGCAGACCGCGCTCCAGCGCCGTGTGCACGTCCTCGTCGGCCACGGTGGGGCGGAACTCCCCGGTGCGGCACGCCCGGTCGAGGTCGTCGAGCGCGCCCAGCATGCGGTCGAGCTCCTCCTGCGTCAGCAGCCCGGCGCGGTGCAGCACGCGCGCGTGCGCGCGCGAGGCCAGCAGATCGTACGGCGCGAGCCGCCAGTCGAACTGCACGCTCACCGACAGGCGCGTGAGGGCGTCCGCGGGTCCCCCCTCGAACCTGCCACCCCAGAGCCGCATCGGCTTGTTGTCCGCCACCGTCTTCTCCCTCCGATATTCGAGTCGCTGCCGAAAAGATGACCGCCCGCCGTTCCCGCCCGGGGCCGCCGTCCATGGATCCTTGCGCCTTCTCCGGTTTTCTCGGACGAACCTTCGGCGCGAATCCTTCACGCGGATCCTTCTGCGGGACTAATCCGCGACCTTAGCCGACATACGCCCCGGTCCCTGCACCGGAACCGGGGCGTACGCCGGGTGAATCAGGCCTGGCGGGCGTCCCGCGCGGCCGCGATTTCGTTCTGGTCCGTCGAGTGGGGCGATCTCCCGATGACGTCGGCCGGCGGCCCTTCTCCGCGGCGATCTCCTCGCGGGCCTCCCCCACCACCGACTTCACGCACCGCAGCCGAGCGCCCGGCTGACGGATCGCGTTTCATGTCCTCGCCGCGCCGGCCGACGTCCACGGCCTCCGCGCCGGTCCGCCCGGCGAGGAAGGGGATGGCCGCCGGCGCGCCGGCTTCGCCCGAGCACGGGAGCCGGCCCTGTCCGTCATGGTTCCTGCTTCTCACCGCCGTGGTCACGAACCTCGACGGCGAGCTTGTGCCTGGTCACGTCGGGCGGGCGGCGGGTGGCCAGGTTGAGCAGTGACTCCGCCAGCGCCTGCCCCCCGGTCGGATCACGGCTGATCACGAGGATCGTGTCGTCGCCGGCCACCGTGCCGAGGATGGACTCCCAGCCCGCGTGGTCGATCGCCGAGGCGAGGAACTGTGCCGCTCCCGGGGGCGTACGCAGGATCACGAGGTTGGCCGACGCCTCGGCCGACACCAGGAGCTCCTCCGCGATCCTCCGCAACCGCGCGTCGGGGTTCTCCGGCAAGCCGTTGGCGGCACCGGTCCGGTAGAGCGGTATCCGTCCCCCACCCTCGCCGGGCAGCGCGTAGACCAGCGTGCCGTCGTCGGCCCGCAGCTTCAGCGCGCCCAGCTCGTCGAGATCGCGGGAGAGCGTGGCCTGGGTGACCTCCACTCCCTGCTCCGCCAGGAGCTTGGCCAGCTCGGGCTGCGAGCGGACCTTGTGCCTGGTCAGCAGCTCCACGATGCGCGCGTGCCGGGCCGCCTTGGTCAGCGGGATGGTCACGACCCCTCCGCACCCCGCGTCGCCAGCCAGTGCAGCAGCGCCTTCTGGGCGTGCAGCCGGTTCTCCGCCTGATCCCACACCACGCTCTGCGGCCCGTCGATGACGTCCGCGGCGATCTCCAATCCCCGATACGCCGGGAGACAGTGAAGCACGATCGCGTCCGGGTCCGCCAGGCCGAGCAGGGCCGTGGTCACCTGGTAGGAGGCGAAGGCGGCGACCCGCTCGTCCTTGCCGTCCTGGCCCATGGACACCCAGGTGTCGGTCGCGACGACATGCGCCCCGGCCACCGCGGCCTCCGGATCGCTCACCGCCGTGACCGACCCGCCCGTGACCGCCGCGATCTCGGCCGCCCGCTCCATGACCAGGGCGTCGGGCAGGTAGCCCACCGGCGCGCCGATCCGGACGTGCATGCCCGCGGTGGCCCCGCCCAGCAGGTAGGAGTGGGCCATGTTGTTGGCGCCGTCGCCGAGGTAGGCGAGCGTGAGGCCCCGCGGCGAGCCCTTGTGCTCCCGGATCGTCTGCAGGTCGGCGAGGATCTGGCAGGGGTGGAACTCGTCGGTCAGCGCGTTCACCACCGGCACCGACGAGTGGGCCGCCATCGCCTCGATGCGCTCCTGACCCGCCGTCCGCCACACGATCGCCGCGACCTGCCGGGACAGCACCCGGGCGGTGTCCTCGATCGGCTCGCCGCGTCCCATCTGCGAGGTGCCGAGGTCCATGATCAGAGGCTGGCCGCCCAGCTCCGCGACGCCGACCGTGAAAGAGACCCGGGTGCGGGTGGACGGCTTGTCGAACAGCACGGCGACCGTGCGAGGGCCCTCGAAGGGCCGGTAGCCGAACCGGTCCTTCTTCATCGCCTCGGCGAGGTCGAGCACCTGCGCCTGTTCCTCCGGCGACAGGTCGTCGTCCCGCAGGAAGTGTCTTACTCGCGCCGAGTCCGCGCCCTGCCTCACCCGCGCCGGGTCCGCGCCCTGCCTCACCCGCGCCGGGTCCGCGCCCTGCCTCACCCGCCCCATATCACCGCCCTGGCTCCGGCCGGGGGCGGGGTTCACGAGGTCGTTCTCAGGCATTCGCGGCCTCCAGGATGCCGGGCAGCGCGTCGAGGAAGGTCTGCACGTCGGACTCGGTGATCACAAGCGGCGGCGCGAGCCGTACCGCGTCGGGTTGAAGGGCGTTGACGAGGAAACCGGCCTCCTGCGCCGCCGCCTGCACCTGCGCCGACTTCGGCGCGGTGAGCACGGCGGCCAGCCACAGCCCGCGCCCCCTGACCCCCTTGAGCAACGGATGCCGCACGGCGGCGATGCCCTCGGACAGCAGCGCTCCCACCTTCACGACATTACCGAGCAGTCCGTCGCGCTCGATCGTCTCCAGCACCGCGAGCGCCGCCGCGCACGAGACCGGGTTGCCGCCGAAGGTCGAGCCGTGGTCACCCTTGGCGAAGACCTCGCCGGCCTCGCCGAAGCCGATGCAGGCTCCGATCGGCAGGCCCCCGCCGAGGCCCTTGGCCAGCGTCAGCACGTCGGGCACGACCCCCTCCGCCTGGTGCGAGAACCAGTGCCCGGTGCGGCCGATGGCCGACTGGATCTCGTCGGCCACGAGCAGCGCGCCCGCTGCGGAGCAGATCTCCCTGGCGGCCCGGAAGTAGCCCTCGGGCGGCGGGACGACTCCGGCCTCACCCTGGGTGGGCTCCAGGAACACCGCCGCGCAGTCCTCGGTCACCGCGTTCTTGAGCGCGTCCGCGTCACCGTACGGGACGAACCGCACATCGAGCGGGAACGGCCCGAACTGGTCGCGGATCGAGGGCTTGCCGGTGAGCGACAGCGCGCCGAGCGTGCGGCCGTGGAAGCCGTTCTCCGCCGCCACCATGTAGCCGCGGCCGTGGGTCTTGCCGTACTTGATGGCGATCTTAACTGCCGCCTCGTTGGCCTCGGTGCCGGAGTTGGCGAGGAAGACCCGCGCGGGCTCCCCGAGCAGGGCGAGCAGCTTCTCGGCGAGCAGCACCTCGGGCTCGTGCAGGAACAGGTTCGAGCTGTGCGCGAGGGTGGCCGCCTGCCGGGACACCGCCTCGACCAGGGCCGGGTGGTTGTGGCCGAGCGAGGTCACCGCGATGCCGCCGATGAGGTCGAGGTAGCGGCGCCCGTCCACGTCCCAGACGGCGCAGCCCTCACCGCGGGCGATGGCGACGGGCGGCACCCCGTAGTTGCGCATGAACGCCGCCTCGAAGCGTGCGCGCAGTTCGTCGTTGGTGGTCACCTGGCAACCTCCCCGTTCGCGGCGCCCTCCGCCGTCGCCCCCATCCTGTCCCGCACCGCCGGGACGGCGTCGTCGGGCTCGACCATCGTCCCGATGCCCTCGTCGGTGAAGACCTCCAGCAGCAGCGCGTGCGGCACCCGCCCGTCGAGCACGTGGGCCTGTGGGACGCCGCCGCGCACGGCAGCCAGGCATGCTTCCATCTTCGGCACCATGCCACTGGACAGCGAGGGCAGCAACGCGGCGAGTTCGGACGCACTGATCCGGCTGACGACCTCCTCACCCGAGCCTGATTCCCCGCCTTCGGCAGGAGGTTGCCAGTCGGCGTACAGTCCCTCGACGTCGGTGAGGACGATGAGCTTCGACGCCTGGAGCGCCACGGCGAGAGCGGCCGCGGCGGTGTCGGCGTTGACGTTGTAGATCCCGCCGTCCTCGCCGCGGGCCACGGACGACACCACCGGGATGCGGCCGTCGTCCAGCAGAGCCCGCACGGCTCCGGCCTCGACCCGGACGATCTCACCGACCTGGCCGATGTCGACCTTGACGCCGTCCACCACGACGTGCTTGCGCTCGGCGGTGAACAGGTGGGCGTCCTCGCCGGACATGCCGACCGCGAACGGCCCGTGCCCGTTGATCAGCCCGACCACGTCGCGGTTGACCTGGCCGACCAGGACCATCCGGACGACCTGCATCGCCTCGGGGGTGGTCACCCGGAGCCCGGACACGAAGTGGCTGTCGATCCCGAGCAGGTCGAGGTGCGACTGGATCTGCGGGCCGCCACCGTGCACGATCACCGGCCGCAGGCCCGCGTAGCGCAGGAACACCACGTCGGCCGCGAACTTGGCCCGCAGGTGCTCCTCCGTCATCGCGTTGCCGCCGTACTTGATGACGACGGTCGCGCCGTGGAAACGCGCCAGCCAGGGCAGCGCCTCGATCAGGGTGTGCGCCTTGTCCAGGGCGCCGTTCCGCCTGACGCTCATGACGAGTACGCCGAGTTCTCGTGCACGTACGCCGCCGTGAGGTCCGTGGTGTGCACGGTCGCGGTGTGCGGGCCGGCGGACAGGTCGATGGTGATGGTCACGTCGCGGGGCCGCAGGTCGACCTTGGCACGGTCGTCTCCGGCCGCGCCGCCGCGGCAGATCCAGATGCCGTTGACCGCCACGTTGACCCGCTCGGCGTCGAACACGGCGTCGGTGGTGCCGACCGCGCTGACCACCCGGCCCCAGTTGGGGTCCTCGCCGTGGATCGCGCACTTGAGCAGGTTCGAGCGGGCCACCGCACGGCCCACCGCCACCGCGTCCTCCTCCGACGCCGCGCCGACGACCTCGATGGCGATCGCCTTCGAGGCGCCCTCGGCGTCGACCAGAAGCTGCCGGGACAGGTCCGCGCAGACGGCGGTGACGACTTTCTCGAACTCGGCGAGGTCGGGGCGCACGCCCGACGCGCCGCTCGCGAGCAGCAGCACGGTGTCGTTGGTCGACATGCATCCGTCGCTGTCGAGCCGGTCGAACGTCACCGAGGTCGCCCTGCGCAGCACCGTGTCGAGTTCCTCGGACGTGAGGTCGGCGTCGGTGGTGAGCACGCACAGCATCGTGGCGAGCGCGGGCGCGAGCATCCCGGCGCCCTTGGCCATGCCGCCCACCATGTAGCCGCTCTCGCCCCGGCGGAAGGAGATCTTGCTGACGGTGTCGGTGGTCCGGATCGCGTCGGCCGCCGCCAGGCCGCCGTCGCGGCTCAGCTGGGCGGCCGCGGTCCCCACGCCGCCGAGCAGCGCGTCCATCGGCAGCCGCTCACCGATCAGGCCGGTGGAGCAGACGGCGATCTCGGCCGCGGAGTCGTCCAGGACCTCCGCCACCTTCTCGGCGGTGGCATGGGTGTCCTGGAAGCCCAGCGGGCCGGTGCAGGCGTTGGCGCCGCCGGAGTTGAGGACCACGGCCCTGACCCGGCCGCCGCTCAGAACCTGGGTCGACCACAGGACGGGCGCGGCCTTGAAGCGGTTGCGGGTGAAGACGCCGGCCGCGGCACGCGAGGGGCCGTCGTTGACGACCAGGGCCAGGTCGCGGGCGCCGCCGCTCTTGATCCCGGCGGCGACTCCTGCGGCGCGGAAGCCAAGCGGTGCGGTCACGCTCATGCCGCCCCCTCGCCTGACGGCTCGAGTTCGCATTCGCGAATCGCGCTGTGCTTAACGATTCGCTCGCTTCGCTCGCTCATGCGCGCTCCTCACAGGGGACGATCGTGGTCACGGGGCGACTCCATTGGTGGGAAGGCCGACTTCTTCCGGAAGGCCAAGAGCGAGGTTGGCGCTCTGGATCGCGCCGCCCGCGGTGCCCTTGGTGAGGTTGTCGATGGCGACGACGGCGACGATCCGCCCGGCCCGCTCGTCGAGGGTGACCTGCAGGACCGCGGTGTTGGCCCCGACCGTCATCGCTGTCGCCGGCCAGACCCCCTCGGGCAGCAGGTGGAGGAACGGCTCGTCCTTCACCGCCGTCTCGTACGCCTCCCGCACCGCGGCGGGGGTGACGCCGGAGGCGGCGGGAGCCGTGCAGGTGGCGAGGATGCCGCGGCTCATCGGCGCGAGGGTCGGCGTGAACGACACCCGGACCGGCCGCCCGGCGACCGCCGACAGGTTCTGCTCCATCTCCGGGGTGTGCCGGTGCACCCCGCCCACACCGTACGCGCTGACCGAGCCCATGACCTCGCTGCCGAGCAGGTTGGCCTTGGGCGCCCGGCCGGCTCCGGATGTGCCGCTCGCGGCGACGACCACGACGTCGGGCTCGGCCAGCCCGGACGCGAAGGCGGGGAACAACGCCAGCGTCGCGGCCGTCGGGTAGCAGCCGGGGACGGCGATGCGCCGGGCGCCGCGCAGGACCTCGCGCTGGCCGGGAAGCTCGGGCAGGCCGTAGGGCCACGTGCCGGCGTGGACCCCGCCGTAGAATGCTGTCCACTCCTGCGCGCTGGTCAGCCGGAAGTCGGCGCCGCAGTCGACGACGAGCGTGCCGTCGCCGAGTTCGGCGGCGACCGCGGCCGACTGGCCGTGCGGGAGGGCGAGGAAGACGACGTCGTGACCGGCGAGCACGTCGGGAGTGGTCTGCTCGATCACCCGGTCGGCCAGCGACGGCAGGTGGGGTTGGTGGGCGCCGAGCCTGGTGCCCGCGCTGGACGCGGCGGTCAGCGCGCCGATCTCGACGGCGGGGTGGCCGAGCAGCAGGCGGAGCAGCTCTCCTCCCGCGTAGCCGCTGGCTCCGGCGATGGCCGCCCTCATCCGCGCCCCCCGATTCTCCGCGATCCCTGCATGATCATGCAGGAGACCTCATGTTCTTGCTGGTGTAGAGAGAGTATGCATCGCAAAGCATGAGCATGCAAGCAGCGTTCCGAGGGATGGACATCTAGCCGACGTACCTACCGGTCGGTATCGTGAAACCTCCGGTTAACGAACGAATCCGGGAGTGCGCCAGCATGACGATCACGAACGAACAGGTCCAGGCCCAGCTCACGGCGCCCGGGCAGCTCTTCGAGATGGAAGAGGTCGAGGTCGGCGGTCACAAGATCCGGGCATGGAAGCACGCTCCGGCGACCTTCCGCGCCCTCCTGGAGATCACCCGGTTCCACGGGGACAAGGTGTTCGTCGTCTACGAGGACGAGCGGATCACGTACGAGGAGCACTTCCGGCTGGCCGCGACGCTCGCCAACCGCCTCGTGGACGACTACGGCGTACGCAGGGGCGACCGCGTCGCCGTGGCCATGCGCAACTACCCCGAGTGGATCATCTCCTTCTCCGCCGTGCTCGCCGCCGGGGCGGTGGCCGTGCCGCTCAACGCCTGGTGGACCGAGCAGGAGCTGGAGTACGGCCTGAGCGACTCGGGCGCCAAGGTCGTGATCGCCGACGGCGAGCGCGCCGCCCGGATGGCCGGCAGCGGCCTGCCGATGATCGTCACCCGCGGCGAGGGGACCAACTGGGGCGAGGTCCTCGGCGAGGTCCGGCCCGACGTGACGCTGCCGCAGGTCGACGTCGGCCCCGACGACCCCGCCACGATCTTCTACACCTCCGGCACCACCGGCAGGTCGAAGGGCGCCCTCGGCAGCCACCGCAACCTCGGCCAGGCGCCGATGACCGTCGCGTACGCGATGATGCGCACGGTGGCGATGGCCGGCCGGGACGTGGCCGCGGCGGCCGAGAAGCGCAGGATCACCCTGCTGACCGTGCCCCTCTTCCACGTCACCGGGTGCTTCGCCGTACTGATGACCACGATGTTCAGCGGCGGCGGGCTCGTGCTGATGTACAAGTGGGACCCCAAGCGGGCACTGGAGCTCATCGAGCGCGAGAAGGTCACCGTGATGAGCGGCGTGCCGACCAACGCCTGGCAGTTGCTGTCGCACCCCGACCTGGACAAGCACGACGTCTCCTCCCTCGGCTCCATCTCGTACGGCGGCGCCCCGGCCCCGCCGAAGCTGCTGGAGCGGATCACCGAGACGCTCCCCAACCGCACGCCCGCCAACGGGTACGGCATGACCGAGACGACGGCGCTCGCGATCTACAACAGCGGCGGGGACTACCTGGCCAAGCCCGACAGCATCGGGCTGCCGCTCGCCGTCGTGGACGTCAAGGTCTGCGACCCGCTCGGCACCGAGCTGCCGCCCGGCGAGGTCGGCGAGCTGTGCATGCGCGGGCCGATCGTGATCATGGGTTACTGGAACCGCCCGGAGGCCACGGCGGAGACGTTCGTGGACGGCTGGCTGCACACGGGCGACCTGGCCCGCATCGACGAGGACGGCTACGTCTACATCGTCGACCGCGCCAAGGACATGGTCATCAGGGGCGGCGAGAACGTCTACTGCGCCGAGGTCGAGGCCGCCCTGTTCGAGCATCCCGCCGTGGACGACGCCGCCGTGATCGGCATCCCGGACGACGAGCTGGGCGAGCAGGTCGGCGCGGTCGTACGCCTCAAGCAGGGCGCCGGCGCCACCGACGAGGAGCTCCAGGAGTTCCTGCGCGGCCGCATCGCGGCGTTCAAGGTGCCGGTGCGGTTCTGGTTCAGGGAGACCGAACTGCCGCGCAACCCCGGCGGCAAGGTGCTGAAGACCCACCTGCGCAAGGAGACCCTGGGCCTTTAGGTTTACCTCCCGCGTAATCGCCTCCCCTCGGGCCTCCGTGACACCGTTCACGTGTCGTCACGGAGGAAATCCCCGAAGGAGTGGACAATGACCGATTACACCGCCTTGGCCGAGCGTTACGTCGCCGCCTGGAACGAGCGCGACACCGAGGCCAGGGCGAAGGCGGTGGCGGAACTGTGGACCGAGGACGGCGGCTACACCGACCCGCTGGCCGCCGTCACCGGGCACGACGGGATCGCCGCGGTGATCGCCGGCGCGCAGGAGATGTTCCCCGGGTTCGTCTTCACCCTGGGCGGGCCCGTGGACGGCCACCACGACACCGCGCGCTTCACCTGGCACCTCGGCCCGGAAGGCGCGGCCGAGCCGGTCGTGATCGGCTTCGACGTCGTGGCGCTCGCCGAGGACGGCCGGATCCGGAACGTGTACGGCTTCCTCGACAAGGTCCCCGCCTGACCATGCTCGTGGGCTCTCCGGAGTCCGTCCGGGCTTCGCCTCCCGGGCGGCTCCGGAAGGCCGGCCAGCGCGCCGCGTTCCCCGCGCTGCCCGTCGCGCGTCTGAGGGCCCGCTGGGGCAGGGCCGCCCTGCGGGCATCGCAGAGTCGCCGGGCACAGCCTCATCGGCATGAAAGGTTCATTGGGCTTTCAGCATTACAGACCCTCTTTTATCGGTTCATCGATTCGAAACTTTTCAGTCGATCTTTGACACGTTTCAGGATCTGTTCCCAGAATGATCCTCCGGCGAACCCCCGGGGGCCTCGGCGGCGCTCCCCTACCGCCGATTCGCGCCGCCCGGCCCTCCCCCGATCGGAGGAGCAGACATGGCCGACAGCACCGCGCCCATCGCAAGACGTACAAACTTACGCAGAACGCTCGCCACCGCGATCGCGGGCGTTCTGACCGCGGCGCTCGCGGGCGTGGCCCTGTCGGCCGCACCCGCGAGCGCGGCCGACTGCAGCGCCGGATACGTCGGCCTGACCTACGACGACGGCCCCAACCCCAGCAACACGACCACCCTGCTGAACACGTTGAAGGCCAACGGCCTGCGGGCCACCATGTTCAACATCGGACAAAACGCCCAAAACAACCCCTCCCTGGTCAGAGCCCAGATCGACGCGGGCATGTGGGTCGGCAACCACAGCTGGACCCACCCCCACCTGACCCAGATGAGCAGCTCCCAGATCCAGTCCGAACTCCAGCAGACCCAGCAGGCCATCCAGCAGGCCACCGGCTCCGCACCCAAACTGTTCCGCCCGCCCTACGGCGAGACCAACTCCACCCTCAAGTCGATCGAACAGCAACTCGGCCTCAAAGAGATCCTCTGGGACGTCGACTCCCAGGACTGGAACGGCGCCAGCACCACCCAGATCGTGCAGGCCGCAAGCCAGCTCCAGAACGGCCAGATCATCCTCATGCACGACCAGTACGCCACCACCGTCGCCGCCATCCCCCAGATCGCCGCGAACCTCCGCAGCCGCAACCTGTGCCCGGGCATGATCTCGCCGTCCACCGGACGGGCCGTGGCGCCCGACGGCGGGGGCCCCGTCTCTCCGTCCCCGTCGAGCCCGCAGTCCCCCAGCCCCAGCCCCACGCTCACGCCTCCGCCGGGCCAGGGCGGGTGCACCGCGACGATGCAGACCGTGAACTCCTGGACCGGCGGGTTCCAGTCCACTGTGACGGTGCGCGCGGGCAGTTCGGCGATCAGGGGCTGGACGGTGACCTGGAACTGGCCCGGTTCCCAGTCCATCAGCCAGCTGTGGGGAGGCCTCCAGTCCGGCTCCGGCTCCTCCGTCAGCGTGCGCAACGAGTCCTGGAACGGCGGCCTGGGCGCGAGCGCCTCCACCACCTTCGGCTTCGTCGCCAACGGCACCGCCGCCACGCCGACACTGACCTGCAGCGCGTCCTGACGGACCACGACAACGGCCGTACGGCGGGAGGGGACGACCTCCTCGCCGTACGGCCGTCGGCGTTCCCGGCCGTGGCTCTTGCGGAAGCGGCGTGAGAGCACTCACGCCCGCGTCCATCGAGCGTCGCCTGCTGGGATGCCTCAGGAAAAGCAGTTGCCTCCGGAGAGGTGGATCGATGAGATGACTCATCGTGCCGGCAAGTCCTGATCGTTCCCTCAGATCCCTGGCGCGACGGCTGAGGCTGGATCTCAGCCCCCTGCGCGAGTTCCGCGACTTCCGCCTCCTGCTCGGCTCTGGGCTGATCACGATGCTCGGCACGGTCATCACGACCGTGGCCGTGCCGTACCAGATGAAGCAGCTCACCGAGTCCTACGTCGCGGTGGGCCTAGTGGGCATGGCCGAGTTCGTACCGATGGTGGTGTGCGGCCTGTGGGGCGGCGCGATCGCCGACGCGCGCGACCGGCGCACGATCGTGATACTCAGCGAGCTGGGGCTGTGCCTCTCCTCTGCGCTCCTGCTCGTCAACGCGCTGCTGCCCCGGCCGCAGGTGTGGGTGCTGTACGCCGCGGGGGCGCTGGCCGCCGGGCTCGGCAGCATACGCGGGCCCAGCGAGCAGGCGATGATCAACCGTGTGCTGCCGCTGGACCGGATGCCCGCGGCGTTCGCCCTGCAGGGCCTGGTCCGCAACGCCGCCATGATCGCAGGACCGGCGGCGGGCGGTCTCATCGTGGCCTCGCTCGGCCCGGCCGCCTCCTACGGCGTCGACGTCGCCACCTTCCTCGTCTCCCTGGCGTTGCTGGTCAGGGTCGGCGCCGTCCCCCGCGCCGAGGAGCCCACCCCCGCGTCGCTGCGCTCCCTGCTGGAAGGCATGCGGTACGCGCTGCGTCGGCCCGACCTGATGGGCACCTATCTGGTGGACATCGCCGCGATGGCCTTCGCCAGTTCCACCGCGCTGTTCCCCTTCCTGGCGGAGAACCTCGGCGCGTCCAAGGCCGTCGGAGTGCTGTACGCGGCCGGCGGTGTGGGCGCGGTGATCGCCTCGCTCACCTCGGGCTGGACGGCCCACGTCCATCGGCACGGGCTCGCCGTCATCGTCTCGGCCATCCTGTGGGGCGCCGCCGTGGCGCTCGCGGCCCTGATGCCCGACATCTGGCTGGTCTTCCTGCTCCTCGCCGTCGCCGGCGGCGCCGACATGGTGAGCGGCCTGTTCCGCGGCACCATCTGGAACCAGACGATTCCCGACTCCTACCGCGGACGGCTGGCCGGCATCGAACTGCTGTCCTACTCGGCCGGGCCGATGCTGGGCGACGCGCGGGCCGGGTTCATGGCCCAGTTGGGCGGCCCCCGCTTCTCCCTGGGGGCGGGCGGCCTGCTCTGCGTGGCAGTGGTCGGCGTGATGGCGGCCGCGTTGCCCAGGTTCCGCCGGTACGACGCCAGGACCGACGAGCATGCCCTGGCCGAACGCACCCGCCGCGAAGCCGCCGCGCGATGAGAATCGGCTCCCACCCGGCCCGGCCTCGCCATCCGGTTCACGTGCAGGAGTTCCGACCTGCGCCGATCAGTTGCTTCCGCCTCGATGGGACGGTGAGGGAGGGTCCACCCTCGACAGGATGTGTTCGCTGAGCCACAGACGGTCCCCGTCCTTACGGAAACGAGCATCACGCTCTGACCTGATCACCTCAGCCAACCGGCGTCGTTGCTCCTGGTCGAGGTCGTCCACCATCTGGAGGGAGAGCAGCATCGCGTGATACTGCTCAAAAGCGCTCCGCGAGTTTTCGATCGCCTCCAGCGCAGCGTCGAAGTTCCGCGTTTCCGGCCTGGCCTGCATGATCGCCAATGCCGCGATGCGCTGCTCCTCGGCTCCCTGCTCCAGCCAGCGCAGCACCTCGGCCGAATCCAAAGGCAGTTCCGCGGAGAGACGACGCACATCGCTCACCACCTTTTCCATCGCCTCTGTCCGCGCAGGACCGGCAGGCATGGATCTGCGTGTGGATCGGTATTCGGTCGCGACCGGCCCTATGGTCTCCAGCAACGCCTTGGCCTCCGCGCGCAGCCGACCGGCCTCGGCGATGTCCCCTCGCCCTTCCGACGCGTCGGCGAGTTGGAGCTTCTCATGGACGGCGCGGACTACCAGCTTCGCCCCGCCGAACTCCAGACTCTCGATGGAGCTTCCCAACAGCGCAAGCACCATGACGACTCCGCCGAACACCACCAGCACGGCGGCACCGAGCCCATTCTCGGTGACGAAGACCGCGATCGCTCCGGCTACGAAAGACACCGCACCGAGCACGCCCATCAGAATGCGCGTCCAGGGCTTCATCGTTAACGGCAGGGGAGAATCCACGAGGCTACTCCTTGGTGGTCTCTGTTTCCGGACTCGACCATGAACTGCGCGCGCACGGGGCCTCTGGCCCTTCACCGGGAGTATGAGGCTTGCCCCCACGAGACATCCGTGAATTCAGCCGGCTTCTCTCAGGATGGCCAGCCATCCGCACTTCAGCCGTAACCCTTCGATCCCCGCTTGAACTCGGAGGTACAACCAAGACTTGCACGGCCGGTGGGAACGTTCAATGCGCCAGCGTTATCAGGGCATAGTCAAGAATGGCGCCCCGGCGGATCCCCGCGGCCGGGCGGCGCCTTCCCCGCATGGCGATACGCCGCCTGTCCCCCCGATGCCCGATCTGGGTCCCGACTGGAGGAGCAGACATGGTCGACAGTGCCGTACCCATCGGAAGACGTCTCCGCTTACGCATGACGCTCGCCACCGCGATCGCGAGTGTTCTGACCGCGACGCTCGCGGGCGTGGCCCTGTCGGCCGCACCCGCGAACGCGCCTTCAGGCGCAGGGAACATCACGCCTGACAGCGGAGCGCCTCCGCACGAAAACGCGCGTTTGGGGAATCACTTCGGCGTGACGCGACGCTTGCTACGGTGAGCGCATGACGGCAGAGGCATGGAGCGAAGCGCCATTGAGTGACACACACGGCCTCCCGAGCTGGGTCTTCCCTCCGGCGGAAGGCTTCACGGCGGCCGACCTCGATCACATGCCGCAACTTCCCGCGCACACAGAGTTGATCGATGGAAGCTTGGTCTTCGTGAGCCCCCAAGCCTCCTTTCACAGCCTCATGCTGTTCTTGCTGGAGCGGGAACTGCGCCGGTTCTGCCCCGCCCACCTGCGCGTGCGCCGTGAGATGAGTGTCGTCCTCGGGCTTCGCCAAAGGCCCGAGCCCGATCTGGTGATCCTTCGCGCCGAGGCGGTGCAGGGGACGAGTGAAACCTCGTACGAGGCGAGTGATGTGCTCTTGGCCGTCGAGGTCGTCTCGCCGGACTCGGAGGAGCGGGACCGCAAGCGCAAGCCGCAGCTCTACGCGGAGGCGGGGATCGCCCACTTCTGGCGGGTCGAGAACCAGTCCGACCGGCCCGCGGTGTACGTCTACGAACTCGACCCGGCCACCGCGTCGTACGCGGTGACCGGGATCTACCACGACCGGCTCAAGCTGTCGGTGCCCTTCGAGATCGACATCGACCTCACCGAGATCGACGCCCTCTGAGCCCGCGCCCACGCTGGACCTTCCCCGGACGCGGAAACGTCGTACGGCCGGGAATGAGGGCGCCGGCGTCAGTACGAGGAGCAGACGCCCTGCGCGTATTTGATGAATCCGCTCGTTGTGAAGGTCTCCCCCGGATAACGGCCGTTGATCTGGCCCGGCTTCAGGTCGTCGAAATCCGCCAGCGTGAAGGACACCTGACCGTAGTACATCTCCTTGCCCGAATCCGGCCAGGCCATGAGGCGGTAGGTGACGCCGGGCACCAGGCGGGCATCGCCGGAGACCAGGGTCCAGTCCGATCCCGGTGACTTCGGATTCAACGACGCGAAATGGTCGCGGCCTTTCGTGGTGCTGAGCTTCGCCACCGGCTTCTCCGACTCCTTCTCCTCGATAGAGACCGTGATCTGGCGGGGCGGGGAGTCGTCACACCAGGCGACGGCGACGGAGGGGGCGCCGTCCTGGGACCGCATGATGCTGACCGCGCCCCCCTCTCGCTGCGTGCAGGCGGCGAGCACGGCCATCAGCGTGAGGCCGGTCGCGGCGGCGGCCGCCGCCCTGCCCACTAGCATTGTGGATATCCTCCGTCTTTCCAGCCGGCCTGCTCTTCGAACCTGTTCCCGCACGGATCGCTGCCTTCCAGGAAGTACAGGATTGCGAAAGTGAACCATAGGCCCGTCTTGTTCGCATAGTGGTACCACTGCTGGGCGTGCCGATATTCGTGATGCAGAAGGGGGCGCTTGTCGTCGCTGAGAGCCTCCTTCATGGTCAGCGAGGTCAGGAACACCCTGCCGATCGTGTAACCGATGCGGCCCTCGGGGAACATCCATTTAGGCAGGCCGCCGCAGACGAACAGGCCCGAAGCCGGTGTGCAGGGACTGCCGAATTTCAGCTTGGCCCATTCGAGGAGTTTCGACTCGACGACTCGCAGCTGGACGTCACTACTGAACTCCACTCCCGCGCCCACCAGGGAGACGAAGGTCCGCATGATGATTTCCGCGGCCTTGCCGAGGCCGTATTTGAACTTCTGGTAGATCTCCTTTGAAGCCGTTTCGAGCATGCCGCAGCTGCCGGCCTGGCCGGTGATCACCTTGCAGAACGCTTCCCTGACCTCGATCCAGCCCTTCTTCGAGAAGGCCGCTTTGAGCTTGGCCATGAAGGCCTCGGACTTACCCGAGGGCAGGAAAGCCTCGGGGTCGATCGTGCCGTCCTTGGAGATCTTCACGTTCTTGACGATCTTCCACATGAGGTCGAGTTCGTCGTAGCTCAGCCGCGGGTCGTACGCCGTCATGTAGGCGTCACGTCGCACCTTCGACGCATCCCAATAGCCCTTGGGCGCCTCCCGGCCGTTCGGCATGACGCCGAGTTCCTTGGCCCGCTCGTCGGTGAACTTCGGCTGCGTGGCCTGGTACTCGGGCGAGTACATGTAGTTGATCCACCAGTTCCAGGCGGCGTCGGTCATGTAGCAGGTGTCGCCGCTGCACACGTATCCGCCGCAGGCGTAGCCGGCGAGGCAGACCTCGACACCGGAGTGCCCGGTGGGGTCGGCGGTGGTGAGGGGCGCCGCGTCGCCGTACGTGTAGCGGTTGGCCCGGACGGAGGGAACCGGGTCCAGGGTCGCGGTGTCGCGCGAGGCGAAGGTGCCGCTGCCGGGCTGGTACCAGCGGGTCGCCATGTTGACCTTCCCGCTGCCCTGATCGGTGTAGCCGCCCTGATAGCCCAGATCGTGGGTGGTTCCGGTCTGGGCGACGACCTGTCCGAAGGGGTCGAAGGCGGTGGAGCCCGCCAGGCTCGTCCCCTGGGCGGCGAAGGCGCCGACGAGATCGCCGTGCAGGTCGGTCAGGGCCATCTGGGGCCCGCCGGCGTCGGAGACGCTCAGCAGGTTGCCCAGGGCGTCGCGCCCGAACGCCGCCTTCGCGGCGCCGTCGGCGCCGGTGACCGTCAGCAGGTTGTTGGTCAGCCCGTCGTAGGTGAAGCGTCCGGTGTCCTGGCCCTTGACGCGGGTGGTCATCCGGTCCAGCGCGTCGTAGCCGTACTGGACGTCCTCGTCCTGGACCAGCCGGTCGAAGGCGTCGAACTTGCTGATCGAGACCCGTCCGCCGGTGTTCTTCTCGGCGAGCGTGCCGCGCGCCGTGTAGGTGTAGGTGCTGCCGCCGCCGGACAGGAGGCGGTTGCGCTCGTCGTAGGTGTAGGTCGCGTCACCGGCCCGGATGCGGTTGCCCGCCGCGTCCCAGCCGTAGTCCGTGGTCTTCCCGTCCGGGGCGGTCCACGAGGTGAGCCGCCCGGCCCAGTCGTAGGTGTAGCTGTTGGCGCCCGCGCCGGCCGTGCCGCTGGTGGTCTTGGAGACCATGTTGTCGTCGCGGTCGTAGCCGTACTCGGTGGCCGCGATCTGACCACCCGAACCGGACTTCAGCTCGTCCTTGATCAGCCGGTCCAGCGGGTCGTAGGAGAAGGTGCGGCTCGCGCCGCCCGTGCCGTAGCCCAGGCTGGTGAGGCGTGAGGCGCGGTCGTACCCGTAGCTGACCGTGGTCCCGGTGACCGGGTCGGTGGCCTGGGTGAGCCGGTCGTCGCCGTCCCAGGAGAAGGACGCCGTCCCGCTCGCCCCGAGGCGCTGGGTCAACCGGCCATTGGCGTCGTAGCCGTACGCGTTGAGGTCGCCGTTCTGACCGGTCACCTTGAGCAGCAGGCCGCGGTCGTTGTAGGCGAACGCGAGGTCGCCTGCGCTGGTGAGGTGCCCCGCGAGGTCGTAGCCGAAGGTCTTGTCCGCGGTGGCCGCCTCGGCACCGCTTCCGGTCTGCTTGGTGAGCCGGTTCAGCTCGTCGAAGGTGCGGTTGACCCGGACCCCGCCAGGTGCGATCTCCACGACCGGGTTGCCGGCGCTGTCGTAGATCGTGGTCCAGGTGCGGTCCGCCGGGTTGGGATGAGCGGTGGTCGACGGCTCGATGACCGACTCCACCAGTTCGAGGGAGTTATAGGTGGTGATGGTGGCGTTGCCGCGCCCGTCGGTGACGCGGGTGCGCGAGCCGATCGCGTCGTAGCCGAAGCGGGTGGTGATCGTCTCGTCGGCGGAGACCGGTTCCCTGACCTCGACGAGCCGGTTGCCCGCGTCGAAGGCCTGGCGGAGAGTGTGCCCCTCGGGGGTGGTCTGGCTGATCAGGTTGCCCGCGGCGTCGTAGCCGAGCGCCTGGGTGCGGAGCAGGTCCCCGGAGGAGGCGAACTGCTTGACCGCCACCTTCCGGCCCGCCCGGTCGTACTCGTTGACCGTGCTCGTCCCGGTGGGCGTCGTGGCCTTGGCCGGTCGCCCGGCGAGGTCGTAGGCGATGGTGCTCGTGTTGCCCAGGGCGTCGGTCTCGGCCGTGACGGCGCCGGCCGCGTCGTACTCACGGGTCAGGACGTCCCCCGCGGGCCGAATCTGCCTGGTGACCCGTCCGGCGGTGTCGTACTCGAGCCGGGTGACGTAGACCCCCGCGGCCGGCCGCCGCTCGACGGCCGTCTTGGTGATCACCCGTCCCAGGTCGTCGTAGGTCGACTCGGTACGGGCGCCCGTCGGGTCGGTCGTCGAGAGCAACTCTCCCGCCAGGTCGTAGGTATAGGTCCACTGGCCGGGATCGGCGGCGCCGACCTTCGGATCGGTGCTCCGGACGCGGCGGCCGAGGCCGTCGTAGGTCGCCGTGGTGACCTGGCCGCGTTCGTCGGTGACGCTGACCTGCTGGCCGGCCCCGTCGTAGCCGTACTTGACGGCCGGGGTGACGGCCGCCCCTCCCGGCGGCGTGTAGGCCGGCCTGGACTCCGAGGTCAGCCGCCCTGCCCTGTCGTAGGCCGCGACCGAGGTGCGGCCCTCGGGGTCCACCACGTGCGTGAGCTCGCCGGCGGTGTCGTAGCCCATCTTGGCGGTGGGCCGGGTGCGGGCCGGCGTGCCGCCGCCGCGTTCCACCATGACAGGCGGGTACGCGGCCTCGACCGCCCGCTCGGCGAGGTCGTAGCGAATGGTCGTGGTGTAGTCGGCCGCGGTGGCGCCCGACGCGTTGCCACGCGGATCGGTGATGCCGACGGTGAGGCCGCGGTCGTCGACCGCGTAGGTGGTCACCAGGTCCTCGCCGTCGTTCCTGACGGTCTTGCGGACCGGCTTGTCGAGCTCGTTGTACGCGAACTCGGTGACCTCCGTACGGCCCGCTCCGGCCGCGGTCTGGCTGATCTCGGAGATGTTGTCGTTGGCGTCGTAGGCGTAGGTGGTGGTGCGGCCCAGCTTGTCGGGATCGAGGGTCTTGGAGATCAGCCGGCCGGCCGCGTCGTAGGCCGCGTCCACCCGGGTGAGGCCGCCGTCCGTGGTCTGCCTGGTCAGATTGCCTGCCGCGTCGTAGACGTCCTCTTCGAGGACGACGTCGGCGCCGGTCGCGGCGCCGTTGAGCCGGGCGCCCTTGGCGATCTTCTGGGCCTGGCGGTCGTCGGCGTAGTAGGTGAAGGCGGTGGTACGGCCCATGGCGTCGGTCCTGCTCGCCAGCCTCCCGCCCGGGTCGTAGGCGAGGGACTCGACGACCACGTCCGCCGCCGGGGTGGGCGCGACCGGGCTGCCGGTCCAGCCGGCGAGGGTGGTGGAGGCGAGTTCGTCGCGGGCCGTGTAGGCGTAGTGGTAGACGGTGCCGCGTTCGTCGGTGTAGCTGGTCTTGCGGCCCTTGTGGTCGTAGGCGTACCGCTTGACGCCGCCCTCGGCGCCGGTGACGGTCTCGGGGCGCCCGTAGCCGTCGTAGGTGTAGGTGACGGTCCGGTCGGGGTCGCCGCCGGTGAGGTCCGCCCACACCTCGGTGAGCTTGTTCCCGTCGGCGTCGTAGGTCGTGCGCTGCTCGCTGGTGTGGGTCACCCCGGTGACCTCGTTCCTGACGCCGGCCCCGGTGGTGCGGACCAGCCGCCCGACGGGGTCGTAGCCGTACGAGGTGGTCACCCCACCGGGCACGGCCGACGAGATCTTCGTCGTGGCCGTCACCCGGCCGATGGGGTCATGTGTGAATTTCAGGACCTGCCCGGACGGCTGCGTCGCCGTCGCGAGGTCGCCGGCCGAGGTGTAGGCGAAAGTGGTCGTGTTGCCCTTGCGGTCGGTCTGCGTCTTGAGCAGCCCGCCCGGGGTCGTGCCGCCGCCCACGGCCGCCTCGGTGCCGTCGGTGTACGTCCAGCTCGCCGACCGGCCCGAGGGGAAGCCGGGGGTCGGCGGCCCGGTCAGTTTGATCCTGTCACCGTGCTCGTCGTACTCGATCCTGGTGAGGTAGGTGTCGTCGGCGAGTCCCGACGACCGGGCGTCGCGGATCTCGATTGGCTGGTCGTTACGGGGATCGAAGAGGTCGTCGCCGTCCACGTGATAGGTGCGGTACTCCGTGCCGCACGACCCGGCGGTCCGGCAGACGGTCTTCGCCAGCACGTTCCCGCGTCCGTCGTTGACGGACTGCCGGACGTTGCCGTTGGGGTCGGTGACCTTGGCGACGAAACCGCCGGTGTCGTACTCGAACGTCGTCTTCTTGCCGAGCTGGTCGGCGGAGGAGACGAGCCTGTCGTCGCGTGAGGCGTCGTCGACGTACGTCAGGGTGCCGTTGTGGGGGTCGGCCACGGTGATGGTCGCGAGGGTCGCCCCGGTGGAGTCCTTGGTGTACGCGGGGGACGACAGCTTCCACAGGCCGCCGTTCGCGTCGGTGTGGGTCAGCAGGCGTCCGCCGTCGGCGGCGTAGGTGTTCACCGCCGCGACACGGCCCGAGGCCTTGGTGATCTTCGTGAGCTGGTACCGGACCTGCCGGGTGCGGTAATGGGTGAGGATCTGCTCCAGACGCAGCGGCTTGCCGTAGACGGCGACCTCGTCGATCGAGCCGGCGAAGGGGAAGGGCCGGCTGGAGGTCACCGTGCCCGGCCAGCTGGAGGACGCGAAGCCGTACCCGATTCGGGCGTCCCACTGGCCCAGGTTCGTGATCTGCTGGGCGAGGGTGCCCACCTGCTGGCCGTCCAGGTAGAGGGTCTGGGTGGTCCTGGCCCCCGACAGCGCCACGTGGTGCCAGTTTCCGTCGTTGACGGCCGTGGCGGAGGTGATCGGGGCGACGGTTCCGGTCCACAGCTGGCCGCGCAGTTTGCCGTCGGTGCCCACGTAGATCGCCGGTGTGTACATGCTCGGCGCGTCGGTGGCCGAGTTCTGGTAGCCGAGGATGGTGCCCGAACCGGTGGTCTTGAACCACGCCTCGATCGTGGTGTCGCCGCCCAGCCCGTTGATCACTCCGGCGGGCAGGGAGACGTACGCGGAGCCGGTCGCGCCCTTGAAGGTCATCGCGGTGTCGGACGAGCCGTCCAGCGGAGCCGGCGTGCCGCCGGTGGCGTCCGCGGTGCTCCCGGCGATCGTCGCGTCGCCGACGCCGGAGATCGACTTCATGGCGTTGCCGATCGTGCTGCCGAGCCCGGTGCCGGTCTCGTTCAGCCGCCAGTAGCCGACGGGCCTGCCGTCGATGACCGAGCTGCGGTACTGGGAACGGTCGCCGTACTCGTAGCGGACACAGGCGCCGCCGGACGACGGCGGGCAGACCTTGACGAGATAGTCCCCGTCGTAGGCGTAGCTCCAGGTGATCGGAGCGCCGTCCACCGCGTCGGAGGCCACACCGGTCACGTGGCCGCCGCTCCAGGTGAAGGTGAGCGAGCGTCCGCCCGCCCCGATGACCTTGGCCAGTTTCCCGTCCGTGCCGTACTGCAGGGTCTGCGTGCGGCCCCGGCTGTCGGTGACCTTGACCAGCCGTCCCGCGGAGTCGAACCAGTAGGAGGTGGACTCCTTGTCCATCAGCCGCCAGCCGCCCCCGCTCTGCGTGGCCAGGGTGGCGTAGGTCCCGGCCGGGGACGCGTAGGTGCCGTCGCCCTTCTCGGCGAACCGCCACTGCCGCCCGTCGGGGTAGGTGATCAACACGGTGGACCTGAGCGGCTCGTTCTCCAGCCGGGTGTCCCAGCGTGTGGTCCAGCCCGCCCCGAACGCCCCGTCGGTGCGGGGGTCGAGGCTGTTGTAGGTGCGCACCACCGACAGCGGCGGTCCGACGGCGGCGACCGTCAGGTCGGTCTCGGTGTGGGTGTAGTTGCCGGTCACGTGGTTGAACTCACGCCCGTCGGTGCCCGCGGCCAGCAGGGCGTTGATCGAGTCCTGCTCCGGGACGGCGGTGAAGCTGCGCCAGGACGACGTCGCCGTCGCGGCACTGGTCGCGGCCTGCG
The DNA here is from genome assembly GCF_040644635.1 of Microbispora sp. NPDC046933. NCBI lineage: Bacteria > Bacillati > Actinomycetota > Actinomycetes > Streptosporangiales > Streptosporangiaceae > Microbispora > Microbispora sp. NPDC046933. The sequence continues at coordinate 138,985 of NZ_JBEYWW010000024.1, read as the reverse complement.
CGTACCACCAGTAGGTCTTGCCCCACTGCAGCTTGCCGGCCGGGATCGTCCACGCGCCCTTGACCCAGGTCGACGACTCGCACCAGGTCCAGTTGTCCTTGGGGCCCGCGCACACCTGGTACCAGTACGACGTCGCCGCCTCGCCGGGCACCTGCGCATAGGCGGACAGGGCCGGCGTGAGCGAACCGACCTGCGTGTTGTCTGCCGGGGTGAACTGCTGGAAGGACACGGTGTCCAGCGGCATGGCGGTCACCCGCGCGGTCTGCCAGTCCGACCAGGCCGAGTAGGCCGCGCCGTCGTAGGCGCGGGCCCGGTACTGGATCGACTGCCCGTCGGAGAGCTTCCCGGCGGGGACGGCCACCGTCGCCTTGCCTCCGGCGGCGACCCCGCTGGCGGTGCCGCTCCACACCAGGGAGCTGCCCACCTGCACCTGGAACTCGCCGCTGAGGCTGCCACCGTCCACGTCCGACAGCACGGCCGACAGCACCGGCGTCAGCGAGGTCACCACCCCGCCGGTCTCCCCCGTCACCGTGGGAGCGGCCGCCGGGGCCGCCACCGTCGGCGCGGTGTTCGGCGGAGTGTAGGTCAGGGTCAGGACGGGCTTGGTGGACGACTCGGCGGACGCGAAGGTCCGCGTCTGGCTGCTCGTCCCCTCCGGGCCCATGAGCCGCACCCCGTAGTTGCCGGACGTGCCGGAGACCCACCCCGCCGCCATCGTGGTGACGTCCCACTTCATCGCCCTGGGGCTGGAACTGCCGCACGACCCCGAGGACGGGGAGACGTTCGTGCCGGAGATCGCCGATCGGTCGGCCGACGGCTGGTCGTACCAGGCGATACTCGACGACCACGACGACATCACCCTGGAGGCCGTCACAGAAACGCTGCTGCACGCGTTGGAGCTGGAATTCCACAGCTTCATCTCGGCGGCGGTCACCGTGGCGCCCGCGGGCACGGCCGATACGTTGAACCGCACAAACGCCCGGTCCCGCACATAGCTGGTGGGAATCTCGTACGTGTTGGCGCTCGTCCCCACCCACAGCGAAGAGGAGGAGGGATGACCGGACCCGAGCTGGTATGTACCGTCCTGGTAGACGGTGGTCTCCACGTACGTGTCCGTGCTGACGGAAGCGGTGACCTGAGTGGACAGCGTCCCATTGCTGTTGGCGAAGGTCTGGGAGTTCTCCGTGGTGGCGCTCTCCACCAGGACCTGGGATTTGGTGCGCCGCGCGGTCTCCAGCGCGGCGGCGAGCTCCGTCGTCTCCTTCGCCGATGCCTTCTTCTCCGCCTCCCGGGCCGGCTTACCGGCGTCAGGGGCCGGCGACGGCTTCAACTCGGGAGGTAACGGCGGAGGGGAGGCGAGCCCGCCCTTGGCCGGCTCGCCGGACGTCTTGTGGCGCTCGTCGAGCGGCAGGCCGCCCGCGGGACGCTTCGCCTTCTCCTGCGACGGGGAGACGCCGGCCGCCCGGGTGGCGGCGGAGTCGACCAGGTGCGGCAGCCCCGCGGCGGAACCCGACTGCTGAACGGGCGGCTCCGTCACGGAGCCCGCCACGGAACCGGGCGCCTCGAGCGTCGTCCGCACCGCCTGCGCCGCGGCGGGAAGCGCCGTGAGCTGCACGAGCCCCGGCAGGGCGACCGCCAGCGCCAGGGCCTGGACCCGGGCGTACCACCGGCCGCGCCGGGATTTCGGTGTCAGGGCCGGACGCCCGGATGCCCCATGTCCCGGCGACGCCGAAACCGAAAGGAAACGTACGCGCTGAAAAAGACGCATGGAGCCATCCCTGGAATCCGGTCCAACCGACGAGAAGCCCTGCAGCCGTTCCAGCACCCCGAGAATTTAATCCACTGGACCGGTGAATCACATAACCGACCGGAATTTACCCGCAGAGAATCAACAGAGTCCACACGAAAATAATGTGATCTGCGCCATATAGAAAATCCGCCATTTCTCTAGATTTCATCTAGAGAAATAACCGGGATGACACGCGGGTGAATGCCGGGAAGACGGCCCGCTCGCCCGCCTTCCCGAACTCGGAGCGTCGGCCGCGCTCGGACGGGGCCGTGATCACCTCGAACTGGGCATTGCCCCTCTGGTTACCCGCGCGTATCGTCCAGAGTTGAGCAGTGCTCACGTTATGTGCACAGACAGTGGTCCCTTCACCCCCCGACACCGCGAAGGGAAGTCCCCCCATGCACGCGCGCCTTCGACGGGCGATCACCGCTGCCGCCGCGCTGGCCCTCGTCGCCGTCGGCCTGCCGGCGGCGCCGGCCGCAGCGGCCCCCTACTACCCGCCCGACGACTACTGCCTGGGCCAGTGCGCGGACATCCTTCCGCCCGGCCAGAACGGCAACGCCACGCTCGTGGACATCCTGGGCAACCAGACCCTCGGCACGTACCCGGCCCACAGCAAGGACCAGCTCGGCAAGTACGCCGACCTGATCTCGGGCTACAGCGGCCTGACCGACGAGCAGATCTCCGCGTTCTTCGACGACAGCGCGTTCGGCGTGCCGGCGAACCAGGTCGAGAGCACGGTGAGCCCGCGCTCGGACGTCACGATCGTCCGCGACAAGGCGACCGGCGTCCCGCACATCACCGGCACCACCCGCGAGGGCACCATGTTCGGCGCCGGATACGCCGGCGCGCAGGATCGCCTGTGGCTGATGGACCTCATGCGCCACGTCGGCCGGGGCGAGCTGACGCCGTTCGCCGGCGGCGCCGCCGGCAACAGGGAGCTGGAGCAGAGCGTCTGGCGTAACTCCCCCTATACGGAAGCCGACCTCCAGGCCCAGATCGACCGGCTGAAGACGACCGGGACCCGGGGCGCCCAGCTCTACTCGGACGTGCAGAACTACGTCGCCGGGATCAACGCGTACATCGACCACTGCATGGCCAACCGCGACTGCCCGGGCGAGTACGTGCTGACCGGACACCTCGACGCGATCACGAACAAGGGCGGCCCGGAGGACTTCCGGATGACCGACCTGATCGCGATCTCCGGCGTGATCGGCGGTCTGTTCGGCGGTGGCGGCGGCGCCGAGATGCAGTCCGCTCTCGTGCGCGTGGCCGCGCGGGCGAAGTACGGCGCCGCCGAGGGCGACCGGGTCTGGGCGGCCTTCCGCTCGCAGAACGACCCGGAGACCGTGCTGACCCTGCACGCCGGGCAGAGCTTCCCCTTCGGGGCGGCCCCTGCCGGCGCGACCGGGGTGGTGCTACCCGACGCCGGCGCGACCGCGCCGGTCGACATCACGGCCAACGAGACCGGCACCGCGACGTCCGCGACCACGCAGGTCAGAAGCGCGCTGACCGGGCTCACGGTGGACAACTCCAAGCCGGAGATGTCCAACGCCATCGTGGTCTCGGCCGCCAAGGCGACCGGCGGCCACCCGATCGCCGTGTTCGGCCCGCAGACCGGCTACTTCGCGCCGCAGCTGCTCATGCTCGAGGAGCTGTCCGGGCCCGGCATCCGGGCGCGCGGCGCCGCCTTCGCCGGGCTCAACCTCTACGTGCTGCTCGGACGCGGCACCGACTACGCCTGGAGCGCCACCTCCGCCGCCGAGGACATCACCGACGCGTACGCGGTGACGCTGTGCGACCCGAACGGCGGCACGCCCGCCGTCTCCAGCGATCACTACCTCTACCACGGCGTCTGCACGCCGATGGAGACGCTGAAGAAGACCAACTCCTGGAAGCCCAACACGGCCGACTCCACCGCCGCGGGTTCGTACGACCTGGTCATCAAGCGCACCGAGTACGGCCTGGTCACCTGGCGGGGCACGGTCGGCGGCGTGCCGACGGCGTTCACCACGCTGCGCTCGACCTACCAGCACGAGGCGGACTCCGCGATCGGCTTCCAGATGTTCAACGACCCGGCCGAGATGGGCTCGGCCGCCGCCTTCCAGAACTCCGCGTCGAAGATCGGCTTCGCGTTCAACTGGTTCTACGTGAACTCCGCCGACGCGGCGTACTTCATGTCCGGCAACGTCCCGCTGCGGTCGGCGGTGTCCGATCCGAACCTGCCCATGACAGGCGACGCCGCGCACGAGTGGAGCGGCTTCGACCCGGCGGCGAACACGGCGTCCTACGTCCCGCCCGCGGCACATCCCCAGGCGGTCAACCAGGACTACTTCGTGAGCTGGAACAACAAGCAGGCCAAGGACTTCGGCGCGGCCGACGGCAACTTCAGCTTCGGCTCGGTCCACCGGGGCGACCTGCTCGACGCCCCGGTCAAGGCGGCCCTGTCCTCGGGCACCCTCGACCGCGCGGGGGTCGTGAAGATCATGGCGTCGGCCGCGACGACCGACCTGCGCGGGTGGAAGGTGCTGCCCAGGCTGCTGCGTGTGATCAACAGCGCCTCCGTCTCCGACCCCGCCCTCGCCCCGGCCGTCTCCAAGCTGTCCGCCTGGGCCGCCGCGGGCGCCAGGCGGGAGGAGACCGCCAAGGGCAGCAAGACGTACGCGCACGCCGACGCCATCCGGATCTTCGACGCATGGTGGCCGAAGCTGGTCCGGGCGCAGTTCCGGCCCGGGCTGGGCGACGACCTCTACCAGGCGCTGGTCAACGCACTGCAGATCAACGAGTCGCCGTCCGGGCACCAGCAGGGCGACGTCTCCTCGCTGCCCGGCTCGGCCAACGAGGCGCAGGCCCACAAGGGGTCGTCGTTCCAGTACGGCTGGTGGGGCTACGTGGACAAGGACATCCGGGCCGTGCTGGGCGACCCGGTGGCCGCTCCCCTGCCGGCGAAGTACTGCGGGGCGACCGTGGCGGCCTGCCGTACGGTCCTGCTGGACAGCCTGTCGGCGGCGCTGGCCGAACCGGCGGCGACGACCTACCCGGGTGACGACTCCTGCTCGGCGGGCGACCAGTGGTGCGCCGACGCCGTCAGGCAGTCACCACTGGGGGGTGTCAAGCACTCGCTGATCTCCTGGCAGAACCGGCCGACCTACCAGCAGGTCGTCTCGTTCCCCGCGCATCGCGGAGACGACGTGACCGACCTCGCCCTGGGTCGTACGGCGAGCGCGTCCAGCACCCAGGGCTCCTACAGCCCCGCGAAGGCCGTCGACGGAGACCCGGCCAGCCGGTGGGCCAGCGGGTGGAGCGACAACCAGTACGTCCAGGTCGATCTCGGCTCGGCGAAGACCGTGGGCCGGGTGATCCTGCGCTGGGAGGCGGCATACGGCTCGTCGTACCGGATCCAGACCTCGCCGGACGGCGCCACGTGGACCACCGTCGCGCAGACGACCACGGGCGACGGCGGCGTGGACAACGTCACGTTCGCGCCGGTCGGCGCGCGGTACGTGCGGATGCAGGGCGTCAAGCGCGCCACCGGCTACGGCTACTCGCTGTACTCCTTGGAGGTGTACGGCAGATAGGACGACGATCAGCCCGGCTCGCGCCAGCCCTCGCCCTCCTCGGCGAGGGCGTCGAGCCGGGCGAGGTCGACCGGGCCGAGGGCGCCGCCCGGATCGTCCACGACGACCACCCACTGGGCGTCCTCGGCGTCGTCCTCGCCCGCGAGCAACTCACGGACGACGGTGGGGACGCCGAGTGCCGGGAACAGCTCGGCCACGCTTTCGGCGGACTCCTCCGCGCTGTCCCGCTCGGGGAACACCAGCAGGTGACGCACCGCTCCTCCGGGAGAGACGACCGCGGGTGCCGGCACTGTGTTCATAAGAACGTGCTCGTCAGGAGCATGCTCATTCGCACCGTGCCGGCACCCGCTCAGGCGATCATGCTCAGGCGCCGCGGAGCTGGGCTCCGGTGCGCTCGGCGGCGAGGGCGACGGCGGCGTCGCGCGCCGCCGTGGTCTCCTCGACCGTGAGCGTGCGGTCGGGAGCCCGGAACCGCAGCGTGTACGCCAGGGACTTGTTGCCCTCGCCCACCTGCGGGCCGGTGTAGACGTCGAACAACCTGATCGACTCCAGCAGGTCGCCCGCCCCCGCCCGGAGGGCGGCCTCGACCTCGGCGACCGGGGTCGAGGCCGCGACGGTCAGCGCGACGTCCTGCGTGGCCACCGGGTAGGCGGACACGGCGGGCGTCTGCACCGGCCCATCGGGGCTCAGCAGCGACAGCTCCAGCTCCATCGCGCAGGTGCGCGGCGGCAGCCCGTAGGCCTCGACGACCCGGGGGTGCAGCTCGCCGGCGTGACCGACCAGCACCGGCTCGCCGGTCTCCGCGTCGGTGACGGTCAGCGCGGCGCACCGTCCAGGATGCCACGGCTCGTGCTGGTCGGCCCGGACGCCGAGCTCCACGCCCGCCGCCCGCGCGACCGTGCGGGCCGCCTCGACGGCGTCCGCCCAGGTCGCCTGCCGGCCCTCGCCCCACCAGCCGGAGCGCTCGAACTCTCCCGCCAGCACCACGGCCACCCGGAGCGGCTGCCTCGGCAGCGCCGTCTCGATCGCCGCCAGCTCCTCCTCGGTGGGCCTGCGGTCGACCGGGAGGACCGGAGCCGTCGCGGGAGCCTGCGGCTCGGGCCGGTAGACCAGCCCGGACTCGAACAGCGCCACGTCGGCGAAGCCTCGGCCCACATTGCGCACCAGGGTCTTCAGCAGGCCCGGCAGCAGCGTGGTCCGCATGTACGGCTCGTCCTCGCTGAGCGGGTTGACCAGCCGGGTCGCCCGCCTGCGGGGGTCCTGCTCGGGCAGCAGCAGGGTGTCGAGGTCGCGCGGCCCCATGAACGGGTAGGCGAGCACCTCCACATATCCCGCGTGGGCCAGCGCGCGGCCCACGCGGCGGCGCAGCCGCTGCGCCTCGGTCAGCCCGCCCCCGGCCGGAGCGGGCGGCAGCACCGACGGGATGCGGTCGTACCCCTCCAGCCGGATGACCTCCTCGGCGAGGTCGTTCGGGTCGGTGAGGTCGGGGCGCCACGTCGGCGGGATGACCGTGATCAGGTCGTCGCCGTCGACGGCCAGCCGGCCGGCGAGGTCGCCGGAGGCGAGCACGCCGGTGGCCGCGACGCCGTGTCCGGCCGTGGCCGCGGGGGCGGCGCCCTCCGTCACCACGCAGCCGATCTGCTCCAGCCTGCGGATCACGGCTTCCCGCTCGTACGGCACGCCCGCCACCCGGCTGGGGTGGTCGGCCGGGATGGTGATCCGCACCGGCGAGACCTCCACCTGGGCGTGGGTCACCCCGGGGTCGGCGACCGCCCCGCCCAGCTCGGCCAGGAGCTGGACGGCACGCCACGACGCGGTCAGCGGCAGCTCGCGGTCGACGCCGCGCTCGAACCGCTTGGACGCCTCGCTCACCAGGTTGTGCCGCCGCGACTCGCGGGCGATGCCGGTGGCGGAGAAGTGCGCCGCCTCGATGACGATGTCGGTCGAGGTCTCGGAGATCTCCGTGTGCAGGCCGCCCATCGTGCCGGCCATCGAGATCGGGCCCGAGTCGTCGGTGATGAGGATGTCCTCCTCGTGGAGCGTGCGCACCACGTGGTCGAGCGTCTCCAGCGTCTCCCCCGGCCGGGCCCGCCGCACGACGATCGGGCCGGACAGGCGCGACCGGTCGAAGGCGTGCAGGGGCTGGCCGAGCTCCAGCATCACGTAGTTGGTGATGTCGACGGCCAGCGAGACCGAGCGCATGCCGGCGCGGGCCAGCCGCACCCGCATCCACAGCGGGGACTCGGCGGCCGGGTCGAAGCCGGTGACCGAGCGCAGCACGAACCGGTCGCAGGCCGTGGGGTCGGCGATCGACGCGGGCCAGGACTCGCCGCCGCCGGACTCCGCCTCGCTCGCGGCCGGGTCGCGGAACGGCACGCCGAACGCGATGGCCGCCTCACGGGCGACGCCGCGGATCGACAGGGCGTATCCGCGGTCGGTGGCGACCTCCAGTTCGAGCACGTCGTCACGCAGGCCGAGCAGCTCGACCACGTCGGCGCCGATCGGGGTGTCCTGCGGCAGCAGCAGGATGCCCGGGGAGGACTCGGCGATGCCGAGCTCGGCCTCCGAGCAGATCATGCCGTCGGACAGGCGCCCGTAGGTCTTGCGGGAGCCGATCTCGAAACCGCCGGGAAGCACCGCGCCGGGGAGCGCGACCGGGACCACGGCGCCCTCGGAGAAGTTGGTCGCGCCGCACACGATCTCGCGCGGCGTCGCCTCCCCCACCTCGACCTTGCAGTGCCGGATCGGCTTCTTGAACCCGGTCAGCTCCTCGATCTCGAGGACCCGGCCGACCACGACGTTCTTGATCTCGTGGCCGTGCGAGTGGATGGCCTCCAGCTTGAGGCCGGCGGCGGTGAGCCGGTCGGCCACCTCCTGGGCGGTGACCGCGGGGAGATCGACGTACTCCCGCAGCCATGAAAGCGGGACCTTCATCAGACCTCCATCCCGAACGGCAGGGTGAACCGGATGTCGCCCTCGACCATGTCACGCATGTCCTCGGCGTTGTGGCGGAACATCAGCGTCCGCTCCACGCCCATGCCGAAGGCGAAGCCCGAGTAGACGGCGGGGTCGACGCCGCAGGCGAGCAGCACGCGCGGGTTGACCATGCCGCAGCCGCCCCACTCGATCCAGCCCTCCGACTTGCAGGTGCGGCAGGGCGGGTTGCCCGGCACCGCCGAGGAGCCGCGGCAGACGAAGCAGCGCAGGTCGAGCTCGGCCGACGGCTCGGTGAAAGGGAAGTAGTGCGGCCGGAAGCGGGTGGTGATCCCCGCGCCGAACATCACCTCGGCGAACCGGTCGAGCGTGCCCTTCAGGTGGGCCATCGTCAGCCCCTTGTCGACCGCCAGGCCCTCGACCTGGTGGAAGACCGGCGTGTGCGTGGCGTCCAGCTCGTCGGTGCGGAAGGTCTTGCCCGGCGACACCACGTACACGGGCAGCGGGCGCGACAGCAGGGCCCTGATCTGCACCGGCGAGGTCTGGGTGCGCAGCACCTTGCCGGAGTCGACGCTCTCCACGAAGAACGTGTCGTGGTCGGACCTGGCCGGGTGGTCGGGGGCGATGTTGAGCGCGTCGAAGTTGAACCACTCGCCTTCGAGCTCGGGCCCCTCGGCCACCTCGTAACCCATCGCCACGAACGCGTCGGCGATGCGCTCCTGCAGGGTGGTCAGCGGGTGCCGGGCGCCGCGCGGCGCGCGGTCCCAGGGAAGCGTGACGTCGACGGTCTCCTCGATGAGGACCCGCGCGTCCCGCTCGGCCTCCAGCTCGGCCTGGCGGGCGGCGAGCGCCTCGCCGATCGCCTTGCGCGCGGCGCCGATCCGCTTGCCCGCCTCGGCGCGCGCGGCGGGCGGCAGTGCGCCGATCTCACGGTTCGCCAGCGCGATGGGCGAGCGGTCACCCACATGCGCGAGCCTGGCCTGCTTCAGATCGTCGAGGTCGCGCGCCGCGGCGATGGCGGCGAGGGCGTCGGCCTGCGCCCGCGCGACCTCGTCGGCGTGCAGCGGCGTCACCTCGACCGGGTCATAGGTGTTCGACAAGAGAGAGCTCCGTATCCAGGGGCCTGCGAGCGCCCTGCGCTCAGCGGCAACGAGTCTAGTCCGATCAGCCCACCGGGCCGTCCTCCGCGCGATCGGCCTGTGGAAAAGCCTCAGGCGAAATCAGGGGTGCCGGTGGGCAAGGTAAATCGGAACTCGGCGCCGCCGCCGGGCGCGCGCTGCACGCTGATCGTGCCGCCGTGGGCCTCGACGAGACCCTTGACGATGAACAGGCCGAGGCCGGTCCCCCCGCGGCGGCGGCCGTTGCCCCGCCAGAACTGGCGGAAGACGCGGCCGACCAGCTCGGGCGCCACGCCCTCACCCTGGTCCCGCACCGACACCGCCACACCCCATTCGACCGGCTCCACCACTATGGTCACCGTACCGCGTCCGTGGCGCACCGCGTTTTCCACCAGGTTCGCGAGGATCTGGTCAATCTTGTCCTGGTCGAGCCACATCTCGGGCAGCTCGCCGAGGACCTCGAGCCGGAAGCGGTCCTCCGGCTCCCCCGCCGCCACCCGGCCCGCGATGATCCTGCGGGCCCTGGCCGGCACGTCCACGATCTGGCGGTGGATCTCCACCCTGCCCGACTCGATGCGCGAGACGTCGAGCAGCTCGGTGATCAGCCGCGTCACCCGGTCGGCGTCCGCGTTGACCGTCTCCAGCATGACGCGCTTCTGGGCGTCGGTGAAGCGCTCCCACTTGGCCAGCAGTGTCGCGGTGAACCCCTTGACGCTGGTCAGCGGCGAGCGCAGCTCGTGGGCCACGGTCGAGACCAGGTCGGCGCGGCTGCGCTCGATCCGGGCGCGCGCCGAGGCGTCGCGCAGTGTGATCACGACGCGCTCCACGCGGCCGCCGCGCGGCGGCGTGCGGACGAAGCGCGCGGCGACGAGCATCTCCTGGCGGCCGGGCAGGTGCAGCGGCCGTTCCGGCTGGCGGCTGCGGATGGACAGCCCGCCCTGCGGGTCGAGCCACTTCCACCAGTCGCGGCCGTCCTGGTCGCGCATCGGCAGCACGTCGCCGATGAGCCTGCCCACCGCCGCCTCACGGGCCACGCCCGTCAGCCGCTCGGCGGCCCGGTTGACCATCAGGATCACGCCGTCGGCGTCGGTGGCGACGAGGCCGTCGGGAAGGTCGTCGACATCGATGTGCGCCCGCCCTCCGGCGTCCCCCTCAAGGGTGCCGCCGGGGGTGTCGTCACCTCGCACGAGACCGCCTCCTCGAGCTCCGGAACTGCGCGCGCCGAACGCCTCCTGCGCGACTCCTTCGCCGACAATAGCGGGTTTCCCGTGCCCGGCAGCAGCCTCAGAGCGCGGGGGTAGTGGGATCTTCCACGGAATGTAAGGTCTGCCGCTGAGCGCGCGCGGAAGCGTACAGGCAGACCGCGGCCGCGGTGGCGAGGTTGAGGCTCTCCGCCCGTCCGTAGATCGGGACGCGCACCACCTCGTCGGCCAGCGCGAGGAGCTCGGGCGGCAGCCCCCACGCCTCGTTGCCGAACAGCCAGGCGGTGGGCACGTCCAGGGCGACCTCGTCGAGCGTCCGGGTGCCCGCACCGTCGGCCGCGAGCACGCGCAGCCCCGCCTCCCGCGCGTGCCGTACGGCGTCCGCCACGGGAGTGCCGGTCACGACCGGCAGGTGGAACAGGCTGCCCGCGCTGGCCCGCACGCACTTGCCGTTGTACGGGTCCACCGACGCGTCGGTGAACACGACGGAGTCGGCGCCCGCGGCGTCGGCCGTACGCAGGACCGTGCCCGCGTTGCCGGGATCGCGCACGTGGGCGAGGATCGCCACCAGTCGCGTCCCCCGCGGCACCGCCTCGGCCAGCGGGACGTGCACGAACCGGCACACGGCCAGCAGTCCCTGCGGGGTGACCGTCTGGGTCAGCTCCGCCATGACCTCGCCGCTCGCGCGGTGGACCGGGACGCCCGCCGCGACGGCGGCGGCCACGATGTCGGCGTGCCGCGTCTCCGCCTCGACCGTCGTGAACAGTTCGACCGTGACGTCCTTGAGCGCGAGGGCCTCGCGGACCGCCTGCGGCCCCTCCGCCAGGAACGCCCGGTCGCGGTCCCGGAAAGCGCGCTTGGTCAGCCTGCGGGCCGCCTTGACACGCGGCGACTTGATGTTAGTGAGCTCCGCCATGCCCGCTTGTCCCCCCTCGACGTGGATGAGGGCCCACCGCAGGCGGCGGGCCCTCGTCTTTGAGCAGGTGTCAGGCGACCGGCGCGTTCACGTCGGACGGGAGCGCCTTCCTGGCGGACTCGACCAGCGTGGCGAAGGTCTGGGTGTCGTTCACCGCGAGGTCCGCGAGGATCTTGCGGTCGACCTCGATGCCGGCCAGGCGCAGGCCCTGGATGAACCGGTTGTAGGTGATGCCGTTCGCGCGGGCGGCGGCGTTGATCCGCTGGATCCACAGCCGGCGGAACGTGCCCTTCTTGTCCTTGCGGTCCCGGTACGCATAGGTCATCGAGTGGAGCATCTGCTCCTTGGCCTTGCGGTAGAGCCGCGACCGCTGCCCGCGGTAACCGCTCGCCCGCTCGAGGACGACCCGGCGCTTCTTCTTGGCGTTGAGCGCCCGCTTCACGCGTGCCATGTTGTTCTATCTCCCCGGGTCGTTACTTCGCGAGCAGCTTCTTGATCTTCTTGGTGTCGGCGTCGGACATGACGACGACGCCCTCGAGACGGCGCGTGCGAGTGGACGGCTTGTGCTCGAACAGGTGCTGCCGGTTGGCGCGGCGGCGGACAACCTTGCCGGATCCGGTGAGCCGGAACCGCTTCTTCGCACCGCTGTGCGTCTTCATCTTCGGCATCTCAGCCGTCTCTCCTCTTTCGTCCGTGCCGACGGCCCGGGCCGGTGACCCGGGCCGGCGGCCTGCCTTACTCCGCGAGACCGTCCCGGTCTCGGTTTCCGTGTACGTTTGCGGCGCCCCGCCTGGTGGTCCAGGCGGCGGGCGTCATTGCGGCTGCGCGGCCTGCTCGGCATGCTCCTCGGCGGGCTCCGCCGCCTGCTGGTCGGCGCCGCGGGCCTTGGCGGCGGCCTTCTCGGCCCTCGCCTCGGCCTTCTTCTTGTGCGGCCCGATCACCATGATCATGTTGCGACCGTCCTGCTTCGGCTGCGACTCGACGAACCCCAGGTCGGTGACATCCTCGGCGAGGCGCTGCAGGAGCCGGAAGCCCAGCTCGGGCCGGGACTGCTCGCGGCCCCGGAACATGATCGTGACCTTGACCTTGTCTCCCGCCTTCAGGAAGCGCACGACGTGACCCTTCTTGGTCTCGTAATCGTGCGGGTCGATCTTCGGCCGGAGCTTGATCTCCTTGATGATCGTGTGCGCCTGGTTACGGCGGGCCTCGCGCGCCTTCATGGCCGACTCGTACTTGAACTTGCCGTAGTCCATGAGCTTGCAGACGGGCGGGCGGGCCGTGGCCGCGACCTCCACCAGGTCGAGATCGCTCTCCTGGGCCAGCTTCAGCGCGTCGCCGATGGAGACGATGCCGACCTGTTCGCCGTTCGGGCCGACGAGGCGCACCTCGGGCACGCGAATACGGTCGTTGATGCGGGGCTCGGTGCTGATGGGACCTCCAAAAGACTTCCGCTTGTCTCGACCGCGCGGGACAAAAACAAAACCCCGCACGTCACGCATGCGGGGTCACTGAGCTCTCCTGCCGAAAACTCCGGTGTGATCCTGAACCCGTCCGCCTTTCGGCGGAGCAGGTGGGAGGAGGACCTCCGCTTGCGCGTCCAGCTCATGCCGGACCGATCGAGTTCTTACGCTATCACAAAACCCGAACGTCCCTCGACGTATTCCGGGGCCGCCCAGTGCTGGTCAGAAACCCGGTGCTGGTCAGAAACCGGGTGCCGATCAGAAACCCGGGGCCGGTCAGACGGCCGCGCGCCGCGCGATCTCGGCCTCGCCGGCGGCGCGCATCGCCTCCACCGGCACGTCCGCGCGCCCGGTCATCAGCTCGACCTGCCGCACCGCCTGGTGCAGCAGCATCGGGAAGCCGCCGACCACGGTGCGCCCCCGCGCGCCCGCGGCCGCGGCCAGCGCCGTCGGCCAGGGCGCGTAGACGACGTCGAACAGCGCCGCCTTCTCGGGCAGGCGGGCCGCGACCCGCTCGGCCAGCGCGTCCGCCGCGCCGGACGGCAGCGTGGACACGACCAGGTCGGCCCCGGGGTCGAAGTCGTCGTAGGAGCGCACGGTCACCGCCGTGCCGAGGCGCTCGGCGACACGCAGGGTCTCTCCCGCGCGGCCCGGGTCGCGCACGACCAGCGTGACCTCCGCGAGCCCCGTCTCCCGCAGGGCGGCGACGGCTGAAGCCGCGGTGGCGCCGCCACCGAGGACGACCGCGGAGGACGGCGCGGGCACACCCGCCTCCGCGAGCGCCTGGACGATGCCGTACACGTCGGTGTTCTCGCCGTGCCGCGCGCCGTCGCGGAACACCACTGTGTTGGCGCCGCCGACCGCGAGCGCGAGATCCGAGACGCTGTCGAGCAGAGGGAGCACGGCGCGCTTGAGCGGCATCGTGAGCGACAGCCCGGCCCACTCCGGGCCGAGCCCGCCGATCAGGTCGGCCAGCCCGCCCTCGGCGCACTCGATCGCGTCGTACCGCCAGTCATGCAGGCCCATCGCCGCGTACGCCGCCCGGTGCAGGACCGGGGAGAGCGAGTGGGCGATCGGTGAGCCCAGCACGGCGGCCCGCCGGCCGGTCGCGGTCATTTGTTGTTCCTGTTGAACTCGTCGCGGAGCTTCCAGAACTCCGTCTCCTTGTCGGTGAACTTGGTGATGCCCCGCTTCGGGTCGACCGTCACGAAGTACAGCCAGTTGCCGTCCGCCGGGTGCAGCGCGGCCTCGATCGCGTGGTCGCCCGGGTTGGCGATCGGGCCGGGCGGCAGGCCGAAGTACTTGTAGGTGTTGTACCGCGAGGTGCTCTCCAGGTCGGCGTGCGAGGCCGCGATGCCGTACTTGTTCAGGCCGTACATGACCGTGCTGTCCATGCCCAGCTTCATCTGGGGGTTGGAGGTCAGCCGGTTGTAGATGACCCGGGCGACCTTCGGCATGTCCTCGGCGCTGCCGGACTCCGCCTGCACGATGCTGGCGATGATGATGATCTGCCTGGCGCTGAAGCCGAGTTGCTTCGCCTGTCTCTCCAGGTCGACCCGATCCGCGGTCTGGTTGAACCGGTCGACCATCTTGGTGAGGATCTGCTGCGGGGTGAGCTTGCTGCTGATCTCGTACGTCGCCGGGAACGCGAAGCCCTCCAGGCGGCCCTTGGCGTAGGCGGGGAGCCCGATGTCGGCGCGGGCGGCCTTCTTGAAGTCGTCGACCGGCTTGCCCGTGGCGGTGGACAGCTCCTCGTAGATCTTGCTGAGCCGCAGCCCCTCGCGGATTGTCAGCCGGTTGAGCACCCGGTTCTTGGGGTCCAGCAGGGCCAGAGCGGACTCGGCGGACATGCCCTTGCGCATCTCGTACTGGCCCGGTTGGAGCGAGGAACTCTTCCCCGCGGCGCCGATGGCGTTGATGAACGCCCGCGCGCTGGCCACGACGCCCTCGTCCTCCAGCATCTGGGCGACGTCGGTGGCGCTCGCGCCCTCCTCGATCTCGACGACGACCTCCCCGCGTCCCTCCCCCGTGTAGTCCTTCGGGATCATCACGCCGCGCGCCCAGGTGAATCCGAAATAGCCGAGGCCGCCGAGGACTCCGATGATGATCGCGATGGCGAACAGCGTGGCGACCCTGCCCTTGCGCCGCTGTTTCTTGCGGCGCCTGCGGCTGCGCCGCTGCTGCATCCGGCTGCCGGAGGACCGGCGCCGGGGAGAACCGTCGTCGTCCTCGGCGCCGAGCAGGAAGTCCATGTCCAGATCATTCATAGTGCGCTGGCCAATCTCTCGGTACGAGAGGCCTCCCGTCAAGCGAGTGTGCCAGACCGAGGGGATTCGGGGCAGGGGGGATTCGGGGCAGGGGGATTCGGGGCAAGGGGGAATCGGGGCAACGGGGGATTCGCCGCGAGGGTGCCGGGGGCAGTGGGGGTCCTGCGGGTCGTCCCCGATATGTGGAGCCCCGCCCGGGGGCGGCGGGGCCGTGCGGACGCGCCCACCGCTCCGGAACCCCCGCGGGACGGCGCCGCGCGGATGCCCCGGAGGCGATCAGTTCGTCCCGAGATACCTGTTCAGCTCCTCCCGATATTTCCTGAACTCCGCCTCTTTGTCAGTGAATTTGGTGATTTTACGCCGGGGATCTGTGGTGACGAACCAGTACCACGTGCCCTCGGCGGGATGGAGGGCGGCCGTGAGCGCGCTCTCCCCCGGGTTGCCGATGGGTCCGGGCGGCAGCCCGGTGCGCGCGTAGGTGTTGTACGGCGAGTCGACCCGCGTGTCCTCGGTGCTGACCTTGAGGGTGTGACGGTTCAGCGCGTAGTTGACCGTGCTGTCCATCTCCAGCTTCGCGCCGCGCGCGAGACGGTTGTACACCACTCTGGCGATCTTGGGGTAGTCGGCCGGGACACCGCCCTCGGCCTGCACGATGCTCGCGACCGTCACCGCCTGCTTGGGCGTGAGCCGCACGCGCGGAGCCAGCTCCTCCAGCTTCACCTTCTGGGCGGCGACGCGGAACCGGGCCGTCATCTTCCTGAGCAGATCGGCGGCGGTCATCCCCGGCTCGATCTCATACGTGGCGGGGAAGAGGAATCCCTCGGCCGCCCCCTCGGCGTACGCGGGCAGGCGCAGGCGCCGGGGCTCGGCGACGGCCTCGGTGAAGTCCTTCAGCGGGATGCCGGTCCGGTCCGCGAGCGTGCGCAGCACCTCGCTCGTGCGCAGCCCCTCGGGCACGGTGACCGTGCGCACGACCCTGCTCGCGGGCGAGAGCAGCAGATCGAGGGCGCTGGCGGCGGCCATGCGACGCCGCAGGGTGTAACGGCCCGGATGCAGGCCGCTCTCCTTGGAGCGCGCGATCACCTGCTCGACGAACGACTGGGCGCTTGCCACCACGCCGGCCTTCGCCAGCGTCTCGCCGATCTCGGCGGCGCTCGCCCCCGGCGTGATCTCGACCGTGACCGTCCCCGAGCCGCCGCCCGAGTAGTCCGGAGCCTTGTCGGACTGCCCGACCACCTGATGCACGCCGTACGCCACCGCCACCGCGACCAGGGCGAGGCCGCCAGCCATGGCGGCCGCGGTCCGCCTCACCGTGCGGTCCCGCCGCTCGCTTCCTCACCGGGCCCGGCGCCGGGCCGCGGTGGTTCGAGAGGTCTGCCGGGGGGATTGCCGGTGGCCCGCTCGCCGTCGAGCGCGGCCTGCAGCAGCACGACGGCCGCCGCCTGGTCGATCACGTCACGCTGGTTGCGGGCCTTCACGCCGCTGGAACGCAGGCCCTGCTGCGCGCTGACCGTGGTGAGCCGTTCGTCCACCAGCCGGATCGGCAGCGGAGCCACCCGGGCGGCCAGCCGCGCGGCGAAGTCGCGCGCGGCCCCGGCGGCGTGGCTCTCCCTGCCCGACAGCGACGTGGGCAGCCCGACCACGATCTCGATCGCCTCGTGCTCGGCCGCGATCTCCGCGATCCTCGCCAGGTCGCCCCGGCCGCGCCGTACGGTCTCCACCGGCGTGGCCAGCAGACCCGACGGGTCGCAGCGGGCCACGCCGATGCGGACGGAGCCGACGTCGACCCCGATCCTGACGCCGTGCCTCATCGGCCGCTCACGCCACGGCGGAGGAGATGGCCTCCTCGACCGCGCGCAGCGCGTCGCCGATCGCCTCGGGCCGCGTGCCGCCGCCCTGGGCCACGTCGTCCTTGCCGCCACCGCCACCCCCGAGTGCCTTGGCGGCGACGCCGACGAGCCGGCCCGCCTTCAGGCCCCGCTCGCGTCCCGCCTCGTTGACCGCGGCGACGACGACCGGCCGGTCGGAGGGGACGCCGGAGACGACGACGACCGCGGCGCGGTCGCCAGGGAACCTGCCGCGCACATCGAGGGCGAGTTTACGCAGGTCGTCGGCGGAGGTGCCATCAGGCGCGCGGTGCGTCACCACGGAGACGCCCTGCATGTCGCGGGCCTGCGCGGCGAGTTCGCCGGCCACCGCGAGCACCTGGGCCGAGCGCAGCTTCTCCAGCTCCTTCTCGGCGGCGCGCAGGCGGGAAACGATGCCCTCGATGCGCTCGGGCAGCTCCTCGCGGCGGGTCTTGAGCTGCTCGCTGAGCTGGGCGACCAGCACGCTCTCGCGGGCCAGGAACCGGAACGCGTCGAGGCCGACGAGCGCCTCCACGCGGCGCACGCCCGCGCCGATGGACGACTCGCCCAGCACCTTCACGAGGCCGAGCTGGCCGGAGCTGGCCACGTGCGTGCCGCCGCACAGCTCGCGCGAGTAGTCGCCGACCTCGACCACCCGGACCTCGTCGCCGTACTTCTCGCCGAACAACGCGAGCGCGCCCATCGCGCGGGCCTGCGCCTGGCTGGTGTAGAAGGCGTTGACCTTGAGGTCGTTGATCAGGACGGCGTTCACCTCGTCCTCGACGTCGCGCAGCATCGACGGGGAGACCGCCCCGGCCGCGGTGAAGTCGAAGCGGAAGCGGCCCGGGGAGTTCTCCGAGCCCGCCTGGGCCGCCGACTCGCCGAGGGCGTTGCGGAACCCGCGGTGGACCAGGTGGGTCGCGGTGTGGCTGCGCGAGATCGCGCGGCGCCGCTCCAGGTCGATGTCGGCCTGCGCCTGGTCACCGACCCGCACCTCGCCGGTGCGCACCTTGCCGCGGTGCACGACCAGGCCGGGCACCGGCGACTGGACGTCCACGATCTCGATCTCCGCGCCGCCGGTGCGGATCAGGCCCTGGTCGGAGAGCTGACCGCCGCCCTCCGCGTAGAACGGGGTGCGGTCGAGCACGACCTCCAGCGTGGTCCCCGCGCCGGCCGCCGGGACGGCCGCTCCGTCGACGAGCAGGCCGATGACGTTCGCCTCGGCGGTGGTGTGGTCGTAGCCGAGGAAGTCGACCTTCCCGGCCTTCTCCAGGATGCCGGTGAAGACCGAGATGTCGGCGTTGCCGGTCTTCTTCGCCGCGGCGTCGGCCTTGGCGCGGTCCCGCTGCTCCTTCATGAGCCGGCGGAAACCCTCCTCGTCCACCTGGAGGCCCTGCTCGGCCGCCATCTCCAGGGTGAGGTCGATCGGGAAGCCGTAGGTGTCGTGGAGCTGGAACGCCTGGTCGCCGCTGAGCGTCGAGACGCCCTTGCGCTTGGTCTCCTCCACCGCGACGTCGAAGATCGCCGTACCGGTGCGGAGCGTGCCGAGGAACGACGCCTCCTCCGCGTCGATGACCGTGTGGATGTTGGCGGCGTCGGCCTTGAGCTCGGGGTACTGCTGGCCCATCACGTCGATGGTGACGGCGGTGAGCGCGTGCATGTGCCGCTCCTCGCCCGCGCCGAGCAGGCGGAGGTTGCGGATCGCGCGGCGCAGCATGCGGCGCAGCACGTAGCCGCGGCCCTCGTTGGACGGCAGCACGCCGTCGCCGACGAGCATGACGCCCGCCCGCATGTGGTCGGCGATCACCCGCAGCGACACGTCGGCGCGCTTGTCGCGCCCGTAGCGCGACCGGGTGAGCTCGGCCGCCGTGTCGAGGATCTTGTACGTCGTGTCGATCTCGTAGATGTTGTCGACGCCCTGCAGGATGGCCGCCATGCGCTCCAGGCCCATGCCGGTGTCGATGTTCTTGGCCGGCAGCTCGCCCGCCACGTCGAAGTCGATCTTGCTGCGGACCTTGCTGAGCTGGAACTGCATGAAGACGAGGTTCCACACCTCGAGGTAGCGGTTCTCGTCGGCGATCGGCCCGCCCTCGCGGCCGTACTCGGGGCCGCGGTCGTAGTAGATCTCCGAGCACGGCCCGCCGGGCCCGGGGACGCCCATGTGCCAGTAGTTGTCGGCGAGGTCGCGGCGCTGGATGCGGTCGAGCGGCAGGCCCACCTTGCGGTGCCAGATGTCCTGGGCCTCGTCGTCGTCCAGGTAGACGGTCGCCCACAGGCGGTCCTCCTGGAAGCCGAAGCCGCCGTCGGACTCGGGCCGGGTGAGCAGCTCCCAGGCGAACGGAATCGCCTGCTCCTTGAAGTAGTCGCCGAAGGAGAAGTTGCCGAGCATCTGGAAGAAGCTGGCGTGCCGGGTGGTCTTGCCGACCTCGTCGATGTCGAGGGTGCGCATGACCTTCTGCGCGCTGGTCGCCCGCCGGTACGGCGGCGTCTGCTGCGCCAGGAAGAAGGGCTTGAACGGGACCATCCCCGCGTTCACGAGAAGCAGTGTCGGGTCCTCGGCGACCAGGCTGGCCGAGGGCACGACTGTGTGCCCGCGCTCCTCGAAGAAGCGCAGGAAGCGGCGCGCGATCTCTGCCGACTCCATTTCAGCGGCCGTCCTTTACGTCGTAGATTCTGTTCTTGCCGGTGGTGTTTCCATCAACCGTGTCGAGCCCGAACTCGGCGCGCAACTCGGTTTCCCTGCTCGCCGACAGGTGGCGCACCTCGCCGGCGAAGTCCCTGAGCTGGTCGGCGAGGGTCACCGCGCGGTCGGCGGTGCGCCTGGCCACGTGGTCGGGCCGCAACGACTGAAGCTTACGCATGGTCCAGACCGTGAGGAACGCGCCCAGGGACATGTAGAAGAGCCGCCGGATCATCCGCGTCCCCTCCCGATCGCCCGGCGCTCCACGGCGCGCTCGGCCGCGTGCCGCTCGCTGATCCTGTCCCTGGTTCGAGGGCCGCCGCGGGCGACCCGCCGGGCCGGGACCCTGCGGGCGGCGCGCCGGGCCAGCGCCAGGCGGAAGCCGTCCCGGAAGGCGGAGATCTTGAGCACCGGACCGGCGAACAGCGTGGAGGCCACTCCGGTGATCTTGACCATGTTGCCGCTGACGTCACGCATGTTGTGCGTGATCTCCTCGGCCGCCACCAGCCGCCGGTTGGCCTCGGAGACGGTCTGGCTCATGTCGTCAAGGAGCGGGGCGATGCGGTCGCTCAGCTCGGCCACGGACTTGCGGGTCTCGGTCAGCAGTCTGGCCAGCCTGACCAGCACGACGACCATGAAGCAGACCAGGATCACCCAGAAAATGGCGACCACGAGGCCCGCCAGCTCTCCCGCGGTAAGCATGTGCCGATCTCCCTAGATCAACGGAGCTGGAATGGCAAGACCTTACCGCGAACGCCCTGCCCGCAGTTCCGCACCACACACCCCGGACCGCATACGTGCGGCGCTCAGCCTCCGCGCAGGAAGCTCCGGATCTTCGCCCAGCGCTCGGCGAACCGCGCCTCGGCGCCGTGCGTGGTCGGCTCGTAGTAGCGGCGCTCCCGCAGTTCCTCCGGCGCGTAGTCCTGGCGGACGAGGCCGTGCTCGAAGTCGTGCGGGTACTGGTAGCCCCTGCCGTGGCCGAGCTTCTTCGCGCCCGGGTAGTGGGCGTCGCGCAGGTGGTCGGGGACGCGGCCCACCATGCCGCGCCGCACGTCGTCGGAGGCCGCCCCGATCGCCTTCACGACCGCGTTCGACTTGGGCGCCAGCGCGCAGTGGATGACCGCCTGGGCGAGGTTGATCCTGCCCTCGGGCAGGCCGATGAACTCCACCGCCTGGGCGGCGGCCACCGCGACCTGCAGGCACGTGGGGTCCGCCATCCCCACGTCCTCGCTGGCGAAGATCACGATCCGGCGGGCGATGAACCTCGGGTCCTCCCCCGCCTCCACCATCCGGGCGAGGTAGTGCAGCGCCGCGTCGGCGTCCGAGCCCCGCATGCTCTTGATGAACGCGCTGACCACGTCGTAGTGCTGGTCGCCCTGCCGGTCGTAGCGCACGGCGGCCTTGTCGACGGCCTTCTCCACCACCTCGACCGTGACGTCGTCGGCCAGCATCGCCGCGGCCTCCAGGTAGGTCAGCGAGCGCCGGGCGTCTCCGCCGGCCAGCCGTACGAGCTGGTCGAGGGCGTCCGGGTGCAGCGTGACGCGCCCGCCGAGGCCGCGCGGGTCGGCCACCGCCCGCTCCAGGACGGCGCGGACGTCGTCTTCGGCCAGCGGCTCCAGGGTGAGCAGCAGCGAGCGGGACAGCAGCGGGGAGATGACGGAGAAGAACGGGTTCTCCGTGGTCGCGCCGATGAACGTGACCCAGCGGTTCTCCACCGCGGGCAGCAGCGCGTCCTGCTGCGCCTTGTTGAACCGGTGGACCTCGTCCACGAACAGCACGGTCTGCCTGCCGGTCATGCCGAGCTCGCGGCGGGCCTGGTCGATGGCGGCGCGCACGTCCTTGACCCCGGCGGAGACGGCCGAGATCTCCACGAACCTCCGCTTGGTCGCGCCCGCCACGACGTACGCCAGCGTGGTCTTGCCGGTGCCCGGAGGCCCCCACAGGAACAGCGACATCGGGGCGTCGCTCTCCACCAGCCGGCGCAGCGGCGTGCCGGGTCCCAGCAGGTGCCGCTGGCCGATCACCTCCTCCAGCGAGCGCGGCCGCATCCGCACGGCCAGCGGCTCCTGGCCCCGGTGCGCCTCCTCGGCGGCCGAATCGAACAGGCTCTCCACAGCGCCGACACTACCGTCAGCCGCCCCAAACGGCCGTCGCCCCCGTGTGCCCGGTCCGTACGGCGTAGTAGCCGACGGCCACGGCGAGGATCACGGCGGCGGCCGACACGACCAGGACGCCCGCCCGCGAGCCGGCGCCCTGGGGGGCGCGGCGGGCCCGGGTGAGCCACACCATCAGCAGAGACGCGACGGTCAGGAGCGCGGTCACCGGCACGAGGATGTCCGCGAGCCCGCTGTGGACTCCGATCGCCGGTGAGGGCCGGCCCTGGAACATCCGGTGCTCCAGCGCCTCTCCGCTCTCCTTGGCCGCGAACACCGAGCCGAGGGCCACCACGGCGGTCGCGACCAGGGCCCAGTCGAGCTTGTGCCGCAGGCGGGGCAGCGCGGCGTACACGATGGACAGCACCGCGAGCAGCGGCGCGAAGATCACCGCCGCGTGGACGAGGAGAGCATGGGCCGGGAGTCCGAAGACCTGGTCGAACATCGTGCATCGCTCCTGAGACGGCAACCGGGCGCGGATCGCGAACCGTACCCCCTGTACGGATTCGCTCGGCAGGAGGTTCCCAGGGAGATCTGAGAGCAAGATGAGCGCAAACAGTCGTGATACCCCTGGGACGCCTGCTTTACACGAAGCCGACGGGATCACGGATAGAGTGGCGCATCAGTCGTAATAAAAGGGGAAAGGGAAGGCATAGCGGTGACCGACACTGATCGGCAGAAGCAACCGGCTTGGCGCGTGAGCACGGCCGGGCGCGCGACCACACCCCGTCGCCGCCTGCGTGGCACCCTCGGTGCCGGGCTCGGACTCCTCGCGCTGGCGGGCAGCCTGGTGGCCTGCAGTGACGGCTCGGCCGACCAGGCGTCCAAGGCCACCCCCTCGGCCTCCGCGTCGGCCTCCGCGTCGGCCTCCGCCGAGGGTCCCACCGTGACGCAGAGCGAGCCCACGGAGCCGACGGCCCCGCCCACCAGCCTGCGCCAGATCACCTGCCAGTACCGCAAGGACGACTCGGGCAGCCCGTCGAAGTTCGTGGGCCTCCCGCCCAGCAAGCTGACCAGGAGGGTCATCCTCGCCAAGCAGATGATCATCAGGACCAACCAGGGCGAGATCGTCATCGACCTGGCCACCAAGGACGCGCCGTGCGCGGTGAACTCGCTCGTGTTCCTGGCCGACAAGAACTTCTACGACGGCAGCGTCTGCCACCGCCTCGCGACGGTGGAGACCGTCGGCCTCGGCATGCTGCAGTGCGGCGACCCCCTGGCCAAGGGCGACGGCAAGAGCAAGGACGACGGCGCGGGCGGCCCGGGATACCTGTTCGACGACGAGAACCTCGGCGGCATGCCGCTCAACCGCGGCACGGTCGGGCTGGCACAGGCCACGGAGGACGCCAACTCCAACGGCAGCCAGTTCTTCATCTCGTTCACCGACGAGAACACCCAGCTGACCGCCTCGGGCGCCGCCTTCACGATGATCGGCGTCGTGAGCAAGGGCATGAACGTCATCGACAAGATCGCCAAGGGCGGCATCATCCCCTTCAACGGCGACCCCACGGCCGACGTGCGGGGCGAGGGCTCCAACGCCCCCAAGAAGAAGGTCGTGATCAAGGACCTGGCCATCGTCTGACCGCCTCAGAACACAGGACGGCCCCCGCGGCACCGAGAGGTGCCGCGGGGGCCGTCCTGTTGGAGCTACTGGCTCTGCGCGGCGGGCTCGGGCCTGTCGCCCTTCGGCGTGGCGTCCACGCCTGCCTCCTTGCGCTGCTCCGGGCTGATCGGGGTGGGCGCCCCGCTCAGCGGGTCGTAGCCGGACGCCGTCTTCGGGAACGCGATCACGTCCCGGATCGACTCGCCGCCCGCCAGCAGCATGCAGACGCGGTCCCAGCCGTAGGCGATGCCGCCGTGCGGCGGCGGGCCGTACTTGAACGCCTCCAGCAGCCAGCCGAACTTGCTCTCGGCCTCCTCCTTGGAGATGCCGAGCACGTCGAACACGCGCTGCTGCATCTCGGCGCGGTGGATACGGATGGAGCCGCCGCCGATCTCCATGCCGTTGCAGACCATGTCGTACGCGTAGGCGAGCGCCTCGCCGGGGTGGTCCTGGAAGTTCTCGGCCCACTCCGGCTTCGGGGAGGTGAACGGGTGGTGGACCGGGGTCCAGCCGCCCTCGCCGTCCTCTTCGAACATCGGGGCGTCGACGATCCACAGGAACGACCACTGCGACTCGTCGATCAGGTCGCAGCGGCGGCCGATCTCCAGGCGGGCCGCGCCGAGCAGGTCGCGGGAGGCCGCGGGCGCGCCGGCCGCGAAGAAGACCGCGTCGCCGGGCTTGGCGCCGGTGGCCTCGGCGAGGCCGGCCAGCTCGGTCTCCGACAGGTTCTTGGCCACCGGGCCGCCCAGCGTGCCGTCCTCCTGCACCAGCACGTACGCCAGGCCGCGGGCGCCGCGCGACTTGGCCCACTCCTGCCAGGCGTCGAGCTCCCTGCGGGTCTGCGCGGCGCCGCCGGGCATCACGACCGCGCCCACGTACGGCGCCTGGAAGACGCGGAACGAGGTGCCGGAGAAGTAGTCCGTGAGGTCGGTCAGCTCGACGCCGAAGCGCAGGTCGGGCTTGTCCGAGCCGTACCGCGCCATCGCCTCGGCGTACGTCATCCGGGGCAGCGGCGTGGGCAGCTCGTAGCCGAGCGTCTCCTTCCAGATCCGCCCGATGAGCGCCTCGCCCAGCTCGATCACGTCGTCCTGGTCCACGAACGACATCTCGATGTCGATCTGGGTGAACTCGGGCTGCCGGTCGGCCCGCAGGTCCTCGTCCCGGAAGCAGCGGGCGAGCTGGTAGTAGCGCTCCAGACCGGAGACCATGAGGAGCTGCTTGAACAGCTGCGGCGACTGCGGCAGGGCGTACCAGTTGCCCGGCTGGAGCCGTACCGGCACCAGGAAGTCGCGGGCGCCCTCGGGCGTCGAGCGGGTCAGGTTCGGGGTCTCGACGTAGACGAACCCGCGCTCGCGCATGACCTCGTTGGCGAGGTAGGTCGCCTGCGAGCGAATCCGCAGCGCGTCGGCGATCCGCTGGCGGCGGATGTCGAGGTAGCGGTACTTCAGCCGCGCCTCCTCCGACACGCCGGAGCTGCCCTCGATCGGGAACGGCAGCGGCGCCGACTCGCTCAGCACCTCCACCTCGGAGGCGACGACCTCGATCTCGCCCGTGGGCAGATCGGGGTTCTCGTTGCCGGCCGGACGCCGGCGTACCTCGCCTGTGACCTTGACGCAGTACTCCGCGCGCAGGTCGTGGGCGTGGTCCTCCTCGCGGAAGACCACCTGGGCCGAGCCGGAGGCGTCGCGCAGGTCGATGAAGACCACGCCGCCGTGGTCGCGCCGGCGCGCCACCCATCCGGCCAGCGTCACCTTCTGGCCCGCGTGCTCCTTGCGGAGCGTGCCTGCCTCGTGGGTGCGGATCACGAGAGTTTCCCCTTCAAGAACTCGACGACCTCCGCGAGCGGAACCGCGGTCTGGTCGGCTGTGGTCAGGTCCTTCACTTGCACGGCTCCCGCCTCGATATCTCGGTCGCCGAGGATGAGCGCGTATCGCGCGCCGCTGCGGTCGGCGGCCTTCATCGCGCCCTTGACGCCACGGCCGCCGAAGGCCATGTCGACCGCGAGACCGGCCCGGCGCAGCTCGCTCACGAGCGGGAACACGCGCCGCCTGGCCTCCTCGCCGAGCGGTACGGCGAACACCTCGACGCCGCGGGGCCGCTCGGCCAGCAGGCCCTCGGCCTCCATCGCCAGCACCGTGCGGTCCACCCCGAGGGCCCAGCCCACGCTCGGCAGCGCCGGGCCGCCGATCTGCTCGCTCAGCCCGTCGTAGCGCCCTCCCCCGCCGACCGCCGACTGGGCGCCCAGGCCGTCGTGCAGGAACTCGAAGGTCGTACGCGTGTAGTAGTCCAGGCCGCGCACGAGCCGGGGGTCGTCCTCGTACGCCACGCCGGCGGCCGTCAGCAGGCCCCTGACCTCCTCGTGGTAGGCCTTGCAGGCCCCGCACAGGTGGTCGGTGACCAGCGGCGCGTTCTCCAGCTGCGCGCGCACCTCGGGGCGCTTGTCGTCGAGCACGCGCAGCGGGTTGATCTCGATCCGGTTGCGGGTCGGCTCGTCGAGGTCCAGGCCGCGCAGGAAGTCCTGCAGCGCGGCGCGGTAGGCCGGGCGGCACTCCTTGCAGCCGAGCGAGTTCAGCAGCAGCCGGACGCCGCGCAGGCCCAGCGAGGCGTAGCCGTCCATCGCCAGCACGATCAGCTCGGCGTCGAGCGCCGGGTCCTCGGCCCCCAGGGCCTCCGCCCCAACCTGGGAGAAGTGGCGGTAGCGCCCCGCCTGGGCCCGCTCGTAGCGGAAGTAGCTGCCCGAGTACCAGAGCTTGATCGGCAGCGGCCCGCCGTACAGGCCGTGTTCGAGCACGGCACGCATCACGCTCGCGGTGCCCTCGGGGCGCAGCGTCAGCGACTGCCCGCCCCGGCTCGTGAACGTGTACATCTCCTTGGTCACGATGTCGGTCGACTCGCCGACGCCGCGCGAGAACAGCGCCGTGTCCTCGAAGGCCGGCGTCTCGATGTAGCCGTAACCGGCGCGGCGGGCCGGCGCGGCCAGGGCGTCCCGTACGGCGAGAGCCCACTCCGAACGCGGGGGCATCCAGTCGAAGGTGCCCTTGGGCGCCTGAAAGGTCATCACAATCCCCTGGTCGGGCCTGCGTGCGGCGCGACGTCCCTGAGGAAGGGGTTGGTCGCGCGCTCGCGGCCGATGGTCGTCTGAGGTCCGTGGCCGGGCAGGACCGTGGTCTCGTCCGGCAGCGTCAGCGTCTTGGCGAGGCTGCGCAGGATGGCGGCGTGGTCGCCGCCGGGCAGGTCGGTACGGCCGATGGAGCCGGCGAACAGCAGGTCGCCCGCGAACAGGACCTGGGAGTCCTCGAAGGGCGTCCGGAACGTCACCGACCCCCTGGTATGGCCCGGCCTGTGCTCGACCGTGAGCTCCAGCCCGGCCAGCGACAGCACGGCCCCGTCGGCCAGCTCCCGTACGTCGTCCGGCTCGGAAAGTTTCAGCCCGCCGAACACCTGGCCCGCCTGCGGCGGGAACCCCTTCGCCGGGTCCGACAGCAGGTCGCGGTCCTCCGGGTGGATCCACGCGGGCACGTCGCGGGCGCCGCACACCGGGGCCACCGACCACACGTGGTCGATGTGGCCGTGGGTGAGCAGCACCGCGACCGGCTTCAGCCGATGCTCGCGCAGCAGCGCGTCGAGATCCTCCACGGCGTCCTGACCTGGGTCGATGACCACGCACTCCTCGCCTGCTGCGGGAGCGACGACGTAACAGTTGGTCTGGAACGACCCTGCGGGAAACCCGGCGACGAGCACGGAAGCGGCCTCTGCGTCTCTACGGATCAATCAAGGATTGCGCGAGCGAATGTAACCGAAGGGTACCGGTGCGGGTCGGCAGGCTGCGAACCAATACCCGTCAGCCGATACGATTCGCCCACCTCAATAGTCATTCTTGGAGCAGTCGAGCCGGATGCTATAGAACGGGCCGCCGTTCCCGGAGCACCTCCCGGGTGTGGCGGGCACGCGCCGGCGAGATCGCGTCCGGGCGTACGACCATGGGAAACAGGAAAGTCGGGAGGTCGAAGTGGTCACCGGCAAGGACCGGCAGAAGCAGCTGGCCCGGGAACACTACGAACGGCAGCTGCGGGCACGCGCGGAACGCGAGCAGAAGTCGCGGCGCACCGCGATCATCGGCACCACCGCGGCCGTGGTGGTGGTGATCGGCGGCGTGGTGGCGGCGACGACCCTTCTCGGTCGCGACGACAGCGACGCCACGGCGGCCGCGTCGCCGTCGGCGAGCATCAAGCCCGCCGTGGCCGAGCCCAAGCCGTACGACCCGGCCAAGGGCACCTGCGGCTACGTCACGGACGAGAGCGGCGGGCAGGTCAAGAACGTGGGCATGCCGCCGGAGAAGGTGAGCACCGCCCCGGCGACCATGACCATCAAGACCAACCTCGGCGACATCGTCGCGCGGCTGGACAGCGAGAAGGCGCCCTGCACGGTCAACTCGTTCAGGTTCCTGGCCTCCAAGGACTACTTCGACAACACGAAGTGCCACCGGATGGGCACGAGCTTCCCGATCCTGCAGTGCGGCGACCCGCTGGCCAAGGCCGACGGCAAGAACCCGACCGACGGCCAGGGCGGCCCCGGCTACCGCTTCGCCAACGAGAACCTGACGGGCGCGAAGTACACGCGGGGCGTGATCGCGATGGCGAACAGCGGCCCGAACACCAACGGAAGCCAGTTCTTCATCGTGTTCGGGGACACCGGGCTGACGCCCGACTACACGCCTTTCGGTACGGTGACCAAAGGACTCGAAATCGTGGACAAGGTCGCCAAGAAGGGCGTCATCCCCAGTGCCGGCGGGGACGGCACTGGTGCCCCGAAGCAGCCCGTGGTCATCAAAGACGTGACAATCACCAGCAAGAGCTGACGTAATACAACCAAGGGCACATCGAGCCCTGGAGGCTGATTCAAGTGCGGGAGGACACGGTGAGCACCGACCCGTGGGGCCGGGTAGACGAGGACGGCACCGTCTACGTGCGTACGGCTGAGGGAGAACGGGCCGTCGGGTCCTGGCAGGCCGGTGAGCCGGAGGAGGCGCTGGCCTACTACCGCCGGAAGTTCGACGAGCTGGCGGGCCAGGTGCAGCTCCTGGAGCAGCGGGTGCGCGGCACCGACCTCGCGCCGGCCCAGGCCGAGGCGAGCATCGCCAAGCTGCGGGAGACGGTGGCCGAGGCGCACGCGGTCGGCGACCTCGGCTCGCTGCAGGACCGGCTGACGGCGCTGACCGAGCTGGTCGGCAAGCGGCGCGAGGAGCTGCGGGCGGCACGCGACCAGGCCCGGGCGCACGCGCGCGAGGTCAAGGAGCGCATCGTCGCCGAGGCCGAGCGCATCGCCGAGGAGACGACGCACTGGAAGTCCGGCGGCGAGCGGCTGCGGCAGCTCGTCGAGGAGTGGAAGGCCGCGGAGCGGGTCGACCGGGCCACCGAGGCCACGCTGTGGAAGAGGCTGTCCACGGCCCGTACGGCCTTCGCCAAGCGGCGCAAGGCGTACTTCTCCTCGCTCGACCAGCAGCGCGACGCGGTGCGCGACGCCAAGGAGCGCATCGTGAGCGAGGCGGAGGCGCTGGCGGACTCGACGGAGTGGAACGCCACCGCGGCGGCCTACCGGGAGCTGATGCGCCAGTGGAAGGCCGCGGGACGCGCCTCCCGTGAGGTCGAGGACGAGCTGTGGGCGCGTTTCAAGGGCGCCCAGGACCAGTTCTTCCAGGCCCGCTCGGCGGTGTTCGCGGAGCGGGACGCCTCCTTCGCGGCCAACGCGGAGGTGAAGGAGGCGCTGCTGGCCGAGGCCGACAAGCTGCTGCCGGTCACCGACGCGCGGGCCGCCCGTACGGCGTTGCGGGGCATCCTGGAGCGCTGGGAGGCCGCGGGCCCGGTGCCGCGCGACCAGCGCGACCGCCTGGAGGGCGGGCTGCGCAAGGTCGACGACGCGGTCCGCAGGGCCGAGGAGACCGAGTGGAAGCGCTCCAACCCCGAGGCCAGGGCCCGCGCCCAGGACACGGTCAACCAGCTCCGCAGGTCCATCGACCAGCTGGAGACGCGGCTGGCCAAGGCCCAGACGGCCGGCCGGGACAAGGACGTCAAGGAGACGGAGGAGGCCCTGGCCGCCCGCCGCTCCTGGCTCCAGGAGGCCGAACGCACGCTCGCCGAGTTCTCCTGACCGGCCCGGAGGACCATCCCAGGATCCCGGCGTGACCTCGTGTCACGCCGGGATTCGCATATCCGCGGATTCCTGAGGACGCCCCGCCGCAGGGCAGGGGCCGTCCGGCCATCGGCCCGCCGGGCCGTGGTTGCGGCCGGGCGGGGCCGTCAGCTGGTCACGCGGTAGACGTCGTAGACGCCCGCGACGTTGCGCACCGCCTTGAGCACGTGGCCGAGGTGCTTGGGGTCGCCCATCTCGAAGGTGAACTTGCTGATCGCCACCCGGTCGCGGCTGGTCGTCACCGAGGCCGACAGGATGTTCACGTGCTGGTCGGACAGGGTCCGCGTGACGTCCGACAGCAAGCGGGGCCGGTCGAGCGCCTCCACCTGGATGGCGACGAGGAACACAGAGTCGTCCCCGGGCGACCAGGAGACCTCCACCAGCCGGTCGGGATGGTTGCTCAGCTGCTCGACGTTCGGGCAGTTGGTGCGGTGGACGGAGACGCCGTGCCCCCGCGTCACGAACCCGACGATCTCGTCCCCCGGCACCGGGGTGCAGCAGCGCGACAGCCGGACCCACACGTCCGGGTCGCCCGCGACGATCACGCCGGCGTTCGAGTTGGCCCTCAGACGGCCCTTGAGCCGCGTGGGGACCTGGGCCTCGGCGATGTCCTCCTCGGCCCCCTCGACGCCGCCCAGGGCCTGTACGAGCTTGTCCACGACCGACTGTGCGGTGAGGTGCCCCTCGCCGACGGCGGCGTACAGGGCCGAGACGTCGGCGTAGCGCAGGTCCCTGGCCAGGGCCAGCAGCGCCTCGCCGGACATCAGCCGCTGCAGCGGCAGGCCCTGCTTGCGCATGGCCCGCCCGATCGCCTCCTTGCCCGCCTCGATGGCGGTCTCGCGGCGCTCCTTGGTGAACCACTGGCGGATCTTGTTGCGGGCCCGGCCGCTCTTGACGAACTTGAGCCAGTCCCTCGACGGCCCCGCGTCGGGCGACTTCGAGGTGAAGATCTCCACGGTGTCGCCGTTGCCGAGGCGGGACTCCAGCGGGACCAGCCTGCCGTTCACCCGCGCGCCGATACATCGGTGGCCGACCTCGGTGTGCACGGCGTACGCGAAGTCGACCGGGGTGGCGCCCTCGGGCAGGGCGATCACCTGGCCGCGCGGGGTGAAGACGAACACCTCCGACACCGACAGGTCGAAGCGCAGCGACTCCAGGAACTCCCCGGGGTCGGAGGTCTCCTTCTGCCAGTCGAGCAGCTGCCGCAGCCAGGCCATGTCGTTGACCTGCTTGACCTTGCCGGGGCCCGCCCCGGTCATCTCCTCTTTGTACTTCCAGTGCGCGGCCACGCCGTACTCGGCGCGGTTGTGCATGGCCCGCGTGCGGATCTGCAGCTCGATGGCCTTGCCCTCGGGTCCCATGACCGTCGTGTGGAGCGACTGGTACATGTTGAACTTGGGCATGGCGATGTAGTCCTTGAACCGCCCCGGCACCGGCTTCCACTGAGCGTGGATCGTTCCGAGCGCGGCGTAGCAGTCGCGGACCGTGTCGACCAGGACGCGGATGCCCACCAGGTCGTAGATGTCGTCGAAGGCCACGCCCTTGGCGATCATCTTCTGGTAGATCGAGTAGTAGTGCTTGGGACGGCCCCGCACGGTCGCCTTGATCTTCGCCTCACGCAGGTCGGCGGAGACCTTCTCGATGACCTCGTGCAGGAACAGGTCGCGGCGCGGCGCGCGCTCCGACACCATCCGGGCGATCTCGTCGTACCGCTTGGGGTAGAGCATGGCGAACGCGAGGTCCTCCAGCTCCCACTTGATGGTGTTCATGCCGAGCCGGTGGGCCAGCGGCGCGAAGATCTCCAGCGTCTCGCGGGACTTCTGCTGGCGCTTGTGCTCGGGCATGTAGCGCATGGTCCGCATGTTGTGCAGCCGGTCGGCCAGCTTGATCACCAGCACGCGGATGTCGCGCGACATCGCGACGACCATCTTGCGCACGGTCTCCGCCTGCGCCGCGTCGCCGAACTTCACCTTGTCGAGCTTGGTCACGCCGTCGACGAGCAACGCGATGTTGTCGCCGAAGTCGGCTCGTAACTCGTCGAGGCTGTAGGCGGTGTCCTCGACCGTGTCGTGCAACAGGGCGGCGCACAGCGTCTCGTCGTCCGTGCCCAGCTCCGCCAGGATCGTCGCCACCGCGAGCGGGTGGGTGATGTACGGGTCGCCGCTCTTGCGCTTCTGATCCCGGTGGTGGTAGGCGGCGACGTCGTACGCGCGCTCGATCAGCCGCAGGTCGGCTTTGGGATGGGTGGCACGGACCGTCTTGAAGAGCGGTTCCAACACCGGATTCATAGCACCCCACTGCCCCCCGAAACGGGCGAGCCTCCGTCGCGTGGCCGAAGCCGGCCTGTCCTCCGGGCCCGCCGCCGGGTCGCGCGCCGCGTCAGGGGGCACGTCTGCGACGGGCTCGGGGGCGTCGCGGGAGATCACTCCGCGATCGACCCGCGCGCTGTCGGGCACGACCACATCACGGGGCACACAGACTCCTTACGTCGAGTCCAGATTCCACAGTGTATCCGTGCTGCCACAGCACTCTCGGCCACGTGCCCCCTGACCGGCCCGCGCGGCTCAGACGGCGAGCAGGGTGCGGACGTCCAGGCCCGGCAGCCGGTCGCGGCCGGAGAGGAAGGACAGCTCCATCAGGAAGGACGCGGCCACGACCTCCGCGCCCGTCCTCCTGACCAGCTCCACGGCCGCCCGGGCCGTGCCGCCCGTGGCGAGGACGTCGTCCACGATCAGGACCCGGTCGCCGGGCTCGAAGGCGTCGGCGTGCACCTCGATCGTCGCGGAGCCGTACTCCAGATCATAGGACGCCTCGTACGTGTCGGCGGGCAATTTGCCCTTTTTACGCACTGGTACGAACCCTGCGCCGCTGTGGTAGGCCACCGGCGCGGCGAGGATGAAGCCCCGCGCCTCGATGCCGACCACCTTGTCGAACGCCAGGCCGTCCCCGAGTTCGTCCACGACCTGGGTGAAGGCCGCGTGGTCGGCCAGCAGCGGGGTGATGTCCTTGAAGAGGATGCCCGGCTTGGGGTAGTCCGGGACATCCCTGATGAGAGCCGTCCAGTCAGTCACGACGCTCACCCTAGCGGGAGACCGGAACACGACGGCGCCCCCGGAACCGGGCGGGTTCCGGGGGCGCCTGCGACGGGACGGGGTCAGCGCTTCTTGCGCTTGTCCGCGGCCGTCGTGGTGACGTTCTGCGAGCCGGCGGAGACGGGCTCCTTGGCGGCTGCCTTGGCGGCGGAGACCTGCTTGGCGTGCACCCGCTGGGCCAGCGCCTGCCACTTGGGCTCCCGCTCCTTGAGCGTGACCAGGATCGGCGTCGCCACGCACAGGGACGAGTAGGTGCCGACGATCATGCCGACGAACAGGGCCAGCGACAGGTCCTTCAGCGTGCCGGCGCCGAGCAGCGTGGTGCCGATGAACAGGATCGCCGCCACCGGCAGGATCGCCACCAGCGAGGTGTTCAGCGACCGGATCAGCGTGTGGCTGAGCGCGTTGTTGGCGGCCTGCGTGTAGGTCATCTTCGCGCTCGTGCCGAGCTTGCCCGTGACCTCCTTGATCATGTCGAAGACGACGACCGCGTCGTACAACGAGTAACCGAGGATCGTGAGGAAGCCGAGCATGGTGGCCGGGGTGACCTCGAAGCCCGACCAGGCGTAGACGCCTGCCGTGATCACGAGGTCGTGGACGAGGGCGACGATCGCCGCGAGCGCCATCCGCCACTCGAAGGCCACCGACAGGTACAGCATGATCGCGATCATGAAGACCGCGAGACCGATCCAGGCCTTCTGGGAGACCTCGCCACCCCAGGTCGCGCCGATGACCTGGGAGCTGACCTGCTCCTCCTGGATGCCGTACTTCCGGGCGACCGTCTGCTGGACCTTGGTCACCTCGTCGCCCTTGAGGCTCTCGGTGGTGACCCGCCAGTTCGGCCCGGCCTGTTGCACGATGACCTGGTGGACTCCGACGTCCGCGACGGTCTCGCGCACCTGCTCGATGCTGGAGCCGGGAGTGCGCTTGAAGTCGAAGACGGAGCCGCCGCGGAACTCCACGCCCAGGTTCAGCCCGTTCAGCGCCAGGCCCAGGATGGAGACGGCCAGCAGGAACACCGACAGGCCGTACCAGATCTTGCGCTTGCCGACGAAGTCGATGTTGATGTCGCCGCGGTAGAGGCGGCTGATCACTCCGGGCATCACGCCTCCTGCAGGGTCTGCTCGGCGGGGCTGGTGCGGCCCATGCGCTCCGCGTCGAGTCCGGACAGCTTGTGGCCCTTCGAGAAGAACCGCAACCGCGCCACGAGGGACATCAGCGGCTTGGTGAACAGGAACACCACCACGATGTCGATGAGCGTCGTCAGGCCCATCGCGAACGCGAAGCCGGCGACGTCGCCGACCGCGAGGAAGTAGAGCACCACCGCGGCGATGAACATGACGGCGTCGGCGACCAGGATGGTCCGCCGGGCGCGCCGCCAGGCCACCTCCACCGCCGAGCGCAGCGTGCGGTGACCCTCCTTGATCTCGTCGCGGATCCGTTCGAAGTAGACGATGAACGAGTCCGCGGTGATGCCGATCGAGACCACCAGACCGATGATGTGCGGCAGCGAGAGCCGGAAGCCGGCGTTGTGGCTCAGCACGTCCACCGTCAGGTATGTGAACACCGTGGCCACGCACAGGCTGGCCATGCCGATGAGCCCCAGGCCGCGGTAGTAGAGCAGCAGGTAGATCACGACGACGATCAGGCCGAGCGCGCCGGCGATCAGACCGCCGTGAAGCTGGTCCTGGCCGAGGGTCGAGGAGACCGAGACGACGGAGCTCTGCTGGAACTTCAGCGGCAGCGCGCCGTACTTGAGCTGGTCGGCCAGCTCGGTGGCGGTCTTCTGGGTGAAACTGCCGGAGATGCGGGCGCTGCCGCCGGGGATGGCCTCCTCGATCGTCGGAGCGACGATGACCACGCCGTCCAGCACGTTGGCGAGCTGGTTGCGCGGGGCCGGCAGGCTGGTGATGCGCCGGGTGATGTCGGCGAACAGCGTGGCGCCCTTCGACTTGAAGTCGACCTGGACGATCCACTCACCGGTGGTGGGGTCGGTGCCCGCCTGCGCGCCGCTGATCTCGGTGCCCTGCACCGCGGCCTTGTCCAGGATGTACCGCGCCGAGCCGTCGTCGCTGCAGGCGACGATCTGCTTGTTCGGGTCGTCGATGGCGCCCTGGCCGCGGTTCTTCGCGGTGCAGTCGATCTTGCGGAACTCGGCGAGCAGCGCCGGGTCGATGCCGCTGGTGTCCTGACCGGCCAGTGGGTCGCTGTTGTCCTCCGGGCTCGCCGTCGGCGTGGGGCTGGGAGCCGCCGAGGGCGACGCCTTGGCCCGGGCGCCCCGGGCGGTCCCGGCGCCCGCCCTGTGGTGGGTCGTGGCCCTCGTCGAGGTGCTCGGCTCCGGCGACGGCGCGGTCAGCGCCTTCGACAGGGCACGGCCCGCCGGGGTCGCGTTCCCGTTCGGGGCGGTGCTCTCCCTGGCCGGCGTGGACTTGGCCGGAGTGGCCGCCGGCGTCGCCGCGGCCGAACCGCTGGGCGTGGGCGCCGCCGTGGGCACCTGAGCCGGCGGCGCCTGGGCGGCGGCCACCGCGAGCACCTGCCGCATGCGCAGTTCGGCGGTGGTCGACACCAGCCGGAGCGCCTCGTCTCGGCCCGCTCCCGGAATCTGGATCACGATGTTCTCGTTCGACTTCGCGACCTGGGCGTCGGAGATGCCGGTGCCGTTGACGCGCTGCCGGATGATCGTCACGGCACGGTCGAGGCTCTCCTGCGACGGCGCCTTCCCGTTCGCCGTGACCGGCGAGAGCGTCACGGTGGTGCCGCCCGCGAGGTCGAGGCCGAACTTGGGAGTGAACGCCTTCTGGAGGGCGACCGTCGCGCCCATGACGAGGATGAGCACAAGGAGCAGCAGGAGTGTGCGTCCAGGCTTGCTCTGGCTACTGGTCGGTGGGGCCACTGGAGGTCAGTTCTTTCGTCGAAAGGTTGTGATCAGGCCACTCAGGACTGCTTGGTGCTTGTATCGTCACCGTTCCCCGTGTCGGGACCATCCGTCACGGTCTCTTCGGCCTCCCCGCCCGTCACCTCGTCCACAGGAGTGATCACCCGGCCGATCGCCGCCTTGGCCCAGCGGGTCTCGACGCCGGGGGCCACCTCCAGCACGACGTCGTCGTCCTGGAGGGCGACGACCGTCGCGAACAGGCCTGTCGTGGTCATGACCCGGACGCCCGGGGTGAGGGAGTTCTGCATCTGGATCTGCTCCTGCTGCCGCTTGCGCTGGGGGCGGATCAGGAGGAAGTAGAACACCACTACCAGCAAGATCAGTGGCAGGAACGTCCCAAGCGGGCTGTTACCCACGGGGGCCACCCTTCCGTAACGTGATGAACCGGCCTGACGCCGGAGGTCTTGTGCGCTTCTCACGCGGGCCACCGCGACGCTTCTCGTGTCGGCGTGAGCGGCCAGTCAAGCCACGAAGTGTATGCGAGCCCGCAGAAGCCCGGCAACGAACCCACGGCCCGGCGGGCAGGAAAGTTCCCGTTTAATGGGCTTCGCAATCGGTCTGTTACCTATTTGCCCCGGTTTCCCCTTCCAGCCTCCGCGCCGCCGCCCGGGAGCGCTCAGGCCTCGTCGAAGAGCGTGGGCACCGCCACCGAGCCGACGGCGTCAGGAGGCGGAGTCAGGCCGAGGTGCGTCCACGCGGCGGCGGTGGCGACGCGGCCCCTCGGGGTGCGGGCCAGCAGCCCCTGACGCACCAGGAAGGGCTCGGCCACGACCTCGACGGTCTCCGGCTCCTCCCCCACGGCCACCGCGAGCGTCGACAGGCCCACCGGGCCGCCGCCGAACTTGCGCAGCAGCGCCTCGAGCACGGCCCGGTCGAGCCGGTCGAGCCCCTCGGCGTCGACCTCGTACAGGTTGAGCGCCGCCGCCGCGACCTCCCTGGTGACCACGCCCTCCGCGCGGACCTCGGCGAAGTCGCGCACCCGCCGGAGCAGGCGGTTGGCGATCCGGGGCGTGCCGCGCGAGCGGCGGGCGATCTCGTGGGCGCCCTCGTCCGGCAGTTCCACCGACAGCAGCCGGGCGGAGCGCCGCAGCACCCGCTCCAGCTCGGCCACCTCGTAGAAGTCCATGTGGGCGGTGAAGCCGAACCTGTCACGCAGCGGCGCGGGCAGCAACCCCGCCCGGGTGGTTGCTCCGACCAGCGTGAACGGGGCGATGTCGAGGGGGATCGAGGTGGCGCCGGGACCCTTGCCCACGACGATGTCGACCCGGAAGTCCTCCATGGCGAGGTAGAGCATCTCCTCCGCCGGCCGGGC
The DNA here is from genome assembly GCF_040644635.1 of Microbispora sp. NPDC046933. Taxonomy (NCBI): domain Bacteria; kingdom Bacillati; phylum Actinomycetota; class Actinomycetes; order Streptosporangiales; family Streptosporangiaceae; genus Microbispora; species Microbispora sp. NPDC046933. The sequence continues at coordinate 101,910 of NZ_JBEYWW010000024.1, read as the reverse complement.
CATGCGGTGGATCTCGTCGATGAACAGGACCTCGCCCTCGGTCAGCGTGGACAGGATCGCGGCGAGGTCGCCCGCGCGCTCCAGCGCCGGGCCTGAGGTCATCCGCAGCGGCGCGCCCAGCTCGGAGGCGATGATCATGGCGAGCGTCGTCTTGCCGAGCCCGGGGCCGCCGCTCATCAGGACGTGGTCGGGCGGGCGGTTGCGGCGCAGGGCGCTCTCCAGCACCAGCGACAGCTGCTCGCGCACCCGGCCCTGCCCGATGAACTCGTCCAGGCGCCGGGGACGCAGCGCGGCCTCGATCACCCGCTCGTCGCCCTCCGGTTCCGGCGACACGAGATCCCGCTCGAAGCTCACTCGACACCATCCGCTCGGCCTGCCGGGACCCGTCCGCTTCCCGGTGAAACTTTCATCGAACCGTCAGCCAGTCACGCGGTCACCGCGCGCTCAGCGCGCGCAGGGCGGACTTGAGCAGCGCGGCCACCTGCGGGGTGCGGCCGGCCGCGACCTCCGCCTCGGCCTCCGCGCTGACCGCCGCGACCGCCTCGTCGGCGTCCCGTGACGAGTAGCCGAGCCCGACCAGTCCCGAGTGGACCTGGTCGCGCCAGACGGGCGGCGCCGCCGCGCCGTTGATCGCGGCGTCGACGGCCGCGGCCGGGGTGCCGAGCTTGTCCTTGAGTTCGAGCACGATGCGCTGCGCGCCCTTCTGGCCGATGCCGGGCACCATCGTCAGGGCCTTGATGTCGCCGCTCGCCACCGCGACCCGCAGCGCGTTGGGCGCGTGGACCGCGAGCATGGCCAGGGCCAGGCGCGGCCCGACCCCGCTGGCCGTCTGGAGCAGCTCGAAGACCGTGCGCTCGTCGTCGGAGGCGAAGCCGTACAGCGTGAGCGAGTCCTCGCGGACGACGAGCGAGGTGGACAGCCGGGCGGGTTCGCCGACGCGCAGCCCGGCCAGGGTGCCCGGGGTGCAGTGGACGAGCATCCCGACTCCGCCCACCTCGACCACGGCGCTGTCGGCCCCGATCGCCGCCACCTGCCCCGCAACGGATGCGATCACCGCGTGTCCCCTCCCCGGTCCGGACGCCCGGCCGCGACGTCGCCGGGCCTCCCAGTCCTACCAGAGCCCCCAGTGCCAGTGGTGCCAGTAGTGCCCGCACCCCCGGAACGGGCCCGGGCCAGGGCGTCGGCCAGGCGGTGCTGCACGCCGCCGCGCCAGACGTGGCAGATGGCCAGGGCGAGCGCGTCGGCCGCGTCCGCCGGCTTGGGCATGGCGTCGAGCCGCAGCAGCCGGGTGACCATCGTGCCGACCTGCTTCTTGTCGGCGTTGCCGTTGCCCGTGATGGCGGCCTTGACCTCGCTCGGCGTGTGCAGCGCGACCGGCAGCCCCCGCCGGGCCGCGCAGACGATCGCGACGGCCGACGCCTGGGCCGTCCCCATGACCGTGCGGACGTTGTGCTGGGCGAAGACCCGCTCGACGGCGACCGCGTCGGGCCTGATCTCGTCGAGCCAGCGCTCGATCTCCGCCTCGATGACGACCAGCCGGGACCCGATGTCGTCGTCGGCCGGGGTGCGGACCACCCCGACCGACAGCAGGCTCAGCGGCGCGCCAGGACGGCCCTCCACGGCGCCGAGGCCGCACCGCGTCAGCCCCGGGTCCACGCCCATCACCCGCAGTTGGGGCAACCGCACCGGCACGCCTCCCTGATCCCGGCGGCGCGGCCACGGCGCGGCCGCCACTGCGCCGAACATCTGTTCGGTCGGTCACTCTATCGCGATCAGCGGCCGCGCGGGTGCGTCAGAAGTAGTCGACCATGTACGCGGCGCAGCCGAACGCGGCGTCCAGCGCGTCGTCGGCCTCGGGAGAGCCGCCGGTCAGCAGGCCGGCGCGGCGGAGCGTGGCCGTGGGCACGCCGGCGAACAGCGCGGACATCCCGCCGATCGTGAGCCGCGTCGCGTCCCCGTGTGCCCCCTCACCACGCGCCGCGTCCCGCCGCGTCACCGAGCCGGAGCCGCCGTCCACCCGCAGCAGCCACGTGCCCGTGTTGCCCGGGCGCCGGGAGTCGGTCACCTCGACGGGGGTCTCGACGGACACCCCTGCGGGGAAACCGCGCCCCTCGACCGCGGCGGGCAGGTCGATCAGCCGGAACATCCACCGGGTCTGGCTGACCTCGTCCTTCGACCGCTCCCGCAGCATCCAGAGAACCGGGTCGGCCGGGTCGACGCAGGCGGTCACCGACTTCGCGACGGACGAGGCGCTGCCGACCATCGACCACAGGGCCCGGGCCGTCGCCTCCGACCCCGCCAGCAGGTTGTCGACCTCGATGTCCCCGTCGCTCCACCGGTAGACGACGAACCCGTCGTCGGCCAGGTAGCAGAAGTCGTCGTCGTCCTCCAGCCACAGCCGCCAGGTCCGTTCGTCGAAGCACAGCGGCCCGCTCGCGCGGGTGGCGGCGTGCACCCGGCCGATCAGGGCCACGAGCTCGGCCGCGTCGGCGGGGCCCATCCGGCGCAGCTTGACCGCGTCGACGCCGTTGACAGCGCCGCCGGGGCCGCCGGGGCCGCCCAGCGTACGCAGCGCCTCGGCGGGCACGGTGATCCGGTGGAGCACGCCGGCGTGCTCGTAGCCCGCGCTGCGGTACAGCGGCGTGGTGGCCGGGTAGAGCGCGGAGACCGCGTGGCCGAGCTCCGCGCAGCGCTCGACCACCGCGTCCATGAGCGCCCGGCCCACTCCCCTGCCGCGGTCCTCCGGCGCCACCGTCACGCTCGCCACGCCGCCCATCGACTGCGGGCGGCCGTGCCACCACTGGACGTACGGGTTGACCCTGGCGGTGCCGAGAAGGCGGGAGCCGTCGAAGGCGCCCAGGTAACGGCCCTCGGGCAGCATCGGGGAGACGAGCTTGCGCCAGGTCTCGGCGCCGCCGCCGGACAAGGGGCCGAAGGCGCGCCTGCGGTTGTCGAGGACGGCGTCCAGATCGTCGCTGGTGAGATGACGGATTTCCACAACCGGCCAAGCTATGCGGGCCCCGGCGGACTCTGCCACCGGTTTTCCGCCCCCTCGCCGCCCTGGGGCCGAGGGCCCGTGCCTCCCTGGGGCCGAGGGCCCGTGCCTCCCTGGGGCCGAGGGCCCGTGCCCGGCTCCGGCGTCAGGCTTCGACCTTCTCCATGACCTCGTCGCTCACGTCGAAGTTCGCCCACACGTTCTGCACGTCGTCGCTGTCCTCGAGCGCGTCGATGAGCTTGAAGACCTTGCGGGCGCCATCCTCGTCGAGAGGGACGTTGAGCGTGGGGACGAAGCTCATCTCGGCCGACTCGTAGTCGATGCCCGCGTCCTGCAGCGCCTTGCGCACCGGGATGAGGTCGGAGGCCTCGCAGACCACCTCGAAGTTCTCGCCGAGGTCGTTGACCTCCTCGGCCCCCGCGTCGAGGACGGCCATGAGCACGTCGTCCTCGGTCAGCGAGCCCTTGGGGACGATCACGACGCCCTTGCGGTTGAACATGTACGACACCGAGCCGGGGTCGGCGAGCGAGCCGCCGTTGCGGGTCAGCGCCACGCGCACCTCGGACGCCGCGCGGTTGCGGTTGTCGGTGAGGCACTCGATGAGGACCGCGACGCCGCCGGGGGCGTAGCCCTCGTACATGATCGTCTGCCAGTCGGCGCCGCCGGCCTCCAGGCCGCCGCCGCGCTTGCGGGCCCGCTCGATGTTGTCGATCGGGACCGAGTTCTTCCTGGCCTTGGTGATGGCGTCGAACAGCGTGGGGTTGCCGTCCGGGTCGGGCCCGCCGGTCCTGGCCGCGACCTCGATGTTCTTGATGAGCTTGGCGAAAAGCTTGCCGCGCTTGGAGTCCAGCGCCGCCTTCTTGTGCTTCGTCGTCGCCCATTTGGAGTGGCCGGACATCGCCTAGAGCTCCCTCACCATTTCGACAAAATACGAGTGCACCCGCGCGTCGCCGGTCAGCTCCGGGTGGAAGGACGTCGCGAGCAACGGTCCCTGTCGGACCGCGACGATCCTATCCCCAGCTTCGGTGCGGCCCAGCACCTTCACATCGGGCCCCACGGACTCGACCCAGGGCGCGCGGATGAACACGGCCCTGATCGTCCCGCGCCCGGCGAAGTCGAGATCGGCCTCGAACGAGTCGACCTGGCGGCCGAAGGCGTTGCGGCGGACCACCATGTCGATGCCGCCCAGCGTCTCCTGACCCTCGATGCCGCCCTCGATCCGGTCGGCCAGCATGATCATCCCGGCGCACGAGCCGTAGGCGGGCATGCCCTCCTTGATCCGCAGCCGGAGCGGTTCGAGCAGCTCGAAGGTGGTGGCGAGCTTCCACATCGTGGTCGACTCCCCGCCCGGGACGACCAGCGCGTCCACCGCGGCGAGCTCCTCCTGCCTGCGCACCGGCGTGGCGGTCGCGCCCGACTCCTCCAGAGCGCGGATGTGCTCGCGCACGTCGCCCTGCAGGGCGAGCACGCCGATCTTGGGTGCGGACGTCACGGTTTCCCTTCCTGTGGTGGCCCTGTTCAGGGTATGGCCGCGGTCTTGCGCGCCCAAAACGATAAATCAGACACGACCCAGCTTGGCCAGGGCGGGAAGGGCGCGGGCGATGGCCGAGCGCTCCTCGGGGGTCAGCGCGCCCAGCCGGCCGGAAAGATAGGCGATCCTGGCCTGCCGTACGGCCCGGAGGCGGTCGCGGCCCTCGCCCGTCAGCTCGACGGTGCGCACCCGCGCGTCGGAGGCGTCGGTGCCCCGCGCGACGAGGCCAGCCTCCTCCAGGCGGTTGACCTGCACGCTCATCGTCGGCAGCTGCACGCCGTGCTCCTCGGCCAGCTCGGTCATCCGGCGCGCGCCGTCCTCCAGGGAGCCGAGCACGGAGTACTGCTGGGCGGTGACCGGCTGCCCCGCCGTCGTACGGCGCAGCAGCATCACGATGTGGCGCAGCTCACGTGACAGGTTCTCGGCGAGCCGTCCGGTGTCGTCGGTCGTCATAGCAGGTCACGATAACGGTGGCCGGTCGGCGGCAGTCGAAGCGGGCGGCGCCCCGGAAAGGGGACGCCGCCCGCCTGAGCGCGAGGTCAGGGGCGCTCGGTCTCCTGCCGCACGGTCGCCTCCGCCATGTCCTCGGCCGTCATCTCACGCCGCGCCGCGATCGCGGGGTCGAGCGGGCGCAGGTAGGTCCGCTGCACGCCGGGCACCCTGTCCTCGATCACGAACGTCGCCCGGGTGTGCACCTCGGAGCCGGGGACCGAGACGACGGGCACCACCCTGAAGTCGGCGGTCAGCGCGTCCCTGTCGATCGTGGTCAGGACGTAGCCGCGCTGGTTGTTGTAGAACTTCAGGTGCGGGTTGATCTGCAGGAACGGGTGCGCCGCCGGGTCGGAGTCGGCACCGTCGCCGGTGGTGCTGATGGAGGTCGTCACCAGCTCGGATCCGACCGTGGGACCGGTCGGGTCGTCGTAGTCCAGCTTCAGGTCGCTCGCCCAGTGCGCGTGCACGTCCCCCGTGAGCACGACGGGGTTGCGCACGCCGGCGTCGATCCAGCCCTGGGTGACCCGCCGCCGCGACGCGACGTAGCCGTCCCAGGCGTCCTGGCTGGTGATCTTCGCCGGTCCGGCGTTGTTGTCGCGCTGGGCGAAGAAGACCTGCTGGCCGATGACGTCCCAGCGCGCCCGCGAGCGCCGGAACCCGTCGAGCAGCCACGCCTCCTGCTCGAAGCCCATGATCGAGCGGGCCGGGTCGACCGCCGCGGGGCAGTCCTTGTAGCCGTCGCCGCAGCCCTGGTCGTCGCGGAACTGCCGGGTGTCGAGCATGTGGAAGTTCGCCATCGCCCCCCACCTGACGCGCCGGTAGAGCTGCATGTCGACGCCGCGCGGCACCGAGGTGCGGCGCAGCGGCATGTTCTCGTAGTAGGCGCGGAAGGCGGCGGCCCGGCGTTCGAGGAAGGTGGGCTGCTCCTCCGGGCGCTCCGGCATCTCGTCGGCCCAGTTGTTGTCCACCTCGTGGTCGTCGAAGACGACCAGCCACGGCGCGCCGGCGTGCGCGGCCTGCAGGTCGGGGTCGGTCTTGTACTGCGCGTGCCGCCGGCGGTAGTCCGCCAGCGTCACCGTCTCCGGCCCCTCGTGGTCGCGTACGTTGCCGCCGGGGGCGACGTAGGTGTTCTTGGTGTACTCGTACTGGTAGTCGCCCAGGTGGAGGACCAGGTCCGGGTGGTCCTCGGCCAGGCGCCGGTAGGAGGTGAAGTAGCCGTGCTCGTACTGCGCGCAGGACACGAAGGCCATCGTGAGCGGGCCGCCGAACGTCAGGGGGTGCGGCGCGGTCAGGGCCCTTCCGGCCGGTGAGACGTACGGCCCGAGGCGGAAGCGGTACCAGTACTCCCTGCCGGGCTCCAGGTGGTCCACCTCGACGTGGACGCTGTGCCCCCGTTCCGGGCTCGCCTCGGCCACACCCGCCCGCACCACGTGGCGGCAGCGCTCGTCGGCGTAGACCTGCCACTGCACGGCGAACGTCCGCTGCGGCATGCCGCCGAGCCCGTCCTCGGCCAGCGGCTGCGGGGCGAGGCGGGTCCAGATCACGAAGCCGGCGTGGTCGGGGTCGCCCGAGGCCACGCCGAGCGTGAACGGGTCGGAACGCGGGCCGCGGGAGGCCGGTTCGCCCGCCGCCTCAGGCGTGGGCGCGGGGGCCGCCGAGGCGGCGGCGGGGAGCGCGGCGACGGCGCCCGCGGCGAGTCCGGTGACGAGGAAGGCACGACGATCGAGGCCGGGCAATTGGGCTCCCTGTGACGATCGGAGGCGGGACGCCCGCAGCCTGACGATCGATCGTGACGGCACAGTAAAGATCCGCGGAACGATATCGGTCCCCCAAAAGGCGGCATCACCCCCCCGGTCAGAACAATTCCGGCATAACGCCGAAAAGGAGCCGTACACGCAGAACGCTCGGCTGGGATGTCCCAGCCGAGCGTCTCGCCTCACCTCCGGCAGTCGCCGGCCGGCACGCCGCTCTCGACGGCTTCTTGAATCTTCCGGGAGAGGTCTACCAGCCGCGCTCGGCGAGGCGGTGCGGCACCGGGATGTCGTCGACGTTGATGCCGACCATCGCCTCGCCCAGACCGCGCGAGACCTTGGCGATCACGTCGGGGTCGTCGTAGAACGTGGTGGCCTTGACGATGGCGGCGGCGCGCTTGGCGGGGTCGCCGGACTTGAAGATGCCCGAGCCGACGAACACGCCCTCGGCGCCGAGTTGCATCATCATCGCGGCGTCGGCCGGGGTGGCGATGCCCCCCGCGGTGAACAGCACCACCGGCAGCTTGCCGGTCTTGGCGACCTCGGCCACCAGCTCGTACGGCGCCTGCAGTTCCTTGGCGGCGACGTACAGCTCGTCCTCGGGCAGCGAGGTGAGGCGCTTGAGCTCGCCCCGGATCTTGCGCATGTGGGTGGTGGCGTTGGAGACGTCGCCGGTCCCGGCCTCGCCCTTGGAGCGGATCATCGCGGCGCCCTCGGTGATGCGGCGCAGCGCCTCGCCGAGGTTGGTGGCCCCGCACACGAAGGGGACGGTGAACTGCCACTTGTCGATGTGGTTGGCGTAGTCGGCCGGGGTCAGGACCTCGGACTCGTCGATGTAGTCGACGCCGAGCGCCTGGAGCACCTGGGCCTCGACGAAGTGGCCGATCCTGGCCTTGGCCATCACCGGAATCGACACGGCGTTGATGATGCCCTCGATCATGTCGGGGTCGCTCATCCGGGACACCCCGCCCTGGGCGCGGATGTCGGCGGGGACGCGCTCCAGCGCCATGACGGCGACGGCTCCGGCGTCCTCGGCGATCTTGGCCTGCTCCGGGGTGACGACGTCCATGATGACACCGCCCTTGAGCATCTCGGCCATGCCGCGCTTCACGCGGGCGGTGCCGACGGCGGTGGTCTCGTTGACTTCGGGGGTGCTGCTGGACACGGTGCTACCTCACGACGGCGGGCCTACGGAATCCCCTCCATGGTAGGTGCTGGCCGATCCCGCCCCAGACGCACCCATATGTCAGGATCGAGCAGGCCTTTTGTCCATCATGGCGCGACGGGCTTGCGCGAGGCGAGCACGACCCAGACCTGGCCGCGGGCGAACGGCATGGGTGAGCCGTCGGCCATGGTGTAGGTGGTGCCCTCCTTCTCGGAGGCGCGCGACCACTTCACCCGGTAGGCCTGGCCGTCCCTGAGCACGACGCCGGTGCCCTTGCCCACCGTGTGCACGAGCGGGGTGTAGCTGCCGGTGAAGTCGTGGAACTCCGAACGGTCGGTCTTCACCCACTGGATGACGATCGTGGGGGCGCCCTGCTGGCCGCCCTCCGCGGCCATGTCCTTCTCGCCGTCCTGCGTCACCAGCCAGCGCTTCTGGGCCGCCGACCAGGCGAACGTGAAGCGGGCCGCCGGGTAGCGGACGGAGACGCTCTTCTGCGGCGTGCCCCCGGCCGGCGGTTCGTCGGAGAAGACGAACCCGATGTCGTCGGCCTTGCTCGCCTCCGGCGCCTTGGCGAGCAGCTTCCTGGGGCTGCCGACCAGGTTGTACGGCGCGACCCGGCCCTGCGCACGGGTGTACGCGCCGGGGACCCGGCTGTCGGACACGTCGAACAGCGAGGCCTTCTGGACGTAGGGGATCATCTTCGTCTGCACCCCGGAGTAGGCCAGGGCGGGCTTGCCGAACATCGGGAGGATGTGCAGGTCGGAGATGCGGGCACTGCGGACCGGCCCCACCTGCGCGGGCAGCTTCGAGGAGAAGATCGCCATGAGCCGGGTGAGCCCGCCCTCGACCTGCTCGACGAAGACGATGTCGGCGCTGCGCAGGCCCATCTGCGGCTTGCCCGCGTGGGTGTTCTCGATCTTCACCGCGAGGACCGGCTTGCGGGCGGCGACGGGGCGGCCGGTGAACGGGTGCTCGGGAGGCGGCGTCGGCGACGGGGACGCCAGCGGGCTCGCGTCCTGGGACTGGGCGGCGGGCTTGTCGTCGCCCGAACACGCGGTTCCGGTCAGGATGACCGCCATGGCCAGCGTGAAGCCGATCCCTGCCCGCACCGTATCCCGCTCCTCCCGGTGGAGAGCCCCGCCACCAGGCACGACGGACCTGGCCCACGCGGACCCGTTGACCAGCATGGCAATGAAACGGCATGAGCTTACCGGGATTGACCCGAAATGCCCGACAAAAAGTGACTATCCAGTAGCGAGGGCTTCGGGCGGCTCGTCGTCGATGTCGAAGAAGCGGGGCGGATCGGTGTGCCCGGCCAGGCGCAGCGTGCGGGCCAGCCAGCGCCGCTGCGCCGTACGGGTGACGCCGGCGGCGTTGTTGTAGAACCTGCGCGAGTAGACGACCTTGGCGACCGCGGTGTCCAGCTCCTCCAGCAGTGCCTCCCCCGCGGGGTGCTCGGCCAGCTTCTCCCGGAACCGCTCCTGGTCGACCACCGCGCGCAGCGTCCTGGACAGGTCGCTCTCGGCGTGCTCGCGCTCGTCCGGGCCGGCCGTACGGGCCTCGTGGGCGGCCGCCGCGAGCACCAGGGAGGTGGCGGGGTCGAGGATGCGCGAGCCGGCGAGCTCCAGGCAGACCGCGGCGCGGCGCAGCAGCGCGGCGTCGAGCGCGGCCTGCGCGGTCTCCAGTCGGATGTGGAGACGGTCGAGCCGCCCGGCCCGCCATGAGACGTAGACGGCGAACAGCACGACGACCACGGCCGCCACGAGGATCAGGGTCGTGGTCACGCCGGCACCTCCCCGCGCGGCGCCGGGCCGCCGCGCCCGGCCGCGCCTGTGTCGATCGTCACGGCAGCACGTCCTCCACCACACCCGTGCTGGAGTGGGTCACCGTCTCGTAGACGCGCACGACCTCCCGCGCGACCGTCGACCAGTCGTACTTCCACACGGCCTGGCGGGCCTCGTCGGAGAGCTTCGCGCGGCGCTCGGGGTCGTCGAGCAGCCGGGCGGCCTCCCTGGCCAGGGCGGCGGGGTCCCCGGTGGCGAACAGCGCCCCCGCCTGCCCCTCGCCCAGCACGCGCCGGAAGGCGGGGATGTCGCTGGCGAGGATCGGCGCCCCGGCCGACATGGCCTCGGTGAGCACGATGCCGAAGCTCTCCCCGCCGAGGTTGGGCGCGCAGAAGACGTCCACGGAATGGTAGGCGCGCACCTTGTCGGCCTCGCTGACCATGCCGAGCAGCCCGACTCTGTCCCGGTACGGCTTGGGCACCCGGCCGAGCACGTCGTCGGGGTCGCCCGGGCCGGCGATCAGCAACCGCAGCCCGGGCCGCTCGGGGGCCAGCAGGGCGAAGGCCTCCAGCAGCACGGCCAGGCCCTTGCGCGGCTCGTCCATCCGCCCGAGGAACCCGATCACGTTGCCGTCCGGGCCCCAGCCCGGCAGCGGCTCGCCCTCGGCATACCTGCGCACCGTGACGCCGTTGGGGATCAGCACCGCGTCGCCGCCGAGGTGCTCCACCAGCGTCTTGCGGGCGGCGTCGGAGACCGCGATCCTGCCCGTGATCTTCTCCAGCGCGCTCTGCAGCATCGGCGCGGCCACCGACATCGCCCGCGACCGCTCGTAGGAGGCGTGGAACGTCGCCACGATGGGCCCGCGGGCGACCCAGCAGGCGAGCACGCCGAGGGACGGCACGGCGGGCTCGTGCACGTGCAGCACGTCGAACCCGCCCTCCCTGATCCACTTGCGCACCCGGTTCGCCGACAGGAACCCGAACGCCAGGCGGGCGACCGATCCGTTGTACGGCACGGGCACGGCGCGGCCCGCCGGGGTCACGTACGCCTCCAGTTCGGCGTCGTCGGCCGCGGGGGCGATGACGGACACCTTGTGCCCGTCATCGATGAGCGCCTCGGCGAGGTCCCTGATGTGCGCCTGCACGCCCCCGGGGACCTCCCAGGTGTACGGGCAGACGATGCCGACGTTCACGACCCGGCCCCGGCGCGGGGCTCCAGGTCGTCGAGCCACAGGCGCTGGAGCATGTGCCAGTCCTCCGGATGCTCGGCGATGCCCTTCTCGAACACCGCCGCCATGGCCTGGGTCATCACCCGGGCCTTCTCCTCCCGCGTCCCCTCGGTCGGGACCGGGATCTCCTCGTGGATCCGGATGCCCCAGCCGTCCCCGTCGAACCACAGCACGGCGGGCAGCAGCGCGGCTCCGGTCTGGATCGCCAGCACGGCCGGTCCGGCGACCATGCGCGTTCTGGCGCCGAAGAACTCGACCTCGACGCCGGAGGCGGTCAGGTCGCGCTCGGCGGGCAGGCAGACCGGCCTGCCCTCGCGCAGCCGCTTGGCGAGCGTGCCGAACGCCATCGCGCTGCCGCCGTCTCTGGCGGTCAGCGGCAGCACCTCCATGCCGAGCCGCTCACGGTAGGCCACGAAGCGCTCGAACAGCGACTCCGGCTTCAGCCGCTCGGCGACGGTGGTGAAGCGGTGCCCCATGTGGACCAGCCAGGCCCCGGCGAGGTCGTAGTTGCCCATGTGGGGCAGCGCGACCACCACTCCCCTGCCCCGGGCGAGGTTGTCGAAGATGTGCTCGCCCCCGGTGGCCCGGGTGCCGTCGAGGATGCGCTCGCGGGTGTAGGCGGTGAAGCGGAACGACTCCATCCAGTAGCGGAAGTAGGAGCGCATGCCGGCCCGGCTCAGGTCGCGTACGGCGTGGTCGACGGGGTCGCCGCCGACGACGCGGGCCAGGTTGGCCTCCAGGCGGCGCACGGACCTGCCCCGCCTGCGCCACAGCCAGTCGGCGAGGACCCGGAAGAACCAGGCGGCCAGCCGTTCCGGCACGTATCGGACCACGGCCCAGCCGACGGTGTACGCCGCCGCGACCAGCCGGTCGGCGAGGGCCGCCGCGCCGGGTCGCGAGGGCCGCCCGGGGGGTGGGCCGGCCGTGCCCTTCATCTGACCACCGCCTGTCTGTAGACGTGCACCATCCGCTGGACCACCGTGACGGCGCTGGCGGCGGCGAGCAGCCAGAGCCCGGCCGCCAGGACGTACGGCACGCCGAGGCCGGACAGGCCGGCCGCGACGAGCACGACCACGAGACGCTCCCCCCGTTCGGCGATGCCGACGTTCGCGGTCATGCCGAGGCCCTCGGCCCTGGCCTTGGCGTAGGAGACCAATGCTCCCGCGACGAGGCAGAAGAGCGCGACTGTCGCGAGGACGATCTCGGGCTCGTCCTTGAGGACGAAGTAGAGGATCAGCCCCGAGAAGATCGAGGCGTCGCCGAGACGGTCGAGCGTGGAGTCCAGGAAGGCGCCCCACGTGCTCCCCTTGCCCGTCATCCGGGCCAGCACGCCGTCCAGGAGGTCGGCGAGCACGAAGAACGTGATGACGAGCGTTCCCGCGAACAGATGCCCGAGCGGGTAGAAGGCGAGAGCCGAGGCCACCACTCCGAGCGTGCCGATCGTTGTGATCACGTCGGGCGAGATCCCCCAGCGGGCGAGGGCTCGCCCCAGCGGGGTCATGACTCGGGTGACGGCGGGGCGCAGGATGTTCAACATCGCGGTCCGATCGTAGGCCATCCAGCGCCGCCGCACCTCGCAAGCACATTCCGCCGAAAAGTCTTGTGATATGCGCCACATGGGTAAAGGGTGAAGAGCACGCGCCCGCAGGGCCGCGCGGAGATGTCACGGAGGTGAACCCCCGTGTCAGCGGCCGCACGGTCGTGAGAGGGCGGCCCCCGGGCGCGGGAACAGCGACGGCACGAGCGGCCGGCGCGGGGTGCGTGCCACGTGCCCATCCCGACCGCTCAGAGATTCGGGAGGCGATGTGGCCGAAAGATCAACCGGCGCGACAACAGGGGCCGCGGGCAGGGCACCCGCGGCCGATCGGCCGGACATGGTGCGCAATGTCGTGCTGGTCGGCCATTCCGGGGCCGGGAAGACCACGCTGGTCGAGGCGCTGCTCGCGGAGACGGGCACCGTCCAGCGTCCCGGCCGGGTCGAGGACGGCACCACGGTCAGCGACTTCGACGAGGTGGAGGTGCGCCAGCAGCGTTCCGTCAACCTGTCGGTCGCCCCCGTCGTCCACAACGGCATCAAGATCAATTTCCTGGACACCCCGGGGTACGCGGACTTCGTCGGCGACCTGCGGGCCGGGCTGCGCGCGGCCGACGCGGCGCTGTTCGTCGTCTCGGCGGCCGAGGGCGTGGACGGGCTCACCCGGATGCTCTGGGAGGAGTGCGCGCTCGTCGGGATGCCCCGCGCCGTGGTCATCACCAAGATCGACCATCAGCGGGCCAACTTCGACGAGGTCCTCGCCACCTGCCAGGACGCGTTCGGCGACGGCGTGGCGCCGCTCTACCTGCCGGTGGACGGCACCGGGCTGCTCGGCCTGCTGTCGCAGCGGCTGTTCGACTACGGCGGCGGGCGCCGGACCGAGCGGGAGCCGGACGCCGACCAACTGGCGCTCATCGAGCAGTACCGCGGCGACCTCATCGAGGGGATCATCCAGGAGAGCGAGGACGAGTCCCTGATGGACCGCTACCTCTCCGGCGAGACGATCGACACCAAGGTGCTCATCGACGACCTGGAGAAGGCGGTCGCGCGGGCCGGCTTCTACCCGGTCCTCGCCACGGCGCCCGGCGTCGGCATGCTGGAGCTGCTGGAGATCGTCACGCAGGGCTTCCCGTCGCCCCTGGAGCACCCGCTGCCGAAGATCACCGGGATCGACGGCAAGCCGTGCAAGGAGATCAGCGCCGACCCGGACGGCCCGCTCGTGGCCGAGGTCGTGAAGACCACGAGCGACCCGTACGTCGGGCGGATCAGCCTGGTCCGGGTCTTCTCGGGCACGCTGCGCCCGGACATGACCGTGCACGTCTCGGGCCACGGCCTGGCGGAACGGGGGCACGAGGACCACGACGTCGACGAGCGGGTGGGCACGCTGTCGTCGCCGCTCGGCAAGCTGCAGCGGACCATGGGCAAGTGCGTCGCCGGGGACATCTGCGCGGTCGCCAAGCTGTCGCGGACCGAGACGGGCGACACGCTCTCCGACAAGGACGACCCGCTGCTGGTCGAGGCGTGGACCATGCCGGAACCGCTGCTGCCGGTCGCGATCAGGGCGAGGTCCAAGGCCGACGAGGACAAGCTCAGCCAGGCCCTGGGCCGCCTGGTCGCGGAGGACCCGACCCTGCGGCTGGAGAACAACGCCGAGACCCGCCAGCTCGTGCTGTGGTGCATGGGCGAGGCGCACTCCGACGTCCTGCTCGACCGCCTGGCCAAGCGGCACGGGGTCGAGGTCGAGAAGATCGACCTGCGCGTGCCGCTGCGGGAGACCTTCGCCGGCAAGGCGCAGGGCCTGGGGCGCAACGTCAAGCAGACCGGCGGCCACGGGCAGTACGCGATCTGCCACATCGAGGTCGAGCCGCTGCCCTCGGGCGGCGGGTTCGAGTTCGTCGACAAGATCGTGGGCGGGGTGGTGCCGAGGCAGTTCATCCCGTCCGTGGAGAAGGGCGTGCGGGCCCAGATGGAACGGGGGGTCGTCGCCGGCTATCCGATGGTCGACGTGCGCGTCACGCTCTACGACGGCAAGGCCCACTCGGTCGACTCCTCGGACATGGCCTTCCAGATCGCCGGTCAGCTCGCGCTCAAGGACGCCGCGTCCAAGGTGGCGACGCACCTGCTCGAACCGGTGGACGAGGTGTCGGTGCTCGTGTCGGACGAGTACGTCGGGGCCGTGATGTCCGATCTGTCCTCCCGCCGTGGCAGGGTGCTCGGCACCGAGCCGGTCGGCACCGGCCGCACGCTGGTGCGCGCCGAGGTGCCGCAGCTCGAGATCACGCGGTACGCGATCGACCTGCGCTCGCTGTCCCACGGGGCGGGCACGTTCACCCGTTCCTTCCTGCGGTACGAACCCCTGCCCGCGCACCTGGCCGACAAGGTGGCCGCGGCGGGCGAGTAAGTAGTCCGATCGGGAACGGTCGGAGACCCGGCGGCCCGCCTCCCGGCCGCCGGGGCCCGGCCGCGTCCGCGCAGCTCACCCGCACCGTCGCCGCGTGCGGGTTTCGCACCTCCGGGGCAAGGGGAGCCCCAGAGGGTGCCTCGCGTCACATGCGTATCACAAGTTCATTTCGTTTTTCTGGCTAAACCGCTCTTTTGCCGGTGTAAGACTTATGGCCGGACTTACTGGCAATTCAGAGGGGTAGCCACGTGACCGAGCGGGGACAGGTCGTCCGCCCGTTGATCGCGACCACCGTCATCGCCGCCGTCGCCGTCGGAGCCGCGTACACGTTCGGCCCGGGCGCCCGGGCCGAGAAGGTCGGCACGGAGAAGGCCGGCACGGAAAAGGTCGGCGCGGAGAAGGCCGGCGCGGAGAAGGCCGGCGCGGAGAAGGCCGGCACCGACAAGGCCGGCCGTTCGGCGGCGCCGAAGGCGACGCGGCAGCAGGTCGAGGCGGAGACGCTCACGGCGGCGGACACCTGCGCCACCAGCGAGAAATACCCCAAGCGCCAGCTTCGCGGCGTATGGATCGCCACCGTGCACAACCTCGACTGGCCGTCGAAGCCGGGGCTGTCGCCCGACCGGCAGAAGGCCGAATATGTGAAGATCCTCGACAACGCGGTCAAGCGGCGCCTGAACGCGGTGTTCTTCCAGGTGCGGCCCGCCTCGGACGCGATCTACCGCTCGTCGCTGGAGCCGTGGTCCCAGTGGGTGACCGGCACCGCGGGCAAGGACCCGGGCTGGGACCCGCTGCCGTTCCTCGTGGACGAGGCCCACAAGCGGGGCCTGCAGTTCCACGCCTGGTTCAACCCCTACCGGGCGGCCGACTCGGCCTCCTCGAACCTGCCGGAAGGACACCCGGCGCGCCTGCATCCCGACTGGACCGTCAAGCACGAGGGCAAGCTCTACTACAACCCCGGCCTGCCGCAGGTGCGCGACTGGGTGACCAAGGTCGTGACGGACGTCGTCAAGCGCTACGACGTCGACGGCGTCCACTTCGACGACTACTTCTACCCCTACCCGGGGCAGGGCACGCGGTTCGCCGACCAGGCCGCGTACAAGAAGTACGGCAAGGGGCTGACGCTGGCCGACTGGCGGCGGCGCAACGTGAACCAGCTGGTCGCCCAGGTCTCGCGGGCGGTCCACACGGCCAAGCCGTACGCCGCTTTCGGGATCAGCCCGTTCGGCATCTGGCGCAACAAGGCCGAGGACCCGGCGGGCTCGGCCACCAAGGGCATGTCGGCCTACGACTCGATCTACGCGGACGCCAGGGCGTGGATCAAGGCGGGCTCGGTCGACTACGTGATGCCCCAGCTCTACTGGCCCCGGGGCTTCGCCGCGGCCGACTACTCCGTGCTCGCCAAGTGGTGGGCCGACGCGGTGAAGGGCACCGACGTCGACCTCTACATCGGGCAGGCGCTCTACCGGGTGGGCGCCGCCGACACCCCGGCCTGGACCAAGGCCGGCGAACTGCCCGCTCACCTCACGCTGAACCAGAAGTATCCGGAGATCTCGGGCGACGTCTACTTCAGCGCCGCGCAACTGGTGAAGAACCCGCTGGGCGTGCTCGACCGGATCGTGAAGAGCCACTACGCCCGCCCGGCGCTGCCGCCGGTGCTCAGGCAAGGGTCCGCCGTGCCCGCCGCCCCGCGCGGGGTGAAGGCCGCAGGCGGGACGCTGACCTGGCAGGCCCAGCCCGGCGCCCAGGCGTACGGGATCTACCGGGTGACGGGCAAGGACGCCTCCTGCGCCACGGCGGACGCGCGCAACCTGGTGGCCGTCGTCCCGGCCTCCGTCGCCCCGTCGTACGCCGCCGGCGGCCCAGGCGCCTACTACGTCACCGCCGTCGACCGGCTGGGCAACGAGAGCCCCGCGACCCGCGCCGCCTGACCCCGGGCGTCACCCCTCGTCGAGCTCGGCGAGCAGCTCCCGCTTGCGCCCGGCCGGAATGAGCCTCCAGTCGACGTCCTCGATCGCGCCCTCCATCGCCCACAGCGCGTTCAGCGACAGTCCGGGGATGCCGGCGTCCCTGAGCCGCCGGTACGCCTCCACGGCGCCGAGCTCGGCGAGCTGCCCCGGATCCACGATGCCCACCCGCTCCAGCCACTCCCCGCTCTTCGGTCCCAGATTGCGCATGTCCTCCAGCCTCATCCGTTCATTGTGCGGGGCGTCCGGGACGCGGCCGAGTTTGCTGCGCGGGCGTCGGCGGGTCCGGTAGCGTGGTCGCGAGTTTTCCCAAGATCATGTATGCGTTGGGGGCACCGGTGGGTGGCACGTGGGTGAAGCGCGCGGTCGTCGCCATCGTGTTCGGCGTGTCGGTCGCGGCCTCCGCTTCCGCGGCGGCCGCGTCCGCCGCCTTCGCGGCCGGGCCGGCGACGGCGGCCGGTGAACGGGTCGTGCTCGTCGGGATCCCCGGGCTGATGTGGAGCGACGTCACCCCGGCCGACACTCCGAACCTCTGGCGGCTCGCCGGCGACTCCGCCCTCGGCTCCCTGTCGGTGCGGGCCGTACGCAGGGACACCTGCCCGTACGACGCCTGGCTCACGGTCTCGGCCGGGGTGCGGTCGGCGGTGGGAGGAGCGTGCGGCATGGCCCCCACGCCCGAGGCCGACGGCGAGGGAGCGGTGGTCCCCGAGTTCTCCTGGCTGTGGGAGGTGCGGGAGCAGCGCGACGCGGGCACGCTCGGGCAGGCCCTGCACGCGGCCGGGCGGACGACGATGGCCGTCGGCCCGGGAGCGGCGCTCGCGCTGGCCGACCGCGAGGGCCGGGTGGACGTCTACGCCTCCTCCCCCGCCGAGGTCACGCAGTGGTCGCGCGGCGACGTGGTCGCCGTGGAGATCCCCGACCTCGTCGCGCCCTACGTCTCCGGTGACCGTCTGAGCGACGTGCCCGAGCGGCTGTCCGCCGACGCGCGGCGGGCCGCGGCGCGGGCGGCCGACGCGAAGCTGGGCTCGTTCCTGCCGCGGCTCGGATCGGCGACGGTGCTGGTCGCCGGGCTCTCCGATCACGGCTCGGTCCCCCATCTCAGGACCGCCATGCTGCACGGCCCTGACAGCGGACCCGGCAGCGGACCCGGTGGCGCACCGGGCGGCGGACCGGCGGGGACGCTCGGCGCCCGGTCCACCCACCGGGACGACATGATCATCCTTCCCGACCTCACCGCCACGATCCTGGCCAGGACCGGGGTGGCCGCTCCCCCCGCCGTCGTCGGCGTGCCGGTCGAGACCCACGCGACCGGCGGAAACCTGGGCGAGCGCGTCGAGACCCTCCGCACCGCCGACGTCGCCGGGCAGACGATCCGTGACACGACCGGCGTCTTCTTCACCACGCTCGCCGTGCTCCAGGTGGTCTTCTACGTCATCGCGTTCCTGCTGCTGCGCCGCCGCGACGGGCTGCCGGCCGTACGGGCCGCCGCCGTGGCGCTCGCCTCGATCCCCGTCTCGACCTATCTCGTCAACCTCACCCCGTGGGCCCGTACGGCACAGCCCGCGGTCACGCTCTTCGCCTCGATCGCGGCGATCGCCGCGGCGCTGACCGTGGCGGCCCTCGCGGGACCGTGGCGGCGCGGCGTGCTCGGGCCGCTGACCGTGATCGCGGCGGTGACCGCGGCCGTGCTGCTCGGCGACCTGCTGACCGGCACGCCCCTGCAGCTCAACAGCCTGATGGGCTACACGGGCGTGGTCGGCGCCCGCTACTACGGCCTGGGGAACATCCCCTTCGCGTTGCTCGCCACGGCAGTGCTGCTCGTCACCACGTCCGCCGCCGACCGGCTGGTCAGAGCGGGCCGCAAGGCCGTCGCGGTGGCCCTGGTCGCCGCGCTCGGGGCGTTCGCGATGCTGCTCGACGGCTGGCCGGGCGTGGGCAGCGACTTCGGCGGCGTCATCGCCTTCGTGCCGGGCATCGCGGTCACCGCGCTGATCGTGGCGGGCAGGCGGGTGTCGATCGTCAAGCTGGGCGCCTTCTGCGCCGCGGGCGGCGTCCTGGTGATGGCGATCGCCTACCTCGACTACCTGCGTCCCCCCGCCAGCCAGACGCACCTCGGCCGCTTCGTGGGGCAGGTGGCCGACGGCACGTTCCTGCCGGTGATCTCTCGAAAGCTCGGGGCGATGCTCTCCACGCTGCTCAGCCCCAACCTGATGCCCGTGGTGATCGCCGCCTTCGCGTTCCTCGTCTTCGCGCTGCTGCGGCCGGGGGCGGCGAGCGCCGGCGTCCTGCCGATCGCGTTCGAACGGGCGCCCATGCTCAGGGCGGGCCTGCTCGGCGCGCTCGTGAGCGGCCTGGTCGGCATGCTCGTCAACGACTCGGGGGCCGCGGTGCTGTCCATGGCCCTGGCCCTGGCCGTGCCGCTGGTCCTCAGCGCGGGCATCCGCGCGCTGCAGCACGGCGAGCCGGTCCCGGCCGCCGGATCGCCGGGCCCGCCTGCGAGCCCGGCGGCGGCCTGACACCGTTCTCTCCCGCTCTGGGGCGCGGAGATCGGGCTTTCGGCCCAGGAGCGGTCAGGAGGCGGCGGGCCAGGCGTCGGCGAGCAGGTCGCGCGTGTCGCGCAGCAGCTGCGGCAGCACCTTGGTGCGCCCGACCACCGGCATGAAGTTGGTGTCGCCGCCCCATCGGGGCACGACGTGCTGGTGGAGGTGGGCGGCGATGCCCGCGCCCGCCACGCCGCCCAGGTTCATGCCGACGTTGAAGCCCTGCGCCCCGCTCGCCTTGCGCAGCGCCTGCGTCGCGCGCTTGGTGAACTCGGCCAGCTCGGCAGTCTCGGGCCCGTCGAGGTCGGCGTAGTCGGACACGTGCCGGTAGGGGCAGACCATCAGGTGCCCGGAGTTGTACGGGTAGAGGTTGAGCACGGCGAACACGGCCGACCCCCGGGCCACGATCAGCCCGTCCTCGTCAGAAAGCTTGGGAATCTCACAGAACGGGCAGCCGTCGTCCGCGCCGGACCCGCTGGGCTTGTTCTCGCCCTTGATGTAGGCCATCCGGTGCGGGGTCCACAAGCGCTGGAAGTCGTCGGGAACCCCGGCGCCCGCCTGCTCGATCGGCTCTGAATCCACGTCCGCGATCTCCTCCGCTCATGTGCACTCAGCACTGGCAGCAGCATATGACCTCGCGGATCTCCTCTCACCGGCCGGGTTGCACCAGTGCCACGACCGGGCAACGACCGACGCCCCACCGAGGATGCCGTGTAAGTCCATCGCGGCGGCGAACCGCCGGTCATGACGGGACTGGGGACGGCATGCCGGCCGTACCTCGACGAGGAGCGCCACCGGATTGACCTTGACGCTGCGTCAACTTCTAGCATCGCGGCCATGTCGATCACTGTTCTTGACACCTACTCCACCATGCGGCGGATCCTGCTGGCCCCGGTCGCGGACCGCGCCGACCTGCTGCGTTCGATGCTGGAGGCCAACAGGGGCATGTACCGCTACCACCCCGGCGAGCTCGACCTGGTCGCCGTGCACCTCGATGCGTCCGGGTTCCCCATCGACCGCGACGAGGAGCGTTGCCTCGACGCGCTCGAAACCCTGGCGGCGGCCGGGGCCTGGGAGCGGATGCAACGCGCGCTCGACCACGCTCTCGCCGTACTGCTGGAGGCGACGCCGGGGCTGGAGGCCCCGGACATCACCGTGCTGTTCGTCCTCGGCGATCCGGGTGACGAGCACTTCATGGGTCCCTGCCAAGGAGTGACCGGGTTCGGTGGCATCTCGGGCCACATCGCCATCACGCTCTGGCCCTTCCCCGAGAACGTGGAACGGCTGGAGGCCACCGCCGTGCACGAACTCCACCACAACCTGCGGTTCGGCCCGGGCGGGGTCGTGTGGGACCCGATGACCGTCACGGTCGGCGATCACATCGTCTCCGAGGGCCTGGCCGACGCCTTCGCCCGACAGCTCTACGGCGACGAACTCGGCCCCACCCGCATCGGCGTGCCGCACCTGCACGACGACGGGGTCTTCGGCAAGGTGCTCACCGGGCTCGACGTGACAGGCATGCAGAACTTCACCGCCTGGGTGCACGGCGACCCCAGCGCCGAGCGCTTCGGCCTCACCCCGGTCGGGCTGCCGATGGGCGCCGGGTACGCCGCGGGCAACCGGCTGGTCGACACCTACCTGGCGGCGACCGGGCAGACCGCGGCGCAGGCCCTGCACGCCGGCAGCTCGGAGATCATCGCCGCCACACTCCGCCGAGGGTGACACTGGAACGATGGAGTGGACGATCCAGGAACTCGCGGCGAGGGCCGGCATCACCAGCCGCACCCTGCGTCACTACGACAGCGTCGGGCTCCTGGCCCCGTCCCGGGTCGGACCGAACGGGTACCGCTACTACGACACCACCGCGGTCGCCCGGCTCCAGCGGATCCTGCTCATGCGCCGGCTCGGCATGGGCTTGCCGGCCATCGCCGGGGTCCTGGCCGACGAGGTGGACACGTGCGACGGGCTCCGCGCCCACATCACCGCACTGGAAGAGGAACGGGACCGCATCGAACGACAGATCCGATCGGCGCGCCACACGCTCGAGGCCCTGCAGTCGGGAGCGGAACCGCGGATGGACGTCATGCTGGCGGGGTTCAACGACCACTACAAGGACGAGGTGATATCACGCTGGGGCGAGCACGCGTTCCAGGCGAGCAACGACTGGTGGCACGGCAAGACCCTCGACCAGCAGCGGGCCTGGAAGCAGGCCGCCGAAGACCTCGTCGCCGCATGGGTCGCCGCAGTGAAGGCCGGGGTTTCTCCGACATCGGAACACGCTCAGTCACTGGCTGCCCGGCACGTCCAGTGGCTGAGCCAGATCCCGGGCACCCCCACGGCCGAGGGCGACCGGGAGCGCTCGATCGAGATGGTGGAATGCCTGGGGGACATGTACGTCGACGACCCCCGCTTCACCGCCATGTACGACGACGCCGCGGGCGCGAGATTCGTCCGCGACGCACTGCGGGCGTACGCGCGGACCCGGATGTAGCTCGAGTGGCGAGGGCCGGACCTCACCGGCGATCACAGCGATGCCTCGCCGGTCAGCGAGGGCACGGCGCACGGGCGGACGACCATGAGCGAGTCCTCCAAGGCCGCCACCATGGCGAAGGGGAACCGGTCGAGTTCAAGGCAGAGTGCGACGTCATCGGGATGGGATCCTTGGCGCACGCCCTCCGCCAACTCGGCGGCGGCGCGTGACTCGCCGGCGCGGCGGAGGAACTCGGCCGCATCCACCGAGGCACCGGTGGCCCTCTGGGCGATGTATTGAGCGCACGCCAGATCTTCTTCGGCGCGCCCGTCGTCGCCGGTGACCACGAACGTGACGCTGCCGCACCCGCGTGTCCGCAAGACCCGAGCCGTCGCCTCCGCCACCACGAATCCGGCGCACAGTACAAGCGACGCCTCCTTGACCGCGAGGGCGCCGACCGTCCCCGCCGTGGTCTTCTGCACGACGGTCCGTCCGCCGAGGTCGGCAGACCGCAGCAGGCCCGGCGAGTTGACGGTGTCGAACCCGGTCGCCGGCTGACCGTCCTTGAGCGCCACCCAATCCGGGTGGCGAGCCTTGAGCGCCAGGGCGTCGTCCGGCGACTCAGCGAGAACGATCTTTTCCGCTCCCCGGGCGAAGGCCCAGGCGGCCACGGTGAAGGCACGCATGACATCGACGACGACCGCCGTGGACGGGGCTTCGACCAGCTCGGCGATGGCGAGGAAACGAGTGTCCATCCGGTCATGATCGCGCATGCCTCACCCGAAGCACCTCACCGCCGAGCTGGAGCGCCAGCCTGGAGCAGGGCAGTCACACGGTGCTACATTTCCGTCTCCGCAGCCATACGAGAACAGGGCCGAGGAGCCGTCACATGAGCGAGGCCGCCGCCGTCGAGGAGCGAGTGGAAGAGCAGACCGACGCGTACGCCGAGGGGAGCCTCGACGAGCCGGGCGGCGTGGAGCCGCCCGCGCCGGTGGAGACCCCCAGGCCCGAGGCGCCGACCGCGAACGTCCTCAAGGGCCGGATCAAGGTCGCCGACGAGGTGGTGGAGAAGGTCGCGGCGCTCGCCGCCCTGGAGATCCCCGGCGTCGCCGACCTGGGCGGCGACTTCGAGCGCGCCTTCGAATCCGTACGCGACCGCATCGGTGTGGGGAGCAAGCGGGCGACCCAGGGCGTGCAGGCGAGGATTCAGGACCAGCAGGTCTCGGTCGACGTGACCATCGTCATCGTGTACGGCCACGTGGTCATGGACGTCGCCACCGAGGTCAAGGTCAACGTCGCCCGGTCGGTGAGCCGGATGCTCGGCATGCGCGTGGTCGAGGTCAACGTGACCGTCGACGACGTCCGCCTCCCCGGTCAGGACTCCCCCGCCGAGGCCGCCCCGGCCGCCTGAGCCGCCCGGTCCGCCCCGGAGGGCTTCCCCTGATCACCCGGGGAGCTCCTTGGCCGTCCCATTCCGCCGGGAGAAGTGAGAACGCGGGAGCCCCGGGTGGGGCGCCCGCGTTCGATGTGGTGGGCCGTCAGACCTGGATGCGGCGGCGGACGGCGTCGACGATCTCGTTGATCGCCTCTTCGATCGGGACGCCGTTCTTCTGCTCTCCGTTGCGGTAGCGGAAGGAGACCGCGTCCGCGGCGATGTCGTCGTCGCCCGCCAGGAGCATGTACGGCACCTTGGCCTTCTGGGCGTTGCGGATCTTCTTCTGCATGCGGTCGTCGCTCTCGTCGACCTCCACCCGGATGCCGTGCTCGCGGAGCCGCTTGGCGACGTCCTGCAGGTAGGGCACGTGGGCGTCGGCGATCGGGATGCCGACCACCTGCACCGGGGCGAGCCACGCCGGGAAGGCGCCGGCGTAGTGCTCGACCAGCACGCCGAAGAACCGCTCGATCGACCCGAACAGCGCCCGGTGGATCATGACCGGCCGCTGCCGGGTGCCGTCGGGAGCCTGATACTCCAGCCCGAAGCGCTCGGGCAGGTTGAAGTCGAGCTGGATGGTCGACATCTGCCAGGACCGGCCGATCGCGTCCCGGGCCTGCACCGAGATCTTGGGACCGTAGAAGGCGGCGCCGCCCGGGTCGAGGACCAGCTCCAGCTTCTCGGACTCGGCCACCTCCCGCAGGGTCTGGGTGGCCTCCTCCCACGTCTCGTCGGTGCCGACGTACTTCTCCGGGTCCTTGGTGGACAGCTCCAGGTAGAAGTCCTCCAGGCCGTAGTCGCGCAGCAGGTCGAGCACGAACCGCAGCAGCGAGGTGAGCTCGTCGCGCATCTGCTCACGCGTGCAGTAGATGTGCGCGTCGTCCTGGGTGAGACCGCGTACGCGGGTCAGGCCGTGCACCACGCCCGACTTCTCGTAGCGGTAGACCGTGCCGAACTCGAACAGCCGCAGCGGCAGCTCACGGTAGGACCGCCCGCGCGCCCCGAAGATCAGGTTGTGCATCGGGCAGTTCATCGGCTTGAGGTAGTAGCGCGCGCCCTCCAGCTCCATCGGAGGGAACATGCCGTCGGCGTACCAGTCGAGGTGGCCGGAGATCTTGTAGAGGTTGTCCTTCGTGATGTGCGGGGTGTTGACGAAGGAGTAGCCCGCCTCCTCGTGCCGGCGGCGCGAGTAGTCCTCCATGACCCGGCGGATGATGCCGCCCTTCGGATGGAACACCGGCAGACCGGAACCCAGCTCGTCGGGGAACGAGAACAGGTCGAGCTCGGCGCCGAGCTTGCGGTGGTCGCGCTTCTCGGCCTCCTCCAGGAACTTGAGGTACTCGTCCTGCTTCTCGCGCGACTCCCAGGCGGTGCCGTAGATGCGCTGGAGCTGCGGGTTCTTCTCGCTGCCCCGCCAGTAGGCGCCGCCGGACCGCATGAGCTTGAAGGCCGGGATGACCCGGGTGCTCGGCAGGTGCGGCCCCCGGCACAGGTCCTTCCAGCACAGCTCGCCCGTCTTCGGGTCGAGGTTGTCGTAGATGGTGAGCTGGCCGCCGCCGACCTCGACGCTCGCGCCCTCGGTGGACTCGGCGGCGCCGCCCTTGAGCCCGATGAGCTCCAGCTTGTACGGCTCGGCGGCGAGCTCCTCGCGGGCCTCGTCGTCGCCGACCGGACGGCGCCGGAAGGTCTGCCCCTGCTTGACGATCTCGCGCATGCGCTTCTCGACGCGCTTGAGGTCGTCGGGGGTGAACGGCTCGCGGACGTCGAAGTCGTAGTAGAAGCCGTTCTCGACCGGCGGGCCGATGCCGAGCCTGGCCTCGGGGAAGATCTCCTGGACGGCCTGGGCCATGACGTGCGCGGTGGAGTGGCGCAGGATGGCCCGGCCGTCGGGGCTGTCGATCGCGACCGGCTCGACCACGTCGCCCTCGGCGACCTCGGCGGCCAGGTCGCGCAGCTCGCCGTTGATCCGGGCGGCGATCACCGACCTGCCGTCGGCGCCGAGCGCCTCGCCGGCCGTCGTGCCCGCCGCCACCACGCGCTCGGCTCCGGCGAGGGTGATGCGTATCTCAAGGGCGGCGGACACGGTGGCTCCTTAGGACAGGTCGATGCGTGGATCTCGGTAGCCGCGCGCACGCGAGGCGGCGGCTCCGGTCGCATCCGATGCTACCGGTGCCGCCGCCCCCGAAGTGGCGGTGATCCGCCGCGCCCGCCGCCTCGCCCGCCCCGGGGGATCAGTAGGGCCACGTCCAGTCGCGGATCTCGACGGGGTCCTCGCCGAACTCGCGGGTGTGGGCGCGGGCGCGCAACCGGGCGTCGGCCATGCGCTGGCGCAGGTGGGCCGCCCTGCTGCCCAGGCCGGGCACCCGGTCGATCACGTCCATCACCAGGTGGAAGCGGTCGATGTCGTTGAGCATCGCCATGTCGAACGGCGTGGTCGTGGTGCCCTCCTCCTTGTATCCGCGCACGTGCAGGTTCTCGTGCCCGGTACGCCGGTAGGTGAGCCGGTGGATCAGCCACGGATAGCCGTGGAAGTTGAAGATGATCGGCCGGTCCGTGGTGAACAGCGCGTCGAACTCGGCGTCGCGCAGGCCGTGCGGGTGTTCGGAGGCCGGCTGCAGCCGCATGAGGTCGACCACGTTGATCACCCGGATCCGCAGCTCGGGCAGGTGCTCGCGGAGCAGCGCGGCGGCGGCGAGGGTCTCCAGCGTGGGCACGTCACCGGCGCAGGCGAGCACGACGTCGGGCTCGGCGCCCTGGTCGGTTGAGGCCCAGTCGAGGATGCCCAGACCGCGGGTGCAGTGGACGATCGCCTCGTCCATGCTCATCAGGTCGAGCACGGGCTGTTTGCCCGCCACGACGACGTTGACGTAGTCGCGCGAGCGCAGGCAGTGGTCGGCGACCGACAGCAGGGTGTTGGCGTCCGGCGGCAGGTAGACGCGGACCACCTCGGCCTTCTTGTTGACGACGACGTCGAGGAAGCCGGGGTCCTGGTGGCTGAAGCCGTTGTGGTCCTGCCGCCAGACGTGGGACGACAGCAGGTAGTTCAGCGAGGCGACCGGCCGCCGCCAGGGGATCTTGCGGGAGGACTCCAGCCATTTCGCATGCTGGTTGAACATCGCGTCCACGATATGGATGAACGCCTCGTAGCAGTTGAACAGCCCGTGGCGGCCGGTCAGCAGGTAGCCCTCCAGCCAGCCCTGGCACTGGTGCTCGCTGAGCACCTCCATGACCCTGCCCCGGGGACCGATGTTCTCGTCGGTCGGCAGCAGGGCGGCCTCCCACTCCTTGTCCGTCGTCTCGAAGACGGCCGACAGGCGGTTGGAGGCGGTCTCGTCCGGGCCGAGCAGCCGGAAGTTCGCCGGGTTCGCCGCGATGACGTCGCGCAGGAAGCCCCCGAGGACGCGGGTCGGCTCGCTTGAGGAGGCCGCCGGGGCCTTGACCTCGACCGCGTAGTCGCGGAAGTCGGGCAGCACGAGCGGGCGCAGCAGCTCGCCGCCGTTGGCGTGCGGGCTGGCGCTCATCCGCAGCGGCCCGTCCGGGACCGTCCGCGTGATCGTCTCGACCGGCCGTCCGTCGGCGTCGAACAGCTCTTGCGGCCGGTAGGAGCGCATCCACTCCTCCAGGGCCTCCAGCCGGTCGGGCCGGTTGCGTACGTCGGTCAGCGGCACCTGATGGGCGCGCCAGGTGCCCTCGACCGGGAGCCCGTCGACCTCGCGGGGCCCGGTCCAGCCCTTCGGCGTACGCAGGATGATCATCGGCAGCGGGCCGCCGTCGGCCATCTGGTCGAAGACCGTGTCGAGGGTGCCGGCCATGATCTCGTGCATCTCCGCCGGCTCGTGGCCGGAGACGATGTGCGGGCGGTAGCCGTACCCCTCGAAGAGCTTGACCAGCTCCTCCTCCGGGATCCTGGCCAGCACGGTGGGGTTGGCGATCTTGTAGCCGTTCAGGTGCAGGATCGGCAGGACGACCCCGTCGGTGTCCCTGTTGAGGAACTTGTTGGAATGCCAGCCGGTGGCGAGCGGCCCGGTCTCGGCCTCGCCGTCGCCGACCACACAGGCCACCACCAGGCCCGGATTGTCGAAGGCCGCGCCGTACGCGTGGGACAGGGCGTAGCCGAGCTCGCCGCCCTCGTGGATGGAGCCCGGAGTCTCGGGGGCGACGTGGCTGGGGATGCCGCCCGGGAAGGAGAACTGGCGGAAGAGCCTGCGCATGCCCTCGGCGTCCTGGGTGACATGGGGGTAGCGCTCGGTGTAGGTGCCTTCGAGCCACGCGTGGGCGACCGCCGCCGGGCCGCCGTGGCCGGGACCGGCGATGTAGATCATGTCCTGGCCGCGCTCCCGGGTGATCCGGTTGAGGTGGGCGAAGCAGAAGTTGAGCCCGGGCGTGGTGCCCCAGTGGCCGAGCAGCCGCGGCTTGACGTGCTCGGGGCTGAGCGGCTCGGTCAGCAGCGGGTTGTCCATCAGATAGATCTGGCCGACGGACAGATAGTTCGCGGCCCGCCAGTAGGCGTCGATGTTCCCGTATGCGTCCATGCCCCTGACACTTTCCCAGCGAGGGCGGCCGAACCAGGGTCTTTCGCCCACAATCCAGCCTGCCCCCGACCGGTAGTCTTGGCGCCATGTCCGGCACCCGATGGCTCGACGAGGAGGAGCAGCGCACCTGGCGCGCCTACCTGCGGACGAGCCAGCTCCTCCAGGAGGCCCTCGAACGGCAGTTGCAGCGCGACTCGGGCATGCCGCACGCCTACTACATGATCCTGGTGGTCCTGTCCGAGTCGCCCGGGCGGACCATGACGATGACGGAGCTGTCCGCCATCCTGCAGTATTCGGTCAGCCGCCTGTCCCACGCCGTCTCCCGGCTGGAGGAGAAGGGCTGGGTGCGGCGGCTCAAGCGGCCGGAGGACCGGCGCACGACCGTCGCCGAGCTCACCGACGAGGGCTTCGCCGCTCTCGTGGACGCGGCGCCGGGCCACGTCGCGGAGGTCCGCCGGGTGCTGTTCGACCCCCTCACCCCCGGCCAGGTGCGGCAGTTCGGCGAGATCCTCGCCACGATCCTCGCGTCCTTCGAGTGCCAGAGAGCCATCGAGGCCGAGCCTTCCCGCGAACTCGACGCCGCCACCCGATTGGCGTGAGAGCCGCCCTGAGGGGGCGCACCGATGCTCGGCGTACCGGGCTCGCGTCCGCGTCGGTGACGGAACCCGACCGCCAAGGCCGCCGATCCGATCGCACACCCCTCACTGGCCGGACGTGTCAGGCTGGGGTCGAACGGCCGGCGGGGGCGTCCGGCGCGTCCGCCCCTGTACGTCCCATCGATCCTCGGAGGTGTCCATGCCTGGAACGCGACGTCTCGCTCTGGCTTCGGCCGTCGGTGCGGCTGCTGTCGGGACGGCCCTGTCTTCGGCGTCCGTCGTCAGCGCCGCCGGCCCGTCGCCGGCTCCGTCCGCGGACACCTCGGCGCTCGGCGACCAGGAGAGGGAACTCCCGCGGTCCGGCAAGCCGATGACCGTGGTGCTGGATCCCACCACCGGGCGGGTGCTGTCGGTGTCGGAGGGGAACTCCGCCGCCGTACGCGGGAAGACGGTGCATCTGGATCCGCGTACCGGCGAGGTGCTGTCGGTGTCCGGAGCGGGGGAAACCCCCTAGCGGCAAGACCTATGCCCAGGGCGGGTTCTGGTCGGACGCCCTGCCCGCGGGCAAGAGCCGGGCACGCAGCCGGGACCTCCGTCTCAAGCCGTATCAAGCGTCCGGCCAGACGATCGACGTCTTCGAACCCGCGACACTGCGCGGTGTACGCCACCCGGAGCGGCGGGGCGGTGCACCAGAGCGTCAAGGGCGTCGCGGCCACGCGCTACAGCGGCACCGTCACCGCGAAGGCGCTGTGCACGGTGTCGGCGGCGTGCCGGGAGCGGCAGGTCGAGCCCCGTGAAGATCGGCTGGAGCCTGTGGCTGGACGGCAAGGGCCGGGTCGTGCGGCTGACCACGCAGTGGTCGCGCAAGAGCGACAGCCGCAAAGGCGTGGTCGGCGGCGGTGAGCGAACCGACACGTACTATGCCCGCTGGGGTGCGCGGACCGTGGTGAAGGCTCCGCCTGCCGCGCGGGTCGCCACCGTTTGAGCCGGCGGAGGCGGGCGCGGGCGTCCTGCGGCCGTCCCGGGCCGCCGTCGCGGCGGATCGGCCCGCGCGACGGGCCGATCTTCGGGCTCAGGCTCCGGGCGGGTCGGGGTGGAGCATGAGCAGCACGGCCCGGTTGTGCTCGTCGTGGCCCCGGTAGACGTGGGGCCGAGAGGCCTCGAACCGCAGAGAGTCGCCCTCCGACAGGTCCACGGGCGCGGCTGCGGGCCCCGCCGTGATCCGGCCGCCCGTGAGGACCAGGCACTCCTCGACCCCGGGCAGGTGGGCCTGCGACTCCTGCCCGCCGGCGGCCACCTCGATCGCGTAGACCTCCACGGTGCCGCGCAGCCGGATGCGGTGCAGCAGACGGGCGCCCACGGCGTCGCCGGTCACGGCGGGCCGCTCGTCGTCCGCGCGTACGACCTCCACCACGGGAGCCGGCGGTTCGATCAGCTCCCCCAGTGAGACCTTGAGCGCGGCGGCGAGGGCCCAGAGCGTGCCGAGCGTGGGGTTGCCCGCGCCCTGCTCGATGCCGTGCAGGGTCGTCTTGCTGATCCCGCCCGCCGCCGCGAGGTCCGCCAGGGAGATGCCGGCCGCGGCCCGCAGCCGGTGGACGTTGTCGCCGACCACTTGCGCCATGTTCACGCGTATCAGCATAGTGGTACGCGGATATCAGCATAACGAACGGAGACCTCATGACCGTGTCCCGGCTCCGCGACATCCCCGGCATCGGGGTCGACGCCGTCGGCGACGCCGCCGACGCGGCGGACGATCCGGAGTTGCTGCGGCTGGAGAACCTGGACACCGACCTCCGGCCGCCCGCCGTCGCGATCGAGGCGACCCGGGCCGCCCTCGACGACGACGCGGCCAACAGCTACCTGCCGTTCCAGGGCCGCCGCTCCCTCCGTACGGCCGCCGCCGCGCACGTGGGCCGCATGGCCGGGCGATCGTACGACCCGGACACCGAGTGCGTCAGCGTCGCGGGCGGGCTCAACGGCGTGCTGAACACACTGCTCGCCACCGTCGAGCCCGGCCAAGAGGTCGTGCTGTGCGACCCCGTCTACGCGGGGCTGGTCAACCGGGTGCGGCTGGCGGGCGGCGTCCCCCGCTTCGTGCCCGCCAGGGCCACGGCCGAGGGCTGGACGCTCGACCCTGAGGAGCTGGCCGCGGCGGTCAGCGGACGGACCGCGGCGGTACTGATGATGAGCCCGCTCATGCCGACCGGGCTCGTGCTCGACGACCGGCACTGGGCCGCGCTCGCCACCGCCTGCGAGCGGCACGACGCCTGGTTGGTCTACGACGCCGCGATGGAGCGCATCCGCTTCGACGGCCGGCCCGCGAGCCATCCCGCCGCCCGGGACGACCTGGCCGGGCGCACGATCACCGTCGGTTCGGCGTCGAAGGAGCTGCGGCTCATCGGCTGGCGGGTCGGCTGGGTGGTGGGACCGGCCGCCGTCCTCGCCGACATCCGCCTGGTCGGGCTCACCAACGTCGTCTGCCAGGTGGGGATCGCCCAGGAGGCGGTGGCGGCCGCCCTGGACGCGCCGGACGCCGAGGCGGACGTGGCGGCGGCCACCGCGGTGTGGGCGGGCCGCCGGGACGCGGTCCTCCGCGAACTGGCCGGCTATCCGGTCGTCCCGCCGCACGGCGGCTGGTCGGCCCTGGTCGACACCCGCCCGCTCGGGCTGACGCCCGCCGAGCTGTCCCGGCTGCTGTTCGACCGGGGGAAGGTCGCCGCGACGCCCATGGACGGCTGGGGCCCTTCGGGGGCGCATTATTTGCGGCTCGTGTTCGCCAACGAGCCGGTCGAGCGGCTGGCCGGGCTCGGCGAGCGCTTCCGCCGCGCGATCGGCTGACCCTCAGACCTTAGGGTCGCGCCGGGCTTCCGGCTGCATCGGTCTTTCTCCCGCCCCGTGCTCGGCGCTCACGCGGGGACGTGGTTGCGCAGGCACAGCGCGTCGGGATACGGGGTCAGGTACGTCTGGTCGCGGACGTACCGCGCTTGGGCGTACCGGGCTCCCCCGCCCCTCGCGTGGTGGCGGAGCAGGGCGAGCGGCACCGCGAGGGCGACCCGGCGGGCCCGGTACGACGCGATCACCTCGGCCAGGTCGGCCCGGCGGACCGGGTCGAGGTCCCCGCCGATCATGCCGAGGCAGTGGTGCAGGACGTTGACGTGGCGCCCGACGGTGGCCCTGACCAGGAAGGCCGTGCGGAAGGTCCGGGCGTACTCGCGGGCCAGCCGCTCCCGCGGCAGGTCGCCCGCCGCGGCCACGAGCCGCCCCAGCCGCCGGTACGCCACGGGAGCGTGCGCGAGGATCTGCATCTTGTGCCGGGAGTGGAAGGCGACCAGGTCGCGGGGGCGCCAGTCGCCGGCCAGCAGGGCCCGCAGCCGGGCCGAGGCGAAGATCCGCTCGACGAACGCCTCCCGCAGCACGGCGTCGTGCAGCCGCCCCTCGTCCTCGACCGCCAGCTCCGGGCGAGCGGCGGTGACCACTGCGGCGAAGACTCCCCTGCCGCGTCGGTCTGCCGCGGCGCCGGATCCGGTGTACACGGGAATGCCGTGCAGCCCGCAGCTCGGGCTCCTCGACTTGAACACGCACCCGTCGACGTCCGCCAGACCGGCCGCGCGCTCGGCGGCGAGGGCGGCCATCGGGGCGGTCAGGTCCTCGCGCGTCCGGCGGGTCACGAGCCGGGGCCCGTCCGGGGAGCGCTCCAGGCGGAGCGTCTCGCGCGGGGCGCCGAGGCCGATCTCGATCTCGGGGCAGACCGGCACCCAGTCCACGTGCTCCGACAGCTCTCCGGTGAGGAACCGGTCACGGCTGTGGCCGCCGTTGAACCGTACGGGAGCGCCGAGCAGGCAGCTCGACACGGCCACCCTGGGCCTGATCCCTTCCACCGGTTCCACGGTCAGGCCGCCGGCCGCAGCAGCGTGGACAGGCGGTGCAGGCCGCGCGCCGTGCGCGCCTTGACCGTGCCGAGCGGGACCCGCAGGTGCTCGGCGATCTGACGCTGGGTCAGGTCCGCGTAGTAGGCCAGTTCGATCGCCTGACGCTGCACCTGCGGCAGCGCGGCCAGCGCGCGGCGGATCCGGTCGCGGTCGGCGAACTCGTCGCCGTCCAGCCGTCCGTCGCGCCCCGCGAGGTCGGGGACCGCCTCCAGCGGCACCGTCGCCGGCGTACGCGCCCGCAGGTGGTCCACCGCGCGGTTGCGGGCGATTCCGAACAGCCAGGCCGACAGGCTTCGGCCCGGGTCGAAGCGGTGCCGGAAGCGCCACACCTCGGTGAAGACGACCTGCAGGACGTCCTCAACGTCCTGCGCCGGCACGAGTTTGCGCAGATAGGAGCGCACGGCCGGCGAGTGGGCGCGGTAGCACTCCCCCAGCGCTCCCGCGTCCCCCGCGGCGAGACGGGACTCCAGGGTCTCCTCCATCGGGCCCCCTTGGCAGAAAACCTATTCGAAACCTATTCGTAGCTCTCCGCGCGAGGACGTGACAACCGAGCCGGTCGTACCGATGGGTAAAAAAAGGTCAAATAGCGCAAGTCACCGCAGAATGGTCATTACCGCCGAGATGGCATCACGAAACGTGTTCACCCGGACGACATGCGTGGGCAGGCCGTCCCACCAGCCGAGGCCGCCGACCACGACGCGGCAGGCGGGGCGGAGCCTCGGCAGGCCCGCCAGCGGGGCCGGGTCGCCCGTCTCCCGGATCTGCGACCACACGAACACCGCCGCGGGGCCGAGGCGGCGCATGGCGTCCGCCAGCGCGGTGTACGGCGTGCGGGCCCCGAGCACGCGGGTCTCCACCCCGAGCGTGCCGAGCGCGGCGGCCAGCGCGTGGATCGGCAGCGCGTGCTGCTCCTCCTCCGCAGCGGCCAGCAGGACCGGGCGGGGATGCACGGGCGAGGGCGCACGCGCGGAGAACCGCGCCAGTGCGGCCTGGAGCCGGTCGGAGAACAGGTGCTCGACGTCGATCCCGGCGCCGGTGTCCCGCTGCCTGCGGCCGACGGCCGCGAACACCGGCAGCACGAGCCGCTCCCACGTCCACACCACGCCGTGCGCGGCCAGCGCCGCGTCCAGCACCGCGTTCACGGTCGTGGCGTCCAGCGCCGACACCGCGCGGGCCAGCATGACCGCCGACAGCGATCCGGGTTCCGCGGCCGGCCGTACGGCGGAGGCGGACGGCGGGGCGGGCTCGAACGGCCCGGGGAACACGAA
Organism: Microbispora sp. NPDC046933; assembly: GCF_040644635.1. Lineage (NCBI taxonomy): Bacteria > Bacillati > Actinomycetota > Actinomycetes > Streptosporangiales > Streptosporangiaceae > Microbispora > Microbispora sp. NPDC046933. The sequence goes on along the minus strand of NZ_JBEYWW010000024.1, from coordinate 68,298 downwards.
CGGCCTGGGGGACTCGAACGGCCCGGGCGGCTCAGGCGGCGCGGCGGGGGCCCCCTCCCCGGCGCGGGGCGCCGCCCGCTCTCCGGGCGCCGGACGCGGCCGCAGCGCCTGCCTGGCGGCGTCCGCCGGCGGCATCCCGGCCCTGATCAGCCGGTTCATCTCCTCCAGGCGGCGCAGGTCGGCGTCGTCGTAACGGCGGTGCCCGCCGGGGCTGCGCCTGCTCGGGCCGATGCCGTACCTGAGGTTCCACGTGCGCAGCGTGGACGCGGGCACGCCGAGCCGCCGGGAGACGGCCCCGATGCCGTAGCCCGGCTCCTCCCCGGCGGCCGCGTTCTCGCCGGCCCCCGATGCGCCCTCGCGCGTCACGTGCTCACCCGTGTCCGTCCGGCCGGTCATCGCGGCCGCTCGCCGTCCTCCCGTCACCCGTACGCCTCCATGTGGCCAGCCTCCCAGCCGCCGGCCCGCGCTCGGAACGGCGGGCCCGCCGGCACAGGGCACGCCGGCACGCACGCCCTCGATCGGGAGCCGCGGCCCGCCCGTGGCCGCCCCTGACCTTGTTTCGGCCCGGGGCCCCGGCGCGGATGCAACCGCCGGAGCGGGCGGGCGCGAAAACTCTACTGACGGCGCCGCCGATCACCGTAACGATCGAAGGAGCAGTGCCCGTGACTCCACTCACCGTTGAAGCGGCGGGTTTCCCGCGTCGCCGGCCAAGCGGCGGCGCGAAGGACCGGCCCGCCGCCGGGGCCGGCTGATGACCGCGGGCGGGCCGGTCGTGGTGGTCGGCGCCGGGCTGGGCGGCTTGTCCGCCGCGATGCGCCTGGCCGGGGCGGGGCGTGAGGTGACGGTCGTGGAGGCCGCCGACGTGCCGGGCGGCTGCTGCGGCACGGCGACCCTGGGCTCCCACCGCTTCGACACCGGGCCCTCGGTGCTGACCATGCCGGGGGTGCTGGCCGACACCTTCGCCGCCGCCGGCCAGGATCTGGAGCGCTGGCTGCCGCTGCGCCGGCTCGATCCGTACTATCGGCTGACCTTCCACGACGGGTCGCGGCTCGACGTGGTGGCGGGGGCCGACGCGATGGCCGAGCAGGTGCGGGCGCTGTGCGGGCCCGCGGAGGCCGGGCGCTACCGGCGGTTCCGGCGCTTGCTGGGAGAGCTGTTCGAGGCCGAGTGGAGCGCGTTCATCGACCGGGACATGACCCGGCTGCGGGCGCTGGCCCGGCCGTACGCGCTGGCGCGGCTGGCCGCGCTCGGCGGCTTCCGCCGGCTGGACGGGCTCGTGCGGCGTCACCTCACCGACGAGCGGCTGATCAGGGCGCACACCTTCCAGGCGCTGTACGTCGGCCTGTCGCCGCGCCGCGCGCTCGGCGTATACGCGGTGATCGCCCACATGGACACGGTCGGCGGGGTCTACTTCCCCCGGGAGGGCGGCATGCACGCCGTCCCCCGGGCCATGGCCGCCGCCGCGGAGAAGGCCGGGGCGGTCTTCCGGTACGGCGTGCGGGCCACGCGGATCGAGACCGACGGGGCGGGGGTGGTCGCCGTCCGCCTCGACACCGGCGAACGGCTCGCCGCCCGGCACGCCGTGGTGGCCTGCGACCTGGTCCGGGCGCACGGCCGGCGGGGCGGCGACGGCCTGCTGCCGGAGGAGGCGGCCGACTGGCGGCTGCGCCGGCCCCGTTTCTCCCCCTCCTGCCTGGTGGCGCACTTCGCGCTCGACCGGCGCCCGGAGGGGCAGGCCCATCACACCCTGCACTTCGGGCGGGAGTGGGAGGCGACGTTCGCGGCGCTGGAGGCGGGCAGGCCGCAGCCGGACCCGAGCCTGCTGGTGACCTGTCCTTATAACCACGGGCCTGACAACCAAGGGCCCGACGGCGGCGGGGCCGCCGTGCTCAGCGTGCTGGAGCCCACCGCGAACACGCGGGGCGGCGCCGACTGGACCGCCCTCACCCCCCGTCTCGTGGACCGCATCGTGGGACGGCTCTCCGGCCTCGGGTACGGCGATCTGTCCGGCACGCCCCGGCTGGTGTTCGATCCCCCCGCGTGGCGGCGGCGCGGTCACTCGGCCGGCACGCCCTTCGCGCTCGACGCCCGTTTCACGCAGACCGCGTGGTTCCGCCCGTCCGGCGCGGCCCGGCGGGTCCCCGGTCTCCACTTCGCGGGCATGTACACCGCTCCCGGGGTCGGGGTGCCGCCCGTGCTGATCTCCGGCCGTCTGGCCGCGGAACGCATCCTGGAGAGCGCCCCATGAGCACGCCGAGCACGCCATCCCGGGCGCCGGCCGCGACGCTGACGGCCGGCTACGAGCGGTGCCGCAGGCTGCACGCGACCTACGGCCGCTCCTACTACCTGGCCACCCGCCTGCTGCCCGCCTGGAAACGGCCGCACGTCCACGCGTTGTACGGTTTCGCCCGCTACGCCGACGAGATCGTGGACTCGCTCGCGCTGACCGGCGACCGGGCCGCGGCGCTGGAGCGCCTGGCCTCCCGGCTCGCCGCCGCGCTCGACGGCGACCGGGTCCGCGATCCCGTGCTCCCCGCATTCACGCACACGGTGCGGGCGTTCGGGATCGACCACGCCGACGTGCGGGCGTTCCTCGCGTCCATGCGCGCCGACCTCACGGTGGACCGGTACGCGACCTACGACGACCTGCTGGGATACATGGAGGGTTCGGCGGCGGCCATCGGGACGATGATGCTGCCGGTGCTGGAGGCCCTGCCGGGCGAGGAGGCGCGGGCCCGCGAGCCCGCCCGCCAGCTCGGGCTGGCCTTCCAGCTCACGAACTTCATCCGCGACGTGCGCGAGGACCTGGCGCGGGGCCGCGTCTACCTGCCGCTGTCCGACCTCGACAAGTTCCGCGTGAGCGAGGCCGACCTTGCCGCGCCGTACGCCACGCCGGCGGTGCGGGAGCTGGTGGCCTACGAGTGCGACCGCGCCCGCGACCACTACCGGCGGGCCCGTGACGGGATCGCGCTGCTCGCGCCGTCGTCCCGGCCGTGCATCAGGGCGGCGTACGAGCTGTACGGCGGCATCCTGCACGCGATCGAGGCGGCCGGGCACGACGTGCTGGTGCGGCGGGCCAGGGTTTCCCGGCGGCGCAGGCTCGCGATCTTCGCCCGGTACCTGATCGCCGCGCGTGCCGCCGCGCGTGCCGAGCGCCGGGGGAAGGTGGCCTGACGTGGATCCCGAACAGGACACCGGTCCTGTCCCCGGGCCGAGGATTCCCGCCCGCGAGCGGGACGTGATGTCCAGGCCGGTCGTGGTGGACGCCATGGGCGGGGACCACGGGCCCGCGGAGATCGTGCGGGGGGCGGTCGAGGCGTGGCGGCAGCACGGCGTGCCGGTCGTCCTCGTCGGCCAGGCCGGGGTCGTACGCGGGGAACTGGCCCGGCTCGGAGCGGCGGGCGAGATCGACGTCGCGCACGCCGCCGACGTCGTGCCGATGACCGAGCGGGGCGCGGGCGCGATCCGCATGGCCTGCTCCAGCCTGGCCGTCGGCTTCGACCTCGTGCGGGACGGAGCCTGTGCGGCCCTCGTGTCGGCGGGGTCCACCGGGGCCGTGGTCGCCTGCGCGGCCGACCGGCTGGGCGCCGCGCCCGCCGTGCTGCGCCCCGCGCTGGCCGTGGCGCTGCCGACGACGGCGGGCGGGGCCACCGTGCTGATCGACGCCGGCGCGACCGTGGACCCGACGCCCGGCATGATCGCCCAGTTCGCGCTGCTCGGGGCGTCGTACGCGCAGCTCGTGCTGGGGGTGGCCGACCCCCGCGTCGGGCTGCTGTCGATCGGCGCGGAGCCCGGCAAGGGGAACCGGCTGACCCGCAGGGCCGAGACCCTGCTGCGCGGCATGCCGCTGCGCTTCCACGGCAACGTGGAGGGCGGCGACGTGCTCACCGGGGCCGTCGACGTGATCGTCACCGACGGCTTCACCGGCAACGTCGTTTTGAAGAACGTCGAGGGGACCGTGCGCGCCACGCTCGCCCTCGCGGCGGCGGAGGGCGTGACCGGTTCCACCGGCCTCCGCCGGGTGGCGCGCCGCTACGACCCCGAGACGCACGGCGGCGCGGCCCTGCTCGGGCTCACCCGCACCGTCGTCGTGGCGCACGGCTCCTCCCGGGCCGCGACCATCGCCAGGGCCTGCGTGGTGGCGCGCGACCTGGCCGAGGGCGAGGTCGTGGCCCGCCTCGGCGACCGCCTCGCCATCCCTCCGGCCCGATGACGAGGGTTGTCCCCGGCCGGGCGCGCCGCGCGCCCCCCGGCGCGGATCACGACGGAGGATGGGCCAGGAACGCGAGCACGGCGGCGACACGCCGGTGAACCGCCGGTTCGTCGGTCAGCCCGAGCTTGCTGAAGATGGAGTTGACGTTCTTCTCGACGGCAGACACGCTCAGGTGCAGGTGGGCGGCGATGGCGGCGTTGCTGCGCCCCGCCGCCATGCCTTCGATGACGTGGCGCTCCCGCTCGGTGAGCCGGCTGAGCGGCGATGCCTCCTGACGCGCGCGCCGGTGTACGAGGCCTTCGACGACGACAGGGTCGATCACGCTGTCCCCCTTCGCGACGGCTCGTACGGCGGCGAGGAGCTGGCTCCGGTCGCCCACGCGGTCCTTGAGGAGGTACGCGAGGCCGGTCATGCCGTCCTTGAAGAGTTCGAGCGCGTAGTCGGGATCGGCGTGGTTGGACAGCACCACGACTCCGAGTGCCGGATGCCTCTCGCGAAGACGGTGCGCGGCGGCGACGCCCTCCAGCGTATGCGTCGGCGGCATCCGGATGTCGGTGACGACGACGTCGGGCCGGTGCTCGTCGACCGCCGCCATGAGGCGTTCCGCGTCCTCCACCGAGGCGACGACGAGGACCTGGCCGTCGAGTTCGAGCAACTGCCGGGCGCCCTCGCGAACGAGGTAGTGGTCGTCGGCGAGGACGACCCGCAGGGGTGTGTCAGGCGGTTGTGGCATCTTCCATCACCGATGTCGGGAACGATGCGACGACAGTAGTACCGACGCCGAGGGCCGAGCTGATCTCGAGGCGCCCTCCGACCGCCTCGACGCGGTCGCGCAGCCCCGCCAGTCCCGAACCGGGCGTGGCCGGGGCGAAGCCGGCGCCCTCGTCGGTCACCGCCACCCGCAGCCCGTCGGCGGCGAGCGGAGTGACGACGATGCGGGCGCGCCCGGCCCCCGAGTGTTTGATCACGTTGGTGGTGGCCTCGCAGACGACGTAGTACGCGGCGGTCTCCACCGCAGGTGAGAACCGCGTCCTCGCCAGCCGGGGGTCGGCGTCGACCGTGACGCGGATCGGCAACTGGTCGGCCTGCGCCTCGATCGCCGGCACGAGGCCCCGGTCGGTCAGCAGCGGCGGGTGGATGCCCCGGACCAGGTTGCGCAGGTCGGCGAGCGACCGCTGCGCCTGCGCGTGCGACTGGGCCGCGACCTCGCCCTCCGGCGTCCGCTCGCCGAGCATCGCCCGGAGCAGCTCCAGCCGGGCGAGCAGGACGACGAGCTGCTGCTGGATGCCGTCGTGCAGGTCGCGTTCGAGCCGGCGGCGCGCGTCGTCCTCTGCCCGTACGAGCCGTTCGCGCGACGCCGCCAGCTCCTCGACGCGGCGCGCGAGGGCGGCGGCGAGATCGGCGCCCCGCAGCGCGAGCGCGGCGTGCCGTGCCAGCACGGTGAGCAGCCGGACGTCCTCGTCCGACCAGCCGCCGCGCCGCGGTCCGCACTCGATGGCACCGATGTCCTCCCCGGCCGCCACCAGCGGGACGACGAGCCGCGCCTCGCCGGCGCGCGGCGACCCGGCGTGGGCATGGATGCCGGGCCGGCATCGGATGTCGATCCAGGCCACGTCCATCCCCGTCGCGATCGTGTCGGCCGTGCGGGCCGCGAGCGTCCTCGGATCGGCGCCCTCGATCGACTCGGCGAGGTGGCGCACGAGAGCGTGACCGCGGACCCGGCCCCCGCTGATCAGGCGGTCGACGAGGGCTTCCAGCCGGAGGCGCACCGGGTGGCCGCTCACCGCCGCCAGGCTCGCGACGGCGACGGCCGGCAGGGCGCCGCCGCGCCCGGCGAGGGCGGCGGCCGCCGCGTAGAGGGCGAGGACGAGAGCCAGGACGCCGCCGTAGGCGAGGGTGCGGGCGGCGTACAGCTCGACCTGCAGCAGCCGGTATCGGCGGACACCCGCGAGCAGCGCGATCGGCAGCGCCCCGACGACCGGCACGAACACCAGCGCCCAGCGGTCCCCGAGCACGTATGCGCCGGCGGGCGTCGCGACGAGCATCAGCGCGAGCACCGCCGCGATCGTGAGCGGCCAGAGCAGCTGCCGGCGGCGCTCCCCGGCCGCCCCGCGGACGCGGGCGACGAGGATCGCGAGCCCGGCGAGCACCAGCAGCGGCAGCGCGCCGGACAGGTCCACCGGCCGCGGGCCCCACGGCAGCGGGGCCGGCGCCGTCTGCGCCGCCCGGCCGACCTCCAGGGCGAGGTCGGCCTGCCGAGAGGTGACGGCGGCGACCACCGGGACGACGACCGCGGCGGCGACGCTCACCGCGACCATCACCCGTTGCGTGCGGCCCCGCACGCGTTCGTCGGGGAAGACGGCGAGGAGGACCGCCAGGGCGGCGAAGCCCGCCCAGTAGACCACGTTCGACGCGACGGCGGCCGCCCACGGCAGCCAGCCGGGCTCGTCGGGTACGGCGACGCCGAGGACGCTCGCGATCCCGAACCCGGCGAGATGGCAGGTGCCGACGGCGGCCAGCCACCGCGCGCTGGCGTGCTCAGGGCGCGCGCCCAGCGCCACCAGACCGGCCAGCCACCACACCGCCGCCAGCGCGACGGGAAACAGCACCTGGGGAGCCGACGCCGTCAGCGCCGCCCAGACGCACACGGCGACGCCGGCCGCGCCCGCCGCTGCCGGCGCTCCAACCACAACCCGAGCCGTCATCCGCTCATTGTGGAACGGCGGCCGCGCCAGGGGCACGGGGGCGGCCCACCGGCCCCGCTGCGGACAACCTCCGTTCGCGGTTGCGGTCACCCGGACCGCACACGGTGGCCGGCAGGGCGGCGCCCGGCGGCGGCGACTCGTAGCGTCCCTGTCGTTCATCGCAGACCCCCACCTGGAGGGACCCGACATGACCGCACGCAGCAAGGGCTGGATCGCCTACGTCGTCATCAACGGCCTGGTGACGTTCTTCGGCCTCAGCTACATCTTCTTCCCGGGCGAGGACGTCGTGAAGGCGGGCTACAGGACCGAAGGCGTGCTCGCGCTGCCGGCGGCCGTGTGGGGCGGCTACGTCGTGGTGTCCGCGCTGGCCATGCTCGCCGTCGCGGTGACGGGACTGCGCCGCGGCGAGCGGTGGGCGCTGCGGGCCGTCTTCTACGAGTTCGCGTTCCTGGCGGCCGTCGTCGTGATCGAGCCGGACCCGGTCGTCCCGACGATCTTCGCGGTCATCCTCGCCGTCGCGCTGTGGAGGTCCGCCCGCGCGACGCGGAAGCCCGCGGCCCCCGGCGGACTCGAGTCTCCGGCCGGATCCGCCTCGCGCTGAGAGACGAGGCCGGGCGCTTGCCGGAGACTTGAGGCTCGGGTGCGTACTCTGAGCCCATGGCAGTCTCAACCCTGCGGGGTGTCGTCAGGGCATTGCCCCTGTCTCCTCCGGCCGCTCAGCGCTCGGGCGTCCCGCCTCGCGGGAGTCCGATGCCCCGCGCGGCGAGGGGGTCGGCGCCGTCCCAGGTGCCCGCGCTCGCATAGGGGATGAACCGGGCGAACAGCTCCTCGGAGTACCAGTCGTGAGCACGGACCCGCTCGACGACCTCGCGATGCGCCCGCCCGGCGTAGGCGAACGCGCGTACGGCGGCGGCGTCGCGCCACAGGGAGAAAGTGGCCTGCCTGGCCAGCGGCCACTCCCCCAGCCCGATGGAGGCGAGGCAGCCCTCCTGGGCGCGCAGCGACCGCTCGACGGCGGGCACGGACCGGTAGAACGCCGGCAGCCGCGACGGCCGGATCGACGCCCGGGTCAGCACCGCCACCGGACCGCTGCGCGGCTCGCCATCAGGGCCGCCGGTCACGGGGGCGAACGGCTCGACGCCGTTCCAGCGCCCGCGCGAGGCGGTCGGCGTGAGCCGTACGTGCCAGGTCTCGACCGCCTCGCGCCGCCACCTGGCGGGGATCGGCGAGCGGGCCAGGAACTCCTCCAGCGCCCGCTCGTCCCGCCAGACGGCGAGCAGCGCCCAGCGGCGCAGGTCGGCGCCGAGGGTCGTCGACGGCCCCCGGCCCGTGCCGAGCAGCCGCCAGAACAGCAGCCCGCCGGTGCGGCGCAGCACCGGGCGGTCGAAGGCCATATGCCGCATCGCCCTCCGGTCGGCGTATCTCTGGAGGTGGAAGGTGACGACGCTCCCGCCGCTCGTCCCCATGCTGGTGGCGCTCATCGGCGGCTACCTTCTCGGCTCGATCCCGGTGGCGGTGCTGGTCGCGGGGCGACGGGGCGTCGATCCCCGGCAGGTGGGCGATCGCAACCCCGGCTTCTGGAACGTGCGCGAACGGCTCGGCCGACGGGCGGCCGCGCCGGTCTTCGCCGGGGACATGGCCAAGGGCGTGCTCGCCGGGCTGCTCGGGCTGCTGGCCGGGGGCGCGCACACGACCGGACCGGGAGTGGTCACCGGCCCGAGCGCCCCGGCCGCGTACCTGGCGGTGGGGGCCGCGATGATCGGGCACGCCTGGCCGGTCTTCGCCGGGTTCCGCGGTGGGCGGTCGGTGCTGACCTTCGCGGGCGGCATGGCGGTGATCTGCCCGCCCGCGTTCGTGCTCGCGCTCGCCGTTCTGGCGGTGACGTTCCTGCTCACGCGGTCGTTCGCGATCGGGGCCAGGGCCGGGGTCTTCGCGATCCCGCTGCTGCAACTGCCGTTCGCCCCGATCGGCCACGTCGCCGCGACCGGCGCGCTGATGTGCCTCATCGGGCTGCGTTTCGGCCAGGCGGCGCTGGCCGCGCGCCGCACCTGACGGCATCGCCGAAGGCCGCGGGTCCGGCGGGGTCGCTGGGGCCATGGGGGCCGCTGGGGTCGCTGGGGTCGTCGCCGTGGCAGGCGTTGCGGTAGGCACGGCTCCGCCAGGTCCTGACGGGCCGCAGCGTCGCCTGCGTCAGCCGTACGGCCGTGGCCGGGTCGAGCAGGAACGACAGCGCCACGCCCGCGCCCGGACGGGCGTAGCTGCGCCGCAGCGCGGCGGTGAGCAGCACCCGTACGGCGAGCAGCGCCAGGTCGAGCCGGGTCGGCCGCCCGGCGGCCAGGCGGAGCGCCGGCAGCGCGGCGGCGAGCCAGACGACGGCGAGGTCGGCCGCCTGCCAGGCGGGGCGGGTGACGTCGCGCAGCGGCAGCGAACGCCCCCACTCCCGCCACACCTCGGCCGCCGACTCGTGCATGTCGACCTCCAGCAGGCCCCCGGAGTCGAGGAAGCCGACCCTCCAGCCGTCGGCGGCCAGAGCCCTGGCGAGGGCGACGTCATCGGTCATGTGGCCGCGCACCCGGGCGAAGCCGTCGGCCCGCCGCATCGCCTCCCGCCGGAAGGCCAGGCACTGGCCGTTGGCCACCACCCGGTGGGGCGGCGGCGGGGCCGGGGGCCCGATGGGTCCGAACCGGTAGACCAGCGTGGCGAGGAACGACGCGTGCAGCGCCTGCTCGGCGAGGCCGCCGCAGACGAACCGCGGGCCCGCGCTGACCAGGTCGTGGTCCCCGAGGGCGGCGGCGAGCGCGCCGAACAGGCCGGGCCGGGGCCGGGTGTCGGCGTCCAGGGTGACCACGATCTCGCCGCGTGCCTCCCGCAGCCCCTGGTGCAACGCCCACTGCTTGCCCACCCAGCCGTCCGGCAGCGGGCGTCCGCGCACCACCGCCGCCCCGCACGCGGCGGCGAGGCGTGCGGTGCCGTCCGAGGACTCGTCGTCCACCACGATCACCTCGGTGACGGCGGGGTCGGCCAGCACCGCCCGCAGGCAGGGGCCGAGCCGCCGCTCCTCGTCCCTGGCCGGGATGACCACCGAGATGTCCTGACTTCCGCCACCCGGCGTCCCGCCACAAGCCATCCCACGGCCCATCCGCGCCGGACCGCCGCCGGCACCCTCCGCAGCCCCGCCGCCACCCGGCCCGGCCGCCCCGCCACGGGCATCGTCCGCAGCCCCGCCGCCGTCCGCCTGGAACGCCGCGTCGGCGCGCGCCCGCACCGCCCCTCCGCCGGACGCGGCAGGGCCGGTGCCGGGGCCGGGGCGCATGTCGGGCATGGGCGCGGTGAGCGGAGGGAGGCGCCGGCGACCCCGGGCGAGCCGCACGAGCACGACGACGGCGGCGACGGCCTGGGCGGCCGCGAGCACCTGTGCGGCGGTCCTGGCCCACGGGCGCCCGGCCGTCTTGGTCGGCTTGGCCCTCACCGTCCCGCCTCCCCCGGACGCCGCGCGGAGCGGGGGAAGTCCTGGCGCACCAGCGCGGCCACGATCCGCCCGCCCATCGCCACCAGCGGCAGCCCGCCTCCCGGATGCGTGGACCCGCCGACGAGGTACAGGCCGCGCCGCGGCCCCCGGTTGCCGGGACGGCGGAAGGGGGCGAACGGGCCGTCGTACGCGCCGCCGTAGATCGCCCCGCCCCACGCGCCGTACCGGTCGCGCAGGTCGGCCGGGGTCAGCAGGTCGAGGAAGCGCAGCCGTCCGGACAGGTCGTGCCCCCGGCTCGCCAGCCGGTCGAGGATGAGCTCCGCGTACGCCTCCGGCGGCCTCGGCCAGCGCCCGGGGTCACCTGCGGGGACGTTCACGAGCATGCTCCAGCTCTCCGCGCCCGCGGGAGCCTGGGTGGTGTCGGCCACCGCCGGGCAGCCGATGTAGACCGTGGGGTCCTCAGGCGGCCGCCGCCGGTCGAAGATGTCGCCGAACTCGCGCCGGTAGTCGGCGGAGAACACGACCGAGTGGTGCGGCAGGCCCTCGGTCCGCCCCTCCACGGCGGCGAGTATCAGGAAGGCCGACGACGACAGGCCCAGGCGGGCGATGCGGCGCAGCCGGGCGCGGTCGGGCAGGAGCCGCCCGTAGAGGGAGGCCGCGTCGGCGTTGACGATCACGATGTCGGCCCTGACCGCCTCGCCGAGGGCCGTGCGGACGCCGCCGACCCGCTCCGCGTCGGCGACGACCTCGGTGATCTCGGTCTCCAGACGGATCTCGACGCCCGCCTTGCCGAGCGACGCGGCCAGCGCGTCCGCGAGGCGGGGCAGCCCGCCCCGCACGTACCAACCGCCGTCACCGTGCTCGATGGCGGGGACGCAGCCCAGGGCCGCGGGCGCCCGGTAGGGGTTCGACCCGGCGTAGGTGGCGTAGCGGTCGACGTACTGGCGCAGGCGGGCGTCCCGGAAGAAGCGGCCTGCCAGGGCATGCAGGGTGCGGCCCGGCGCGACGGCGAGCAGGTCGCCCAGCCGGGGGCGCGGGAGAGGCCCGTTCGGCTGCCCGTCCGCCCGTCCGCCCTGCCGACCTCCGGGCCGATCGCCGGGCCGATCGCCGGGCCGCCGGCCCTCCGGCCGGAACGGCGGCTCGACGACGGGCCCGGACAGCGGGCCCGCGAAGAAGGTGCGCGCGGAGGCGTCCAGGCAGCGCTCGGCCCAGCGGTGGTAGGCCCGCCAGTTGCGGCCCTCGCCCCGCGCGAGCCGGTCCACCGCCTCGGCCGTACGCTCCGGGTCGCGGTAGGTGGACAGCGTCGAGCCGTCCGCGAAGCGATACCGGCACAGCTCGTCGAGTTCGAGCAGGTCGAGCGGGACGCCGAGGTCCAGGAAGAGGCCGGGCAGCGTGAGCAGCGAGGGGCCGATCGAGAACGTGAAGCCGTCCCGCCTGTGCTCGGCCAGCTTGCCGCCGAGCCGGGGCAGCCGCTCGTAGAGCCGCACGTCGTGCCCGTCCCGCGCGAGTAGCAGTGCGGCCACCATGCCGCCGACGCCGCCCCCGGCCACGATCACCTCCGCCATGCGCGCCCCCACGCGAGCAGGGCGAACGCGCCCATCGCGAGCCCTCCGGCGGCGGCCACGAACGGATCGGGCGGCCGGAAGACCACGGCGAAGCCGAGGGTCTCCATCGCCGCCATCACCGTGTAGAGCGCGGCGAGCCCGGTCGTGCCCGGCGTGCCCGCCACCCGTCCGCCTCCGCCGCACGCGCCGCGGCCCGCCGCCTCGACGCCGCTCACGGGCCGCCCGGGGACGGACCGGCCGGCGGCGGAGTGGCCGGGCCTTTCGCCCGTGAGGCGGTCGGCGAGCACCATGACCAGGAGGGACACCAGCAGCCAGCCGGCGAAGTTGCCGAGCGGCACACCGCGGTACGGCCCCGGCTCCGCCCAGACCCACAGGCCGAGCCTCAGCATCTGCGGGTCGAGGAACAGGTCCCACGCGGTGAGCGCGAGGGCTCCGGTGAGGATCGGCGTCAGCCGGCCGCGCGGCGCCACCCGGCGGGCGACGGCGTGGGCGGCCAGGCCCATGCCGCCCCAGGCGAGGGCGACGATCAGCGGGACGCCGCCGGGACGCGGCCACAGGGCGTCGGTGTAGCGGTAGTCACCGAAGGGCAGGCCCGTCCTCGTGCCGATCCACTCGGCGGCGTACCCCGCCGCCACCGCCGCCGCGAACGCGCCCGCCGCCCTGCGCGGGGTGTACGCCGCCGCCGCGAAGGCGAGCGCGGTCACCGCCAGCAGGACCACGACCACCGTGGTGAGGCGCGGGTCCCGGGGCCTCAGTCCCGTCGCGATCTGTGCGGCCACCATCGCGGCCAGCGCGACCACGCCGATCGCGTTCAGCCACGCGCCCCCCAGGCGCGGCGCGTTCGCCGACGTCCCCGTCACCGGCCGCCCGCTCGGCCGCGGCCCGCCAGGACACCCCGCGGGCAGCCACCCCCCAGACGGCCACCCCTCGGGCAGCAGGGCCCTGATCAGTCGAGTGCTGATCAGACGGGCGCTGATCAGACGGGCGCTGATCAGGCGCGGCAGGCGGGGGCGTGGCTCGTCGGGACGCGATCCGCGCCGTCCGGGAAGCGTGCCGTCAGTCTCGGCCGCCCCCTTCGCTGTGGTGTCCCACGTCTCCACGTAGGGTGATTCGAGCGGATCCCCCTGATCGGATGCGCTGCGCCTCACGCGGGCGCGGCCGCCGGGGACATCCCCGCCGTCCGCACCGGCGGGTGGTCACCAGCGGTGGTGCACCTGCGGGCGGATCAGGTCGTCGTAGACCTGGCGGACCGCGTCGTGGGTCTCGGCAGGCAGGGGCGGGAACTGCGCCGCCGCCGCGTTGACCGCGGCCTGCCCGGGGTTGCGGGCGCCGGGGATCACGACGCTGACCCCGGGCTGGTCGATGATCCAGCGCAGCGCGAACTGCGCCATCGTCATGCCCTCAGGGATGAGGCCGCGCAGCCGCTCGACGGCCTGGAGGCCCACGCCGTACTCGACGCCGGAGAAGGTCTCGCCGACGTCGAACGCCTCACCCTGGCGGTTGAAGTTGCGGTGGTCGTCCTCGGCGAAGACCGTCTGCGGGCCGTACTTGCCCGACAGCAGGCCGCTCGCCAGCGGGACCCGGGCGATGATGCCGACTCCGGCCTTCTCCGCGGCGGGGAGGACCTCGTCCAGCGGCTTCAGCCGGAAGGCGTTGAGGATGATCTGCACGGTGGCCACGCCGGGGCGCGCGATCGCGATCAGCGCCTCGGCCACCGTCTCCACGCTCACGCCGTACGCGGCGACGCGGCCCTCGGCGACCAGCGTGTCGAGCGCGTCGAAGACCTCGTCGGTTTCGAAGACGGCGCTCGGCGGGCAGTGGAGCTGAACCAGGTCGAGCGTGTCGACGCCGAGGTTGGTGCGGGAGCGGTCGGTCCAGGCGCGGAAGTTGTCCAGCGTGTAGACGTCGGGCGTCTGCTGCACCCGGCGGCCCATCTTCGTGGCCACGGTCAGGCCGGACCGCTCCTTGAGCAGCTTGCCGATGATCTTCTCGCTGCGGCCGTCGCCGTACACGTCGGCCGTGTCGATGAAGGTGGTCCCGGCGTCGATCGCGGCGTTGAGCGTGGCCAGGGCGTCGGCCTCGCTCACCTCGCCCCAGTCGGCCCCGAGCTGCCACGCCCCCAGCCCGACGACGCCCACCCGCCTGCCCGTCCTGCCCAACACGCGCTGTTCCATGAGGTCAGATCGTAGCGGGGCAGCTCAGGCGGGGGCCGTTCCACCCGCCAGGTGGTGCAGGAACCAGTCGCGGGCGAGCCGCGCGACCGCCTCCAGCGCGCCCGGCTCCTCGAACAGGTGCGTGGCGCGGGGCACGATCTCCAGCCGGACCGGCGCGGTGATCGCCCGCATCGCCTCCCTGTTGAGGTCGAGGACGACGGAGTCGCGCTCCCCCACGATCAGCAGCGTGGGCTGGCGCACCGAGCGGAGCGCGCCCCCGGCGAGGTCGGGCCTGCCGCCCCTGGAGACCACCGCTCCGACACCGCCGGGTCGCGTCGCCGCGGCGACGAGCGCGGCGGCGGCGCCCGTGCTGGCGCCGAACAGGCCGACGGGCAGACCGCCGACGACCTCGTCCTCGGGCAGCCGGTCGGCCAGCGCGCCCACCCGCTCGGCGAGCAGGCCGATGTCGAAGCGCAGGTGGCCGGTGACGGCGTCGACGCGCTCCTCCTCCGCCGTGAGCAGATCGGCCAGGACGGTGGCCAGTCCGGCCCGCTGCAGCTCCCTGGCGACGTACCGGTTGCGCGGGCTGTGCCGGCCGCTGCCGCTGCCGTGGGCGAACAGCACGGCTCCCCGGGCCTCCCGGGGGACCGCCACGTCCGCGTCGAGCACGACCTCGCCGATCGGGATCCGTACGCTGAGTTCGACCTCGCTCATGACGCCCGCCCTCCCCGGCCGCGCCCGGCTGAGCGGCGCTGAACGACCAGACGGCTGGACGACCAGACGGCGCCGAACAACCGGGACGGCGCTGGACAAACGGGGGGCTTACCCCCGGCCGGTCGCGGCAAACCGGGGACGACGTGGCCTCCGCGTGGGAACGCGGGGTGTCAGAAGCGGCGCGAGCAGCGATCAGGAGCGGCGCGAGCGGAGCGCCTTGAGCACCCGTACGCCGCCGTCCTCCCCGGCCCTCGTCCCGTCCTTCCCCGCCCCGCCGGCGGGTCCCTCCACCAGGCGCCGGTATTCCTCCGACTCCATCGGGCACAGCGCGATCCGGCCGTCCCGGTCGAACAGCAGCCCCCAGCCGTACTTCTTGGGCAGCGGCGACGACCTCAGGCACGCCTGCGGACGGGAGAAGAACTCTTTCCTGAGCTCCGCGCGCCGCTCGCCGGGCAGGTCCGCCGGCAGGTCCTGGCGACGCAGCCAGGTCTCGAACAGCACGTCCTCCTGCGTCAGGCCGTACGGCGCGCCGGAGATCAGCTCGTACTGCAGGACGGCGACGGTGGGCTTGCCGCCACGGGCTCTGGGCACCTCCGCGGCGGTCACCGGGCAGTCGTCGGCGACAGCGATGAGCGTCGAGTAGTAGTTCAGATCCTCGGCCACGACTCCACTATGCCCGAGTCGATCGGCGGCTCACTCCGCTCCGGCCGCGCCTCCCGGAGGCCGAGGAGTCCAGGGGGAGCGAGGCCGGGCGCCGACGCCGGCGCTCGCCGGCGGGCGCGGCTCCGGGATGAGCCGCACCTCCTCGGGCAGGCCGCTCACGTACACCTCGTCGCTGTCCTCCCGGGCCTCCAGATCGACCCGCGCACCGGCCAGCGGAAAGCCGGAGATGCGCAGCTCCCCGAACCCCTTGGGCAGCGCCGGCGCGATCCACACCTTGCGGTACGGCACCCACGGGTCGATGCGGAGCAGGAGCCGTACGAGCTGGATCGGGGTGGCCGAGGCCCAGGCCTGCGGGGAGCACGAGGTCGGGTACGGCACCGGCACCCGGAACTCCGCCCGGTCGAACCCGCAGAAGAGCTCGGGCAGCCGGTCGTCGAAGGCCTGCGCGGCGTCGAGCAGGCCGGTGGCGACGCGCTGGGCCTCCTCCACGAATCCGTAGCGCATGAGCCCGGCCGCCACGAGCGCGCTGTCGTGCGGCCAGACGGACCCGTTGTGGTAGCTCATCGGGTTGTAGGCGCCCATGTCGGAGGCGAGGGTGCGGATGCCGAAGCCGGTGAACATCCGGGGCGACATCAGGTGCTCGGCCACGACCGCGGCCTTGTCGCGGTCGACGATCCCCGACCAGAGGCAGTGCCCGATGTTGGAGGCGAGCGCGTCGATCGGGCGGCCGTCGTGGTCGAGCCCGACGGCGAAGTAGCCGCGGTCGGGCAGCCAGAACCGTTCGTTGAACCGGGCGCGCAGCTCGGCGGCCCGGTCCCGGTAGCGCCGCTCGGTCTCGGTGTCGCCCGCCTCCTGGGCGAAGTAGTGGCGGGCGATGCAGGCGGCGTAGACGTATCCCTGCACCTCGGCCAGGGCGATGGGGGGCCGGGCGATGGTGCCGTCGGCGAAGTTGATGCCGTCGAAGGAGTCCTTCCAGCCCTGGTTGAGCAGGCCCTGGTCGGTCTTCCGCTGGTACCACAGGAATCCGTCACGCATGCCGTACCGCTCGATCCACTCCAGCGCGGCGTCCGCGTGCGGGAGCAGCCGCTCCACCGCCGCCCGGTGCAGGCCCCAGCGGCGCAGCTCGCCGAGGAGGATGACGAACAGCGGGCTGGCGTCGACCGAGCCGTAGTAGGCGTGCCCGCCGGCCGACGTGTCGTCCTGCCGGGCGCCGTAGCGCAGCTCGTGCATGATCTTCCCGGGCTCCTCCTCGGTCAACGGGTCGATCTTGGTGCCCTGCAGGGCGGCCAGCCGGCTCAGCGTGCCGTGCGCCAGGTCGGGGTCGAGCGGCAGGGCCATCCACGAGGTGAGCAGCGAGTCGCGGCCGAACAGCGTCATGAACCAGGGCGCCCCGGCCGCGACGGTGGGCGGCAGCTCGGGATGCACGGGGTCGAACAGCCGCAGCGCGCCGAGGTCGTTGTGGGACTGGCGCAGGATTCCCGCCAGAGCGGTGTTGGTCGTCGTCACCCTGGGCAGGCGCTTGTCCCACTCGAACAGCTGTCCCGCCCGCCGGGCCAGGGCGGGCGACAGCCGTTTCTCGGAGTACCACGGCTCGGTCTCGACCCCGTCGATGATCGGGTCGGCCTGCACGCAGGCCGACCACTCGCCGCGCGGCGGCACCACCACGCGGAAGACGAGCAGGCGCGGGGCGGTCACCGGCAGCACCTGGGTGCCGTCGGCCTTGGCCACCACCCGCACCCCCCTGCCCTTGCTGATCGAGAACATGCGCAGCGACCGCTCCTCGGCCGCGGTCGTCACGTCGGCCACCCAGTGCACCCGGTGGGTCTTCACCTCGAACAGGTCGCACACGTCGGAGCCGACGTGCAGGGTCACCATGCAGCCGGCCGGCTCGTGGGACATGTTGCGGATGGTGATGTCCTCCGACAGCCCGCCGCCGACGTACCGGTCGCGCACCACCAGCAGCGTGCTCTCCGCCTGTCCCGGCCGCGGCGCCGCCCGGCCGACGAAGGTCGCGTGGTACGGCTCGCCGGCGAGGACCTGGAGCTCCTCGATCGGGCCGTCGTCGACGCGCAGCTCCCACTGGGACAGCAGCCGGGTGTCGGCGTAGTAGATCCCCTGCGCCGCCCCTGGCAGGATGTCGCCGTTGCGGGCCGACACGCAGAACGATCCCCCGGCGACGAGCGTCATGGCGCCCCCGCCGATGGCGCTTGGCTGCCCCTCGAACGTCCACCCGCTCGTCATGCCGATCACCCCGGCCCCGGTCCCTCGGTCCCGACGGTTGCCCCTATACCCGGAGGTCGAGCCATTTTTCGCCGTGTTTGCAGTCTTATGTCCGCATCAGCTGGTCCACCGGCTCGGCCCTGGCACCCTTTACCCACCCATGACCCGGCGTTTCCTACTCTTCCCGCATGCGCAGGTGGGTGAGCTCGGAGGGGTACGAGGTGGACCCGGTCGTCATCGAGGGCCGCCAGTTGCTGCGCGTACGGCACCTGGGCTTCCACATCGGCTACTGCGCCTCCGTCGCGGAGGTGGCGGCCCACGTCGAACTCGCCGACCTGGTGGAGGTCGTCGACCTGGGGCACGCCGCCAGGGCCCGTGGACAAGGATGAGGGGTGAGCCGGTGCGGCTCACCCCTCCGTCGTGCCACCGCGTCACCTCACCGCGGTCCCGGCGCTCAGTCCCAGCCCGGCATGTTCCAGAAGTCGTCGGCGTTCGCGGCCTTGGGCTGCGCCTTGGCCTGGACCTTGGACTGGGCCATGGGCTTGGCCTTGGCCTTGGCCTTGGCCTTCGCGACGGCGGGCTTCGCCTTGCCGGCCTTCGGCATGCCCCAGCCCTGGAGCGGCCGCGCCCAGGCGCCGGCGTCCTCGTCGTCGGCCTGCTTGCTCGGCGGCTTACCCGCGAAGTCGTTGCCGGACAGCTTGGTGTACGTCGGCTGGTTCGACGTGGGGTGAAGGAAGATGTCCTGCGGCGAGCGCTGGCTGTTGTTCTTGCCGGTGGCGGGCATCGTGAACATGGAGCCGTTCGCCGGCTGCGTGCCGTTCGCCTGGTTCCCGTTCATCGGTTCGCCGGCGGGACGGCCGCCCACCACCGGGACGCCCGCCAGCGGGTTGCCCCCGGCGGGACCACCGGCCGGCTGTGCGCCGGCCTGCCGGCCGCCGGCCGCCTCGCCGCCTGGCGCCTGCTTGCCGGTCATCGGGCCCTTGGCGCTCTGGCCGTTCGCCATCGGACCGTTCGCCCGGTTGTCGGCCTCGTCGTCCGCCGGGAAGAACGGGCCGACCTTCGCGCCCTTGTCCAGGATGTCCAGGGCCTTGGACGCGACGAAGTCGGGCTCCTCCGGGTGGTTCATCGCCATCGCGGCGATCTGCTTGCCGGGCGACATCGGCTCCTTGGCGGACAGCGGAGCCGGGTCCGCCGGCGCGGGACCCGACAGGAGAGCCGCGGCGAGTACGGCAGTGCATAGAGGCATGAGAATTTCCCCCGAAATCTGCTGGACAGTACAAGAACGAAGGTAAGCGCACGATGCCGGGCGATCACGGACCCGATGCTCAGTGTCCGGTCAAATAAGAGGATCAGCCGCTTCAGGACATAGGCCACAGGCCATCCCCGCTCACGGATACCGAAAACACCCCGGGACGAATTAAAGGGGTTAGTGACCATAAAAGGCCAAATATCCTCACAGAAGACGCATGGGCTTGGCCCGAAGCGCCGGAGACATGCCGGGGAACCGGTGCGACCGGCGGCGAGGCGGCCGTGACCAGCAGCCCGGGGCGGGTCCGGACGCCCGCGCGGGAATTCAAGGTTCGGGGAATGCGAACCCCCTTCTGCCGTACATTCCTCGGCGATGAACGAGCCGCCGACCTCGCGGCAGGGAGAACCCGCAAGTAGGGTGCCGGAATACGGCGGCCGTGTTTGCGGGAAACGACCTCCAACCGGCCCACAGCTACCCGTACCGGAATACACGCCGCTCCGGGCCCCGGCCGGCTGGGACCACGGGGCGTACGTTCGAGGGAAACGGCACGGGGGTGAGCCGTGAACGGCTCACCCCCGTGAGGCTGTCGCAGGACGACGGCCCGGTTACCTCGGCATGAGGACCTTGTCGACCTCGTAGACCGTGGCATTGCTCGTCGCGATGTTCCCGCAGGTCACAGCGGCGTCGTTGACCTTGAGGCTGGAGTCGGACCCCGAGACGGTGAGCTTGCGGCCCTCAAGGGAGGTCAGCTCGCCGTGCATGTCCGTGGGCGCCTTGCGTCCCTTGACCACGTGGTAGGCCAGCAGTCCCCTGAGCGACTTGCGGTTCGACATCAGCTGGTCGAGCTGGTTCTTCGGAATCTTGCTGAACGCGTCGTTCGTGGGCGCGAACACCGTGATGTCCTGGGCGGAGTTGAGCGTCTCGGCCAGCCCGGCCTTCTTCACCACGCGCGCCAGCGTCGACAGCGACGGGATGTCGGACAGCGCGGTGCCGACCGGCACCTTGGCGAGTTCGGCGGGGCTGCCCTTGCCCGAGGCCGGGAGCGAGGAGCAACCCGCCCCGACCGGCGACCCGGAGACCGACGGCGACGCGGACGCCGACGGGGTCGCGGAGACACTCTCGCTCGCCTCGGCGCCGGGGGTCTCGCTGGCCGCGTCCGTGGCGGTCTCGTTGGCCGCGACCGGAGCCGCGGGATTGCCGCCGCCCTGACTGCCGCACGCCGCGGACATCGAGAGCGCCGCGGTCAGGGCGGCAAGGGCGAGCAGACGGGTATTCATGATCGTGCTTCCTTAGTCGTGGAAAGGTCGTTGCTGGGTGGCGGGTCGGGTGCGTGATGAGACACATCGAACGCACCGATCGGTCCTGGGACCGGACGCGGTGCCCGGCGTGCCACCCGCACGACCGCCCGCGCCTTGCGACCCCTGCGGACGGCGACACCGGAAGAGCCCGCCACACCGGCTCAGGACCGGTGTGGCGGGCCGATCAGACGGGCCGGTCACACGGGCCTCTTCCATCAGGCCGTCTGGGGCGGGCTCACCAGCCGCGCGCCGACTGCTGCTGGCGGGGGCGGGTGGTCGTCTTCTGGCGCGCCGTCTTCTGCTCCCCCCTGGACGGCGGATAGGACCTGGTCGTCTGGACCCCCTGCACCGGGCGGAAGGTGAACGGCTGCGGCGCCTGCCCGGACGTGCCGGGAGCGAAGACGGGCTGGATGAAGACGTCGCGTGTCTTGGGATCGATCACCGGGACGAATTTGGTCCCGGTCTCCGCCCCGTCCGCCCTGTCACCGGCGGTCGCGGCGGGCCGCCCGGCGTCCGCACCCGGCTTGCCGTACGCGCCGGTGGCTTCGGGCGCGCTCGCCCCGGCCGGCGACCGGGAATCGGTGGCGGAGTCGTTCCGCCTGCCGTCCATCCCGCTGGGAGCCATCCATGGCGGCGACTGGGGGAGGGTGAAAGGAAACTCCCCGGCCTGCGGCGCCATGCCGGGCAGCGACGCGAGTTGCGGCCGGCCCGTGGACGGCTGCGCGGCGTTGTTCTTGTCCGTGGTGGCCCTCGTCCCGGGCGGGGCCGGGTCCGGCGGCACGGCGGCCGGCCCGGAGAACAGGGCGGCGGCCAGTACGGCTGTACAGAGAGGCATGAGACTCCCCCGAGGTCATGGATGGTACGAGCACGACGGTAAGCGCCGCACCGGGGAGTGATCACGCATCCGACGACCAATGTCCGGTCAAGCATGATGATCGGGCGCTTCACCCGTAAAGATCCCATCGCGCCCGCAAGCGGCCCCGGCACGCTCCCGGAAGAGGCGGGCGCGGGACGCTGTGCCGCACGGGCGGGAGGAGTCGGCCGCGAGGAGCGGGACGGCTCAGTCCGGCAGCCTGACCTCGATCGGCACCACGATCGGCGGGTGCGGGGGCGGGTGGGGCACGGGCCGGCGTTCGAAGTAGTGCACCAGGGCACTCCTGAGCCGGTCGAGCGCCTCGTCGACCGTATGCCCTTCGCAGGCCACCTCGACCTGGACGCACCGCGCGCAGTACAGGCCACCGTCTTCGGGGGTGACGGTCGCGGTCAGCCGCACGGTCCGTCCCATGCTCCCACCGTGCGCGGGAGCGGACCGGGGTAATCCCGGCGCGTGGGCAACAGTACGGAGATTCCCCCCGCGGGCTCCGGCTCGCGCGCGGTTCGCCGGAATTTTGCCTGACAGGGAGCCGCGCCGGTGTCGTGCCGGTAGGACGGCGCGTTTCCCAGGGTAGGGCCGGGTTCATGGGCAGGAAAGACAAGAAGGAAGAACCGTCGGTGGGCGACGAGGTCACCTGGAAGAGCCACGGCGGCGAGGCGGTCGGCAAGGTCGAGAAGAAGATCACCGAGCGTACGGAGGAGGCGGGCCGCACCGTGGCCGCCTCACCCGAGGACCCGCAGTTCCTCGTGCGCAGCGAGAAGAGCGGCGGGACGGCGGTGCACAAGCCGTCGGCCCTGCGTCCGAAGGAGTGACGTGACCGCCGGCACCGCCCGGGGCGACTCCGGACCGCCGGAGCCGCCCCGGGGCGAGGCGTGTGTCGCATCGATGCTTCAGGGGATCGCGCGCTGCGGCTGAATCCCCGCTAGTCCCCGGCCATCACGGTGAAGGTGAACCCGGCGCTCGTCGGACGGCGCAGCGGAATGTCGCACTTGATCCGGCGCAGCACCTCGTTCCTGCTGAGGCCGAGCCCCTGCGCGATGAGCCGGTCCGGGCGCACCGGCACCGG
The DNA here is from genome assembly GCF_040644635.1 of Microbispora sp. NPDC046933. Lineage (NCBI taxonomy): Bacteria > Bacillati > Actinomycetota > Actinomycetes > Streptosporangiales > Streptosporangiaceae > Microbispora > Microbispora sp. NPDC046933. The sequence continues at coordinate 46,109 of NZ_JBEYWW010000024.1, read as the reverse complement.
ATCCTCGAAGACGACCTCCACCTGGGCCGGCCACGCCTCGTCGAGCCGTGCCGGCGGGCTGTCCAGCCGCCAGGCCCCCTTCCAGTCCAGAGTGAAGCGGTTGCGCCGGGCGAGCAGCGGATCCAACAGCCTGGACGCCACCAGCTCCGGATCGTTGGCGTGGTAGCCGTCGAGCTCGGCCAGATCGAAGGATGTGACTGGCGCTCGCTCGTGCACGGTGAGCTTGCTCGTCCGGCCGCAGGACACGCAGCGGACCAGCAGCCACACGTCCAGCAGCCTGCCGTTGGCGTTGACGCGGAACCTGCCCTCGCCCGGTGGTGGCCAGCTCCGACCGGCAGTCCACGCACCGCAACGACAGCAGAGGCAGCCTGGTCCGGCGAACGACCCAGGGCAGCACAGTATGAGGTTGTGAAGACATGATCTCTCTAGACCTGACACGAGGCCGATCACGCGCGGCCTCAAACGCTGTATGACCGGGCGCACGCGGGCAGCCCGGCAGAGCCGACGGGAGGGGTCGGCTTGAAGGTGAGCGGAAGAAGGTGTCAGGTCTAAAGAGCAGGCGGGGTCACGCGCTTTTGTCCTCTGTCCTCACTGAGACGGGGCCGCAGGCACGCTACGGGAACGCGGAAGGAAGGCTCAAACGGTTTTCCACCGGCGCGCCGCTGGTCACCGGACGACTGGCCAGGCCTCCGGCGACAGCAGCGCCAGGTACTTCCGTGCCGGAGTTCTGCCGTATTCCGGCCGCCCCCAGCTGGGGGCCACGACCCGCTGAAGTAGGGCCGTCGAACGCAAGGGCGGGGCCGCGGGCGCGCGCCGGGGACCGCGCCCGCCGTGCCGACCGTCCCCGGCTTCTAGTTCAGCGTCTTCCTCCAGTGGAAGCCGCCGGGCAGGTTCACGGTGAGGGTGCGGCGCCCGTCCGCCGTCTTCGTGACCCGGAAGGCGCGTCCGCCGAAGCTGTGCCCGACGCCGCCGCGCGAGAGATTGAGCCTGAACGGTCCCATTTTGATCGATTTTCGGTAGCTCCAGCCCATGGTCCCTCCATGATTTTCCGTGCCCCCGCGACTACCCCGGACGGCGATCAGCACACCGGCCGGCCGGATCATCTCCGTTTACGGCCGTCCCGCTGGGTATGGCCCGGGACGCGATGAGCTTTTCGGCCGTCAGGAACATGAGCGGACTCCGCGCCGGACCGCCGAGGGCTCACGGACCCGTTCGCACCGGCGGTGTCTCCCCCTCCTCACGGAGACACCCGCCCCGAGACCGGAAGGAGCGATGCCATGGGACACGCCGGAGTGATGCTGGAGACCTATCCCGCCGACCTCGGCGGCGTGGACAGGCAGGTGCTCGCGAACTGCATCGAGGCCTGCTTCGACTGCGCGCAGACCTGTACGGCCTGCGCGGACGCCTGCCTGAGCGAGCACGCGGTGGCGGAACTCGTCCGCTGCGTCCGCACCAACCTCGACTGCGCCGACATCTGCGCGACGACGGGCCGAGTGCTGTCCCGGCACACGGGCTACGACGCGAACCTGACGCGCGCCCAGCTGGAGGCGTGCGAGCAGGCGTGCCGCAGTTGCGGGGACGAGTGCGGGCTGCACGCCCACATACACGAGCACTGCCGGGTCTGCGCCGAGGCGTGCCGGCGCTGCGCCCAGGCCTGCAACGAGTTGCTGGCCGCGCTCGGCTGAGCACGGCCTGATCCCGCACCGCCCCCACGGCACGGGTTCGCCCGAGGCCCGGAACCGTCCATGGCTGGGGCGCCCGCTCACGGTCGCGGCCACGCATCGGGGCGGGCGTGTACGGCCGGCGCGCCGGACCGTACACACGTTTGCCGGTGCGGTGACATGACGGCGGGAGGGACCGTGTAAAAACGGTGCTTATGGCAAAGCAAGCGGACGAGGAGCCGACCGGCGACGACCTGGAGGCCGTCACCGCCGCCGTGCTCACCGCCTCGCGCGTGCTCGTCGCGATCTCGGCGCGGTCCCTCGCCGCCGCGGAGGACAGGGTCACCCTGCCGCAGTTCCGCATGTTGCTGGTGGTCGGACAGGGCGAGACCAAGCTGGTGACGCTGGCCGACAAGCTCGGCGTGAACCCGTCGACCGCCATGCGCATGGCCGATCGCCTCGCCGCCGCCGGCCTGCTGAAGCGTGAGGTGAATCCGCAGAACCGGCGGGAGACGCTGCTACGGCTGACCGGCAACGGACGGCGGATCGTGGACGAGGTCACCGCCCGGCGCAAGGAGGAGATCGCCGGGATCCTCACCCGGATGCCGGCGTCCCAGCGGCAGGCGCTCATCGTCGCCATGCGGGAGTTCAACGACGCGGCGGGCGAACCGCCCGCCCGCATCGCCTTCCCGCTCGGCTGGCCCGGCCCGTCCTCCTGACCACGCGTCACGCGTTTTCTGTCCGCGCGCACGCCCTGCCGGCGGGTTGGCGGTCCCGCGGCGGCGGAAAGGCCGGGGCCTGGCGGGGTCGAGACCGTGTGCCGGCCCTCGCAGCCCGGAAGGCGATCAGGAGCCGAAGGCCGATCAGCAGCCGGAGGCGATCGCGAGCCGAAGGCCGATCAGCAGCCGGAGGCGATCGCGAGCCGAAGGCCGATCAGCAGCCGGAGGCGGCGCAGGCCCCGGGGACGAGCCCCGGGGGGCCGTCGGCGTCCCACGACACCTCACCCTGGTCCTGCTGGCCGGCGCCGCCCTTCGATGCGCCGCCCGTCTTGCCCGACGAGCCGGTCCCGGCCCGGCCCGCGCCGTTCTTCTGACCGGATGAGGCGCCGCCCGAGGACCCGGAGGCGGTGTCCGCGCCGCTCCCGCCGGACGCCTGCCCTCCGCCGGAGCCGTCCCCGCCGGAGCCGATGCCGCCCTGGTCCCCTAAGGCCCGGTCCCCTGAGCCCCGGTCCCCCAAGGCCCGGTCCCCTGAGCCCTGCGCGTCCTGTCCGCCCTCCGCGCCGGCAGCGGCGTCGCCCTCCTGGGCGGGGGCCGCCGACTGCCGCGTGCCGCCCGCCGCCGGCGGGTCCGCGGGGTCCGAGCCACCGTGGTCTGAGCCACCGCGGAGCGCGAAGCCCGCTCCCCCGGCGGCCAGCACGGCGACCAGGGCCGCGGCGGCGATGACGAGAGGCTTCCTGTTCTTGGTCGTGGTGGGCGGCTCCTCCTGGCTGGAGAGGATCTCCTGCCGGAACCGGTCATCCTGGCTCGTCTGTGACGGGACGCGCCCTTGCATGTGAGACAACTCCCAGCGGTCGTTTCGGGGGAAACCTCCACGGCTTCCGCGGGTAGCCAGCCACCCTAACCTCACTGGTGACCAAATCTCACATAGACGCATAAACAATCATGAATCTCCTCGGCGGCCGTGACCTGCAGTCACGCGGCAAGTCCCCCGAGTGTGCTCATTCCCGCTCATCGGTGATCTTCAGGCCCTGGTGGGCCCGGGAGATCGCCTCGAACTCGCCGGGCTCGTCGCTGAAACGGCTCGGGCCGCCCATCATCTCGACGAAGGACGCGATCAGGTTCTCGGCGTGGTGGGAGGACCCGTACTCGAACAGCCTCGTGAGCAGAGGATCCCGCAGCACGGACTCATCGAAGTGCTCGGCGAACGTGCGCAGCGCCGCCTCGCCGCCGACATGCTCGTACATCGTCGTCGTCGCAGCCTCCTCAGAACGCCTGGGCCGGCGTCACCGTAGGCGGCGGGCGGTCGCCGATTCTGCTCAAAAGTGGACGAGGGATCAGCGGCTGTGCGTCGCGGCGCTGTGGTAGTCGGTGTACGTGTAGGGGTTGTCGAGAATCTTCGTCTCGGGGATGTCGGGGTTCATTCCCTTCCGCCACGCCTCCTCGCCCAGCGTCGAGCGCAGGTAGTCGACGGTCCGCTCCACTTCGCGGCGGGCCGCGGCGAGGGCCCCGACGAGATCCTCGCCGACCAGACGGTGCTCGTGCTTGACCACGCGCCCGTTCACGAGGACCGTGTGGACGTCGCCGCGCTGCGCCTGGAAGGCCACGTGCCCGTAGGGGTTGAGCAGCGGGAACGACACGGGCGACGCGTCGTTCTTGATCAGCACCAGGTCGGCCTTCCTGCCCGCTTCGACGCTGCCGAGGTCGTGCTCACGGCCGATGGCGCGGGCGCCGCCGCGCGTCGCCCAGTCCACCACCTGGTCGGCGCGCAGGCTGCAGTGGGTGATCGTCTCCCCCCTGGCGTGCGCCTCCATGTGCTCCCGGGAGCGGTCGGCGCCGAGCGTGGTGCGCATCGCCGAGAACAGATCGCCGCTCCACCAGACGCTGGTGTCCATCGACAGCGAGACCGGGATGTCATGCGCGCGGATGGCCCAGGTGGGCGGGTAGCCCTGGCCCGCGCTCTGCTCGCTCTCGGTCGAGACCGAGATGGAACCGCCGGTGGCGGCGATGCGGTGGTAGGAGTCCGCAGACAGCGAGGCGGCGTGGACGTACACCGTCTCGGGCGTCATGAAGCCGTGCTCGTACATGAGCCGGATGCCGTCGTCGCTGGTCGCGCCCCACACGCCCGCGTGGGTCGTGACCGGGACGCCGAGGTCGCGGGCCACCTCGAAGGCCGGCTTCTCGGGGAAGGCCGGGTCGCCGGTGACGTCGAAGGCGATCTGGAAGCCCAGCATGTCGTCGCCGGTGATGCGGCGCCGGACGAAGTCGCGGAACTCCGGCGCGCCGGTCCACTCGGCCGGCGGCGCCTGAATGTTGCCGTAGGCCAGCACGAACCGGCCGGGCACCGATTGCAGCGCGTCCACGGCCGCGTCGGCGTGGTCCACGGTCCGCAGCCCGTGCGACCAGTCCACGACCGTGGTGACGCCGGCGTCGATCGCCTCGATCGCGGCCAGCAGGTTGCCGGCGTGCACGTCCTCCGGCCGCCACAGCTTGCCGTACTCCAGGTAGTACCAGACGAAATACTGCGTCAGCGTCCAGTCGGCGCCGTAGCCGCGCATCGCCGTCTGCCACATGTGCCGGTGAGTGTCGATCATGCCGGGCATGACGATGCCGCCGGTGGCGTCGACGACGACGGCGCCGTCCGGCGCGGGCAGGTCCTGCCCCACCTCCGCGATCCGGTCGCCGACGACGAGGACGTCGGTGCGGGGCAGCACGCTGTGCCCGTCGTCCATCGGAAGCACCGTGCCGCCGCGCAGCAGCACCGGCCGGTCCGGTCCGAAATCGGTCGGCTCGTTCATCGTCGAACTCCTCACCTTCCCACTGGCCGGGTCCCACTGGCCAAGCACCCTCAGTGATGACGAACAGTTGTCCGCTATACGGTCAGCACTGCTTCCGCTGCCACTTTCCCGAGCGCCGCCTCCACTGTCAACCATGGGTTTTCCCTTCGTCCTGCGACCAAGCGCCAGCCACGCATTTGACGGAAGGGCTGCCTATGCCAGAATCGGCCTCACGGACTGATGTCCGTTGAGCGGACACTGCTGCCATAAGGAAGGGGAGCCTGATGACAGACGACACCGCGCCCGAGCGGGGACGCGGGCCGCTGTCCGGCGTGCTGGTGGCCGACTTCTCGCGGGTCCTGGCCGGGCCGTACGCCACGATGCTGCTGGCCGACATGGGCGCCGAGGTCGTCAAGGTCGAAGGGCCCAAGGGAGACGACACCCGCACCTGGATGCCCCCGGTGCGCGGCGACGTGTCGACCTACTATCTGGGGGTCAACCGGGGCAAGCGGTCGATAGCACTCGACCTGCGGGACTCCGACGACGCCCGGGTGGCCAGGGAGCTGGCCCGCCGCGCCGACGTGCTGGTGGAGAACTTCAAGCCGGGCGGGCTCGCCAAGTACGGCCTCGACTACGCCTCGGTGAGCGCGGCCAATCCCGGCGTGGTCTACGCCTCGATCAGCGGGTTCGGCTCCGGCGCGGGCCGCGACGTGCCCGGCTACGACCTCATGGTGCAGGCCATGTCGGGGCTGATGAGCCTCACCGGCGACCCCGGCGGGCCGCCGTACCGCGCGGGAATCTCGGTCTTCGACGTGATGGCGGGCAACCACGCCGCCATCGGCGTCCTCGCCGCCCTGCGCCACCGGGACGCGACCGGGCGGGGCCAGCACGTGGAGGTCAACCTGCTGTCCTCGGCGCTGACCGGCCTGGTCAACCACAGCTCCGCGTACGTCGCAGGCGGCGTCGTCCCCTACCGCATGGGCAACGCCCACCCGAGCGTGTTCCCCTACGAGCCGCTGCCCACCGCCGACAACGACCTCATCGTGGCGGCCGGCAACGACGGCCAGTTCCGCAAGCTGTGCGAGGTGCTCGGCATCCCGGAGGTCGCCGACGACCCGCGCTTCGCGCGGATGGCCGACCGTACGGCGCGGCGGGAGGAGCTGCGGCCCATCCTGGTCGGGCGGCTCGCCACGCGCGGCGCGCTGGAGTGGTTCGAGCTGCTGGTCGCCGCGGGGGTGCCGTGCGGGCCGATCAACACCATCGACGGCGGGTTCGCCATGGCCGAGCGCTTCGGGCTCGACCCGATCGTGGAGGTGGGCGAGGGCGACCGCGCGGTCCCGACCACCCGCCACCCGATCCGGTTCTCCGCGACCCCCGCCGCCTACCGGCTGCCGCCGCCGGAGCTGGACGAGCACGGGGACGAGATCCGCAAATGGCTGAGCACTCCCGAGGAGAACCAGGATGTCTGACGAACGGCCGTCGTACCCGACCGCGTTGGGCGCGTCGTCGCTGAAGTCGATCACCCTGCTCGGCTGCGACCTCGCCGAGGACGTGATGGGGAAGGTCGGGTTCGGCGAGCTGGCCTTCTGGCTGGCCGCCCAGCGGCGGCCCACGCCGGGCGAGACCCGGGTGTTCGAGGCCGTGCTCGCCGCGCTGGCCGACCACGGGTTCACCCCGACCGCGATCGTCACCCGGCTGACGTACCTGTCCGCGCCCGACTCGATCCAGGGCGCGCTCGCGGCAGGGCTGCTCGGCGGCGGGTCCCGCTTCCTCGGCGTGACCGAGGACTGCGGCCGGTTCCTGCACGACGTCCTGGCGGCGCACGACGGGCCGCTGCCGTCCGATGACGCCGGCTGGGACGCCCTCGCCCTGGAGACCGTACGGGCTCAGCGGCAGGCGCGGCGGTTCATCCCCGGCCTCGGCCACCACGTGCACAAGGAGGGCGACCCCCGCACGCCCCGGCTGCTGGAGATCGCCGCCGAGGAGGACCTGTTCGGGCCGCACCTGTCGCTGTTCGCCGCGATCGGCCGCGTGCATCCCGAGGTGCTGGGCAGGAAGCTGCCGCTCAACGGCGCGGGCGTCTGCGGCGCCGCGCTCGCCGACCTCGGCCTGCCGCTCGAACTGCTGCGCGGCTTCGCCCTGCTCGCCCGTACGGCCGGCCTGATCGGGCAGCTCGCCGAGGAACTGCGCCACCCGGTGGCGAACGAGATCTTCCTGTCGGTGGACCTCAACAACCGGTCCGTCGACCCCGAGCCCTACACCCCCGACGCCACTGGAGGTTCGCATGGCTGAACTGGTCGCGGTGATCGCGTCCACCCATCATCCGTTCTACTACCGCGCCAGCACCGCCACCGGCGAGGACCGCCCGCCGTTCGCCGACGAGTGGGTGCGCAAGGTCGAGGCGTTCCGGGAGACGCTGACGAAGGCGCGGCCCGACGTGCTGGTCATGGTCGGCTCCGACCACTTCCACCAGCTCTGGCTCGACAACATGCCGCAGTTCCTCGTCGGCAAGGCGCCCTTCTACGACGCGAACTGGTACAACGAGGAACGCGAGTTCGGCCTGCCCCGCATGTTCTTCACCGGCCAGGAGGACCTGTCGGCGTACATCCTGCGGGAGGGCCTGGACGCGGGCTTCGACCTGGCCTTCTCCAACGAGCTGCGGATCGACCACTCGATCACCTGCCCGATCATCACGCTCCGGCCGCAGAACGACCTGCCGATCGTGCCGATCTACACCAACATCTTCGCCCCGCCGCTGCCGCGGCCGAAGCGGTTCGTGCAGCTCGGCCGTACGATCCGCGAGCTGGTGGAGTCGTGGCCGGCGGACAAGAGGGTGGCGGTGATCGGCACCGGGCACCTGTCGCTGGAGCTCGGCGGGCCGCGCCAGTTCGGCCCGCACGGCCCCGATCCCGAGTTCGACCGCAAGGCGGTCGAGTGGATCTCGTCGGGCGACATCGAGGGCTGCCTGTCGGAGGTCACCCTCGACAGCCTCCACCTGCCCGGCAACGCCACCCACGGCTTCATGGACTTCATGCTGATGATGGGCGTGGCCGGCGAGGGCGCCAAGGCCGACTACGTCGACACCTACGACCTGTTCCACACCATGGAGGCGTACTTCACCTGGTATCCCAACGGAGGCGTGGCGTGAGCAAGTACCTGCTGAACAAGTTCCTGTTCACCGTCGACCGCGATCCGGAACTGGTCGAGCGCTACCGCGAGGACCCCCGCGGCACGGTGGAGTGGTGGGAGGCCGAGTACGCCAACCGGCTGCTGAGCTGTCACGGCGGGGAGGCGTCCACCTGGCTGCGCTTCGACGACACCGAGCGCGAGGCGCTGGCCGGACATGACTATCCCAGGCTGTTCGAGCTGGGCGCGCACCCGTTCCTCACGCTCACGCTGTTCATCGCGATGTTCGAGCGCGACCACGAGCCGATGGGCTTCCAGACCGAGTACGCCCGGCGGCTGGCCCACGTGACGATGCCGTACCCCGACATCGCGACGTGATCGAGCCTGCCCGCCACCGAGCGCGGGCGGGGGCGGCGAGGCGCCGGGCATGTCGTGCGGGGCGTGCCGGCGGCTCTCGCCGATGACGACGACTTCAGCGGAGGGTGGGACATGCGCGCAGCGCAGATCGTGGAACCCGGCAGGCCGCCGCTGGTGGCCGACCTGCCCGTACCCGTCGCCGGGCCCGGCGAGACGCTGGTCGAGGTCGCCGCCGCGCCCGTCACGCCGCTCGACCTGCTCTGCGCGACCGGCACGTCCTACTTCGGCAGGCCGCGCACGCCGTACGTGCCGGGGGTGCAGGGGGCCGGTGTCGCGGACGGGCGGCCGGTGTGGTTCGCGACGTCGGCCGGAATGGCCCCGGGCGACGGCAGCATGGCGCAGGCGGCGGCCGTGCCCGCGCGCGACCTCGTCGAGCTGCCCGCCGGGACCGACCCGGTCGCGGTGGCCGCGCTCGGGCTCTCGGCGGTCGCCGCGCACATGGCGCTGACGTGGCGCGGTGAGCTCGCCCCCGGCGAGCAGGTGGTGGTGCTCGGGGCGGGCGGCGTCGTCGGGCAGGCCGCCGTGCAGATCGCGCGCGTCGCCGGCGCCCGCAGGGTCGTCGCGGGCGCCCGCTCCCCCGCCGCCGGGGAACGCGCCCGCCAAGCGGGCGCGGACGCCGTGGTGGCGCTCGACACCGGCGACGTCGCCACGCTGGCCGCCCGCTTCGCCGAGGCCTGCGACGGGCCCGCCGACCTGGTGCTCGACCCGCTCTTCGGCCCGGCGGCGGCCGCGGCGGCCCGTGCCCTGCGCCCGGGAGGCCGGTGGGTCAACCTCGGCTCCTCGGCGGACGAGACCTGCCCGATCGACTCCTCCACGCTGCGCAGCAGGTCGCTGCGGCTGCTGGGATACACCAACAACGAGCTGACCCCCGAGCAGCGGGCCGCCTCGATCGTCTTCGTCGCCGGGCAGGCGGCGCTCGGGCGGCTGGCCGTCGCCCACGAGACGGTCCCGCTGGAGGAGGCCGAAGCCGCCTGGCGGCGTCAGGCGGCCGGAACCGCATCCGGCAGGATCGTCCTCGTCCCGGGGTCCGCCTAAGACCCGCTCACCACTCGTCGAGGCGCGGCCGGTGGGTCAGGAGGCCGTGACCTGCGGCACCGACTCGTAGAGGGCCCAGTCGGCGCTGATCGCGCCGGCGGTCTTCAGCAGCAGCGGCAGGTGGTCCTCGGTCAGCTTCTCCAGCGAGGTCTCGGCGGCGTGGCTGTTGACGTTCACGGCCGCGATGACGTTGCCGGAGCCGTCGCGCAGCGGCGCGGCCACCGACCGGATCCCGAGGGCGAGCTGCTCGTCGGTCAGCGCCCAGCCCTTCGCCCGCACATCGCGCAGCATGGCGTCGCGTTCCTGCGGCCCGGGCCGCCACCGCGGCTCGATGCCCGACCGGCTCGGCTCGGCCAGCACCCGCTCCAGCTCGTCCGGCGGCAGCGCGGCGAGCAGCACCTTGCCCAGGGACGTCTGGAGCGCGGGGAACCGCGTCCCGATCTGCACCGAGAGGGCGACGATCTTCGGCACGGCCACGCGGGCGACGTACACGATGTCGGACCCGTCGAGCTGGGCGATCGACGACGACTCGTTCGTCTGGGCGACCAGCCGTTCCAGGTGCGGCCGGGCCACCTCCCACAGGCCCATGGAGCGGACGTAGGACACGCCGAGTTCGAGCACCCGCGGGGTGAGGGCGAAACCGCCCTGCGCCGAGCGGGCGTACCCCAGCTCCTGCAGCGTGAGCAGGATGCGCCGCGCGGTCGGCCGGGCCAGGCCGGTCGCCGCCGCCACCTCGGTCAGGGACATCACCGGGCGTCCCGGCTGGAACGCCCTGATGACATCGAGGCCGCGCGCGAGCGCCTCGATGAAGTCAGGTCCGGTGTCGCCTCGTGCCATGAACGCCTCTTCCGCTCGAACTCGCCGAGTCAACTTTAGACCCTGACACCGGCGGGCTGTCCGCCTGTCGGCGGTCCGCGTCGTCCGGGATGCCCAGCTTCACATCACCGTAACGCGGCGTTCGGCGGCGACCCGTCCCCAGCGTGACCGCGCAGCGGACCTCTGTCCGCATTAACGGCGCCATGACAGGACGGTGAAAGTGTGGCCGCCGCGAAGCCGTACGGCGGCCCCGTGCGGACCACCGGCACCGCACCGGCCCATCGCCCTGGGAGCGCGGGAGGTCACCCGCGCCTGCGGTGCCGTCCGCCGGACGTCGCGGCCGCGGCCTTGACCCGGAGCCCGGTCACGGCGGTGGAGACCACCGCGAACAGCAGACCGGCCGGCAGGACGGCGTCGCCGGGCGACCACACGGCGTCGGGGGACTGGCCCTGCGTGGCCGCCATGTTCCTGACGGCCGGCCTCGCCGTGCCCTGGACGCTCGCGTGCACGGCCGCCACGGGCTGGACCGACACCGGCGCCTTCGGCTCCACCTTGACCTTGCGCGGCAGGCCATACCCGACGATCTTGCTCTTGTCGCGTACCTTCCGCTTCAGCCACACTCCGTCGACGTTGCCCTCGATCGTGTGGACCTTCCCGCCGACGACCTTCTCGACCACGCCGACGTGGTCGATGTCGCGGATCTTCTTGGACCCCGACCAGGCGAAGAAGACCACGGCGCCCGGCTCGGGCCTGTCGCTCCAGGCGTGATGTTTCTCGAACCACTTGGCGTGCCGCGTGGTCAGCGCGAACTCGCCGACGTGGTCCCGCAGCCCGGCCCGGTCCGCCGCCCAGGAGACGAACATGTCGCACCAGGGGGCGGTCTTGAAGTCGGGGTCCTTGGCGACGTTGTCGGCGTACCACTCGCCGAACTTCGTGTGTTTCCCGGCTCGTTCGCGGTAGCCCAGTTCGGGGCGGACGGCGTCGAGCAGCTGTCGAGCTATCGGATCGGTGGAAATCGGAGGCTCCTCATGGCGCGCTTCGAGACATGACGAACCGGCCCGCCGGCGTCACGGCAGGCATGACGGCATGGAGACATGACGGCATGACCGCCCGAGGACACGGCCGCGGCGGGGCGGAATCAGAAACGGGAGATGTGGCAGCCCGTCACGGGCGCGCCATCACCCCGGAAGCCTGGAGACGTTCCAGGGCGGGCATGTGGTCCGGCGACGTGACGCGGACCGGGTGGGCAGGTGGAGCCGACACTCCACGCGCTCTCCTCTCCTTGGCCGCCTACCGGGTTAGCTGACGGGTTCGGGCCAGGAGTAGCCCTACCGGATGGTCCGGATTCACCCCAAGAGACGTGGGTCCCCGGTTCCCGGGATCGAAGACATCCGGGATTCGGCGGTCGCCGGTCGTCCTCGGGTTGAGGACCGCTCACCGGCGAAATACACGGGAAGCTTAGTAGATAACAAGTAAGACACGGCCCAAAAAGCGGCAAACGGCACCATTCTGGCCGCCGCCGTCCAGTGCTTCCGCAGGTCCTCACGGTCGCGGGCCGCCAACCGTGAGATGCGCCACACAACCGCCCGGGTGCGCGGGCGGCGCGGACCCCCTGGCCCGCGCCCCGCCCTCGGCGTCAGAGGCGGTACACCCGCGCCGCCGTCCCCCGGAACACCGCGTCGCGCTCGCCGGGCGACAGTCCCGCGCCGGCGAGGAGCGTGTCGGCGGCGCCGGCCCAGGCCGGCAGGGACCCGGCGAGGAGGCAGACGGGCCAGTCGGAGCCGAACATCAGCCGGTCCGGCCCGAAGGCGTCGAGCACCACCTCGGCGTACGGCCGCAGCCGCGCGGCGTCCCAGTCGTCCCACCGCGCCTCGGTGATCATGCCGGACAGCTTGCAGGTCACGTTGGGCGAGGCGGCGAGCTCGCGGATCAGCCCGGCCCAGGGGTCCATCCCTCCGCGGGCGATCGGCGGCTTGGCGACATGGTCCAGCACGAAGCTCAGCTCGGGAAGCGCGCGTACGGTCTCGATCGCGGCGGGCAGCTGGTGGGGCAGGACGAGCAGGTCGTAGCTCAGCCCGGCCGCCGCCACCTGGCGCAGTCCGCGCCGTACGTCGTTGCGGGCCAGCCAGCGCGGGTCGGGCTCGCCCTGGACGAGATGCCGGATGCCGCGCAGCAGGTCGCCGCCGGGCGAGGCGGCCAGCGCGGCGAGTTCGGCGGCGAGATCGGGCCGGGTCAGGTCCGCCCAGCCCACCACGGCGGCGACGACGTCGGACCGAGCCGCCGTCGAGAGGAACTCCCTGGTCTCCTCCGCGTCGGGCAGCACCTGGACGAGCACCGACGTGCCGATCCCGGCCCCGGCCGCCGCGTCCGCGTAGTCGGAGAGCGTGAAGTCACGGCGGACAGGCGACATCTCCGGCGGGTCCAGCCAGGTCTGGGGTCGCCGGGACAGGTCCCAGATGTGGTGATGGGCATCGATACGCGTCATCGGAGAGCCTCTCGCGCGAGGTGCCGTAGGGGTTTCCCGGTCGCGGCGGCCAGCCTGACCAGGTCGTCGTGCTCGGGTTTGGCGCCCCACGGCCCATGCTTGATCCGCACGGCCTGCCCGTGCAGTTCGACGGTCTCGACGTGCCTGGGCAGCGCGGTCTTCTCCACCACGACGCGGCGCAGGCCCAGGCTGCCGGTCTCGGCGAGGACCAGGTCGCTCAGGGCGCCGGCCAGCGAGGGATCCGCCAGCACGTGCAGGACGTGCGCGGGCCGGCCCTTCTTCATCACGGCCGGAGTCACCCAGGCGTCGGCCGCGCCGGCCTCGAGGGCGCGCTCGATGACGTACGCGAGGACCTCCCCGGTCACGTCGTCGAGGTTGGTCGAGAGCACGACCTGCCGGACGGTCCCGGCCGGCAGGTCCGGAGCCGACTCTGGAACCGGCTCCGGTTCCAATGGGTCCGGCGGCGCCGTGGGCTGGGGCTCGGGCTGGGGCTCGGGCGTGCCGAGCATCGCGACCGTCACGTTGGGCCGGTCGGGCAGCACGCGGCTGCCCGCGCCGTACCCCGTGGCGCGGAGCGTCATCACCGGCGGCGGGCCGTAGACCGCGCCGGCCCCGCGCAGCAGGGCCGCCCCCGTGGGGGTGACCGTCTCCCCCGCCGCGGCGTCACCCCGGACCCGGGCCCCCGCGAGCAGTGCGAGGGTCGCGGGCGCGGGCACCGGCAGCACCCCGTGCCGGGTCCTGACCGTGCCGGAGCCCAGCGGGAGCGGCGCGCAGTGGACCCGCGTCACGCCGAGGTCGCCGAGCGCCGCCGCGCAGCCGACGATGTCCACGAGGGCGTCGTGGCCGCCGAGTTCGTGCAGGTGCACCTCCCCGGCGGGGACGCCGTGCAGCGCGCCCTCGGCCTCGGCTATCGCGGTCAGCGCCGCCTCGGCGACGGGCAGCCCCGTCCGGGCGGCCATCTCGATCAGGACCGATGCGGGACGCTCGGTGGCGTCGTCCTCGACGTCGACCCGGACACGCGTGGCGGTCAGCGCTCCGGTGCGCACCCGTCCCGCGTCCAGGCGCCAGCCGGTCAGCCCGGTCGCGGCCACCGCCTCCCGCACCGCGTCGAGCGAGGCCCCGGCGTCGAGCAGCGCGCCGAGCAGCATGTCCCCGGCCAGGCCGGTGAACGGATTCACGTACAGGATCACCCACGCACCTCCGTCTCGGTCGCCGGACCCGCCGCCGCGCCCCCGGCGGACCCCGGCGTCCGTCTCGCCACCGTTCTGGTCAGGCGGTAGGCGGCGAGGGCGGCGCCGAAGCCGGAGTCGATGTTCACCACGGTCAGCCCGGCCGCGCAGGAGGTGAGCATGGCCAGCAGCGCGGTCACGCCGTCGAGCGCGGCGCCGTAGCCGGTGGAGGTGGGCACCGCGATGACCGGCGTCTCGACCAGGCCGCCGACCACGCTGGCCAGGGCCCCCTCCATGCCCGCGACGACGATGACGCTGTCGGCGGAGCGGATCTCCTCCGCGGCGGCGAGCAGCCGGTGCAGCCCGGCGACGCCCACGTCCCTGATCAGCGCCGTCCGAAGCCCGAGGGCGGACGCGACGGCGGCGGCCTCGGCCGCGACCGGGCCGTCCGCGGTGCCCGCGGTGACCACGGCCACCGTGTGCCCGAGCCGCGGGGCAGGTCGCCAGACCAGCAGCCGGGCGTCACGGTCGTACACGCCCGCGGGAACGCGCTCGATCACGGCCGCGGCGACGTCGGGCTCGACGCGGGTCACCAGGACGGGGCCGGTGTTCCCGGCGAGCAGGCCGGTGACGATCCCGGCGATCTCGGCCACCTGTTTGCCCGGGCCGTAGACGATTTCCGGCAGCCCCTGACGCGCCTCCCGGTCCAGGTCGACCCGCGCGTACCCCAGATCCAGCGACCCGCTCATGCCACCTCCTCGCCTGGCGGCTCGGAGCCGCATGAGCGAATCGCGCTGTGTCTATCGATTCGCTCGCTTCGCTCGCTCATGCCACCTCCTCACCCGGCGGCTCGGAGCCGCATGAGCGAATCGCGCTGTGTCTACTGATTCGCTCGCTTCGCTCGCTCATGCCGGGACGACGCATCCGGCGGCCGGCAGCGGGCCGGCGTAGAGCCGGTCGTCCCCCGTCGCCGCGGCGAAGGCGGAGTCGGGCCGCGGGTTCAGGTGGATCAGGGGGTGGCGGAGCACGTCACTCCTCGGCGAGGTAGGGGATGGTCATGGGCCCCTCCGGCAGGACGCACACCCGTCCGGGCAGGCCGCGCACGGTGGCGGCGACGTCGCCGGTCTGCTCCAGATGTGCGGCGGCCAGGTCGGCGTCGCTCAGGTACGAGGTGTGCATGATCACGCGGGCGTGCCGCTGGATGCGGGCCTGGATCTGGACCTGCCATTGGTCCGGCACGGTCTCGGTGCGGCGCGAGATCTCCTCGAACAGCGCCTCGGGGGAGGCCGCCGAGGTGAGCACGTCCCGGTAGGAGCTGTGGTCGGGGAAGCCGTCACGGCACTCGGCGGCGCAGACGATCGTCCCGCCCGGCCTGACGACCTGGGCCGCGGCGCTCATGCCCTTCACCGACTGGTACAGGTTCTGGTCCAGCGGGAAGCCGGCGTTGCTCGTGACGACCACGTCGAAGGGCTCGGCGACCGGCCGCATCGCGGCGGCGCGGGCGGCGGCCGTGGCGGCGGCGTGCATCGGCGGCAGGTCGCCGCCGAACGCCCGCACGATCCGCTGCTCCCGGTCGAGCACGACGTCGAGGGCGAAGGTGACGCCGGTCGCCGCGGCGATGGCGCGGATGTCGTCGTGGACCGGGTTGCCCTCGATCACGCCCCAGGTGGCCCGGGGATCGCCGATCCTGGCCGCGTCGTGCAGGGTGAGCACGGTCTCCAGGGCGGCGAGCCCCGGCGCGACCAGCTTCGGGCCGCCGGAGAAGCCGGCGAAGAAGTGCGGCTCGACGAACCCCGTCGTGACGCGAACGTCGGCGTCCACCCACTCCCGGTTCAGCCACACCGGGACGTCCCTGCCGTGGCGGCCCATCCACTTCAGGGATGACGTGTCGCGCGCGTCGTGGTTGACGATCCGCACAGCGTCCACGACCTGGTCGCCGAACATCGCGCGCAGTTCGGCCTCGGTGTTGCCGCGGTGGGTGCCGGTGGCGACAAGGATCACCACGTCGCCGAGGTCGACGATCCCGTCCAGCTCGGCCAGGATCGCGGGGATCATCAGGTGCCTGGGCTGCGGCCTCGTCCCGTCGCAGGCGGAGATCGCCACCGTCTGGCCGGGCCTGACCCGCTCGCGCAACGGCGGGCCCGCGACGGGCTCGCGCAGGGCCCGCCGCAGCTCGGCGGCCTCGTCCGCCACGGCGGGACGGGCGACCGGTGTGATGACCGTGGTCCGGTCGTCCGGCAGGTCCACGACCAGGCCCCCGGTGCCGTAGGCGAGGTCAACCCGCATGGTCCAGTTCCTCCCAGAGGGCATCCGGGATGTCCGTCGCCGCCAGCGTCAGGTCCTCGACGATCTCCTCCGCGCTGCGCGCTCCGATGAGGACGGTGGTGACGGCGGGGTGCCGGTGGGGGAAGCGCAGGGCGGCGGCGGGCAGCGGCACACCGTGGGAGGCGCAGACGCGTTCCATCCGGCGAACCCGGTCGAGCACCTCGGGCGGGGCGCTGTCGTAGTCGTAGGTGCTGCCGCCGGCCAGGACGCCGCTGTTGAAGACCCCGCCCGCGATCACGGCCACGCCGCGCCGCTCGCATTCGGGGAGCAGCTCGCGGGCCGCGGACCGGTCGAGCAGAGTGTGGCGGCCCGCGACCAGGACCGCGTCGAGGTCGGTCTCGCGGACGAAGCGGGTCAGCATCTCGGCCTGGTTCATCCCGGCCCCGATCGCGCCGACCACGCCCTGGTCGCGCAGCTCGGCCAGCGCCGGGTACGCCTGACCTGCGGCCTGCTCCCAGTGGTCGTCCGGATCGTGGATGAACACCAGGTCGAACCGGTCGAGGCCGGTCCGCTCCAGGCTGTCGTCCAGCGAGCGCAGCACCCCGTCGCGGCTGTAGTCGCGCACCCGCACATATCCGGTACGGCCGGGGAAACCCTCCTCCGCACCCTGGCCGGGCACCAGCACCCGCCCCACCTTCGTGGACACGACCGCCTCGGCGGCTCCCCCGGGCAGGCCGCGCAGGAAGCGCCCGAGGCGCTGTTCGGACAGCCCGGTGCCGTAGTGCGGCGCGGTGTCGAAGTAGCGGATCCCTCCCTCCCAGGCGGCGGCGAGGGCCTGCTCGGCCTGCTCCTCGCTCACCGGTGCGAACAGGCCGCCCAGCGGCGCGGTGCCCAGTCCGTACGGCCCGAGCCGGAGCCTCACGACGACACCGGCCGCAGACGCAGGCCCGCCATCCCGCCGTCCACGGCCAGCTCGATCCCGACCGTGGAGCCCGACGCGGGGCTCGCCAGGTAGGCGACCGCGGCGGCGACCTCCTGCGCCGTCACCAGGCGGCCGTGCGGCTGGCGCGCGCACAGCGCCGCCCGCTCGGCCTCGGGATCAGGAGCGGCGTCCAGCAACCGGCCGACCCACGGCGTGTCCACGGTGCCGGGGTTGACGCAGTTGACGCGGATGCCCTCGCGGATGTGGTCGGCCGCCATCGCCCGGGTCAGCGCCAGCACCGCCCCCTTGGACGCCGAGTACAAGGCCCGCTGGGGCAGCCCGGCCGTCGCGGCGATCGAGCAGGTGTTGACGATCGCCGCGTGCGGCGACCGGCGCAGATAGGGCAGCGCCGCCCGGGAGACGCGGGCGATGCCGACCACGTTGAGGTCGAACACCCGCAGCCATTCGGCGTCGTCGTTGTCGGCCACCGTGCCCTGCGCGCCGATGCCCGCGTTGTTCACCAGCACGTCGATCCGGCCGTACCGGTCGGCCACCGCCGTGACCGCCCGCCGTACGGTGGCGTCGTCGGTCACGTCGCAGACGAACTCGGTGTCCTTCAGGTCCAGGACGGCGACCCGGGCGCCCCGCGCGGTCAGCTCGTCGGCGACCGCCTTGCCGATGCCCGAGGCGCCGCCGGTGACGACGGCCACCAGGCCGTCGAACTCGCTCTTCATGCCTGGCCCACCTGCTGGCGCTGGCGGCCCAGGCCGTCGATCTCCAGCTCCATCACGTCGCCGGCCCGCAGGTACGCCTGCGGGCCACGGCCGAGCGCCACCCCCGCCGGGGTCCCGGTGTTCACCACGTCGCCCGGCTCCAGCACCATGAACTGGCTGAGGTACCAGATCACGTGGTGCACGCCGAAGATCTGGTTCTTGGTGTTCCCGTTCTGCCGCAGCTCTCCGTTGACCCACAACCGCAGACCCAGCGCCTGCGGATCGCCGACCTCGTCGGGGGTGACCAGCCACGGGCCCAGCGGGTTGAACGTCTCACACGACTTGCCCTTGTCCCACTGGCCGCCGCGCTCGTTCTGGAACTCCCGCTCCGACACGTCGTTCGCGATCGCGTACCCGGCGATCACACCGGCGGCCTCCTCCGGCGAGGACAGGTAGCGAGCCGTACGGCCCAGGACCACCGCGAGCTCGACCTCGTAGTCGGTCTTCACGCTGCGACGCGGGACCAGGACCTCGTCATCGGGACCGACGACGGTGTTGGACGCCTTCATGAACACCACCGGCTCGGCGGGGATCACCGCCCCGGTCTCCTCCGCGTGGTCGGAGTAGTTCAACCCGATGCAGACGATCTTCCCCGGCCTGGCCACCGGCGCGCCGACTCGTTCGTACGGCCCGGCCTCGGGCAGCCGGCCCTCCGCCAGGGCCGCCCGCACGCGCTCGGCGCCTCCTCCCGCGAGAAACGCGCCGTCGATGTCCGCCGTCAGTGACGACAGGTCCAGCACCCGGCCGTCGGGCCCGATGACGCAGGGCCGCTCGCCACCCGGCGGACCCACCCGCAACAGCTTCACGATCTGCCTTCTCCGCTGGTTCACAGGGGCATATGTTGTGCCGAGCCTGCCAGATTCATCGGGTTGGAGTAAAGGCCTTTGAGGGGGATATCTGGGGAATTGCTTGACCTTCTCCAGGCGTGACCCTACTGTTCGAGTCATATTCATCGGATCAATCATGGAGCTGGCCCATGCCGACGATCACATCTGTGAACGTGATCGACATCAGGTTCCCGACCTCGGCCACCCTCGACGGGTCGGACGCGATGAACCCGGACGGCGACTACTCGGCGGCGTACGTCGTGCTGGAGACCGACGACTCCGCCCTGGCCGGGTACGGCCTCACGTTCACGATCGGGCGCGGCAACGACCTGTGCGTGGCCGCGGCCCGGCAGATCGGGGCACGCCTCATGGGCCGGGACGTGGACGAGCTGGCCGGGAACCTCGGCGGCCTCTACCGGGAGATCATGTCCGACAGCCAGATGCGCTGGCTGGGACCGGAGAAGGGTGTGGTGCACCTGTCCGCGGCGGCCGTGCTGAACGCCGCCTGGGACCTCGCGGCCCGCGGGGCCGGCAAGCCGTTGTGGCGTTTCGTCGCCGACATGACGCCGGAGGAGCTGGTGGCGGCCTGCGACTTCCGCTACCTGTCCGACGTGCTGACCCCCGCCGAGGCCGTCGCCATGCTGGCCCGGCTCGTCCCCACGCGCGAGGAGCGGATCGCCGAACTGGCCGAGCACGGCTACCCCGCCTACACCACCACCCCCGGCTGGCTCGGCTACGACGACGCCAAGCTGCGGCGCCTGTGCCGCGAGGCCGTCGCCGGCGGCTGGACCCACGTCAAGCTCAAGGTCGGCGCGAACATCGAGGACGACGTCCGCCGCCTGTCGATCGCCAGGGAGGAGATCGGCGACCGCACGCTCATGATCGACGCCAACCAGGTGTGGGACGTGCCCCAGGCGATCGAATGGGTGAACCGGCTCGCGCCGTACGAGCCGCTGTGGGTCGAGGAGCCGACCAGCCCCGACGACGTCCTCGGCCACGCGGCCATCCGCAAGGCGGTCGCCCCCGTCGGCGTCGCCACCGGCGAGCACTGCCACAACCGGGTCATGTTCAAGCAGCTCCTGCAGGCGGGCGCGATCGACTTCTGCCAGATCGACTCCTGCCGCCTGGCGTCGGTCAACGAGATCGTCCCGGTCCTGCTGATGGCCGCGAAGTTCGGCGTGCCCGTCTGCCCGCACGCGGGAGGTGTGGGGCTGTGCGAGCTGGTCCAGCATCTGTCCGTGGTCGACTACGTGTGCGTGAGCGGCAGCCTCGAAGGCCGCGTCCTGGAGTACGTCGACCACCTCCATGAGCACTTCACCGATCCCGTCCGCATCGAGCGTGGCCGTTACCGCCTGCCCGGATCGCCTGGCTACAGCGCCCGGATGCATCCCGAGTCGGTCGCCGCCTACCGCTACCCTGATGGCCACCGCTGGGGAGGCTGACGTGGGCGTCATCGAGACCGCGATCGACACGATCAAGCAGATGATCATCGACGGGGAGCTGCGCCCGGGACAGAAGCTCCCCGTCGAGAAGGAGCTCGCCGAACAGCTCGGCGTCGCCCGCAACACCCTGCGCGAGGCGGTACGCGCGCTGATCGCGATGCGGGTCCTGCAGACGCGTCAGGGGGACGGCACCTACGTCACCAGCCTGTCCCCCGACCTCCTGCTCGACGGGATGAGCTTCGTCGCCGACATCCACCTGGACGCCGGGGCCGGGGAGTTCCTGCACGTCCGCAGGATCCTGGAGGCCGAGGCGACGGCGCTGGCGGCCACCCGCATCCCCGACGCCGATCTCGCCCACCTGGGCGACCTGCTGGACGAGGCCGAACGACTCCCCACGCAGACCACGATCGACCACGGGAAACTGGTCGCCCTCGACCAGGACTTCCACTCCCTCATCGCCTCCCACTGCGGCAACGCCGTCCTGGCCGCCGTCATCCAGAACATGTCCGGCCGCACCGTACGGGCCCGGATCTGGCGGGGCATGAGCGACCCCGAGGCCGTCCAGCGCACCCTCCGGGAGCACCGGGCCGTCCATCGGGCCCTGCTGGCACGGGACGCCGACCGGGCCAGGCTCCACGCAGCCCTGCACGTGCTCGGCGTCGAGGAGAGCCTCAGCGGCTCACGTCCCTTCGCAGGCAATCGGGGTGACGGCGCATGAGCGGGGCCGAGGAACGCATGAGCGGGGCCAAGGAACGCGTGAGCGCTGTGCGCGACGCCATGGACCGGCTGACGGCCCGGCTGCGCCGGGAGAACGGCCTCGTGGTCGCCTACTCCGGCGGCGCCGACTCCGCGTTGCTCGCCTTCGCCGCCGCCCGGGTGCTCGGCGCACGGGCGCTCGCCGTCACCGCGGTCTCCCCCAGCCTGGCCGCCGCCGAGCGGGCCGCGGCGCGGGCGTTCGCCCGCAGCCACGACCTCGCCCACCTGGAGGTGTGCACGGACGAGGCCGACCGGCCCGAGTACGCCGCCAACGGCCCCGACCGCTGCTATCACTGCAAGTCGGCGCTGTTCGACGCGCTCGCGCCGCTTGCGGCGGCGATGGGCGCCCGGATCGCCCTCGGCACCAACCTCGACGACCTCGGCGACCACCGGCCGGGACAGCGGGCCGCGGCCGAGCGCGGAGCCGTCGCGCCGCTGGTGGACGCCGGGCTGACCAAGGCCGACGTCCGCGCGGTCAGCCGGGAACTGGGGCTGGTCACCGCGGACAAGCCCGCCGCGCCCTGCCTGGCCTCGCGGGTGAGCTACGGCGACCCGGTCACGCCGGAGGTCCTGCGCAGGATCGAGACCGCGGAGGCCGCGCTGCGCGACCTCGGCTTCGCGGTGTGCCGGGTGCGCGCCCACGCGGGCGGCACGCTCGCCCGCGTCGAGGTGCCGCGCGCGGAGATCCCGCGGGTGAGCGAGTTGCGTGAGCGCGTCGACGCCGCCGTCCGCGGCGCCGGGTTCACCTTCTGCTCGCTGGATCTGTCGGGGTTCGCCTCCGGGCGGCTCAACGCCCTACTTCCGCTGCTGCCCTCTTCATGAACAGGGCCTCGCCCTTGATGAGGCCAGGCCTCCCCCACTACGAGCTCGGCCGACGGCCGCGCTCCCGCGGGCCGCACGGCCGCCGCGCCCGCACAGCGCCTCCTCGGCTCGAAGACGCCGGCGGCCCGCGCGCGTACGGCGGCGGCCCGCGCCCGGGGCTGCCCGAACCCGTCAGTCCTGCGACTTGCCGCCGGTGAGGCGGGAGATCGCCAGGGCGGTGAGGATGATCGCCCCGTTGAGCGCCTGGATCCACTGGGCGGGCACGCCCGCCAGGGTGAGGACGTTCTGGATCATGTAGAGCAGCAGGATGCCGGTGAACGCGCCGAACACGGTGCCCTTGCCCCCGTTGAGGCTGACTCCGCCGATGACGGCGGCGGCGAACACCGTGAAGATCGCCCCGTCGCCCTGAGCGGCGGCGACGGAGGCGAGCCGTCCCGTCAGCAGGAGGCCACCGATCGCGGCCAGCAGGCTGGCGGAGATCAGCGTGATCCAGAGAACCCGGTCGGTCCGGATGCCGGCCGCCTTGGCGGCGTCGACGTTCCCGCCGATCGCGTAGAGCGCCCGGCCGAACCGGGTGAACCCCATGACCACGATGCCGGCCGCGAACAGCAGCAGGCAGATCCAGATGGACGCGGGCACTCCCAGCCACATGGCCGAGCCGAGGTAGGTCATCGACGGCGGGAGGTTGAAGAAGGTCTGCCCGCCGGAGATGCCCGTGAGCAGCCCGCGCAGCACGATGAGCATGCCCAGCGTGACGATGAAGCCGTTGAGCCCGAAGCGGACGATGAACAGCGAGTTCACCACCCCGACCAGCACCCCCACCGCGAGGGTGACCGGGATCGCCCAGGCCCCGGGCAGCAGCCCGAGCCCGGCCCCCGTTCCGGCGGCGACCGTCAGCCAGGCCGCCACGCCGGGCGCCAGTCCGAAGGTCGACTCGAGCGACAGGTCCATCCTGCCGGCGATCAGCACGAGCGTCTGCGCGAGGACGAGCAGCGAGATCTCCGACATCGTCTGGAGGATGTTGATCAGGTTGTCGCTCTGCAGGAAGATCGGGCTGACGATCTGCCCGACGATCGCGATCACTATGACCGCGGGAACCAGAGCGAAGTCCCGCAACCGCGCCAGGGAAGGCCCCACGCGGCGTCTTCCCGCGTCCTGCGGCGCCGGGGAGCCCGGCGGGCGTCCCGTCGCGGCGTGAGCGGCGGTGGTCTCAGGCATCGAGGTCGACTCCTTCCATGGCGGCCACCATCTCGTGGTCGTGCCAGCCGGCGGCCAGTTCCGCGACGACGCGGCCGTGGAACATCACCAGCACCCGATCGCACAGCCGCAGGTCGTCGAGTTCATCGGAGGCGATCACGACGCCGGTCCCGGTGCCCGCGATCTCCTCGACCTTGCCGAGCAGGAACTCCTTCGACCGGACGTCGACACCGGCGGTGGGCGTGATCAGTACGAGCAGGCGGGGGTCGTTGGCCAGGGCGCGGGCCATGACGACCTTCTGCTGGTTGCCGCCGGACAGCCCCGAGACGGGCAGTTCGGGGCCGGGCGTCTTGATCGCGAGATTTGTGATCATTTCGCGGGCCAGCGCGTCCTTGCGGCGACCGCTGACGAAGCCCGCGGAGCCGAGCCGTTCCGGAACGGTCATCGTGGCGTTGTCGGCGATCGACATCAAGGGGACGAGCCCCTGATGGTGGCGGTCCCGGGGGACGAATCCCACGCCCGCGGCCAGCGACTCCGGCACGCTCCCGGGGCGCGGGCGGCGTCCGGCCACCTCCACGGTCCCCGCCCGAGGGGCCCGCAGCCCGACGACGGTCTCGGCGAGTTCGGTCTTCCCGCTGCCGCCCAGGCCGGCCAGGCCGACGATCTCCCCGGCGCGAACCCGCAGGTCCACGTCGTGGTAGGTGTCACCGTCGCCGAGCCCCAGGACGTCGAGGACCACCGGGGCGTCCGCCCCGACCGGCGGACGGACGGCGTGCTCCCGCAGCCCCGCGGCCTCGCCGGTCATCGCCGCGACGAGTTCCCCCTGCGGCAGTTCGGCCACCGGGGCGGTGAGGATGTGCCGGGCGTCGCGGAAGACGGTGACGGTGTCGCAGATCTCGTAGATCTCCTGCAGGTGGTGGCTGATGAACAGGAAGGTGACGCCCTGATCCCGCATCGCCCGCATCCGCTCGAAGAGCCGGGAGATCGCGGCGCCGTCGAGCTGGGCGGTGGGCTCGTCCAGGATGATGAACCTCGCGCCGAAAGACAGCGCCCGGGCGATCTCCACGAACTGCCGCTGCTCCACTCCGAGCTCCCCGGCCGGCCGTCTCACGTCGACGTTCACCGACCACTCCTCCAGCAGTTCGGCCGCCTTCCGCCACAGGCTCTTCCAGCCGACCAGCCCGAGCCGGTTGCGGTCGTGCCGGTTCAGGTACAGGTTCTCCGCCACGGTCAGCTCAGGGATGATCGTGGACTTCTGGTAGACGCAGGCGACCCGTTCCCGCCAGGCGTCGCGGTCGGACAGCCGCGGAGCGGGGGCGCCGGAGAGGCGTACCTCCCCCTCGTCGGGTGCCTGCAGCCCGGTCAGGATCGAGACCAGGGTCGACTTGCCCGCGCCGTTGCGGCCGACCAGCGCGTGCGTCTCCCCCGCCCTGACCGTTATGCGGGCACGGTCGAGCGCCACCGTCTCGCCGTACCTCTTGGTGATGCGCTCCGCCTCCGCGACGGCGGGCCGGTCTGCGGGGACCGGCCCGCCGCCGCGGGCGGGTGGAGGGCTCGCGGGCCCTCCCGCGAACTCGTCCATCGCCACGCCCTCTCAGCTCAGGTTGTTGCCCCACAACGACTTGTCGTCGTGCTTGAGACTGGGGATGCCGCCGTAGGTGCCGCCGTCGGCGGTGACGAGCGGCGCGGACAGCTGGTCCTCCAGCAGGCCTGGCCGCACCTGGATGATGGTGCTGTCGTGGTCGGTCTCGCCCGGCTGGAACGTCTTGCCCTCGATCGCGGCCTTGGCGTACGACAGCGCGAACTTGGCGTACAGGTCCGCGGGCTGGGAGACGGTGGCGTCGATGTTCCCGGCGGCGATGTCCTTGAGCTCCTGCGGGATGCCGTCGTTGGAGACGACGAAGACGTGCTTGGGGTCGCCCGGCGGCACCAGGAGGTCACGCTGCTTGAGCACCTGCAGCGTGCCGGCGAGGGCGAAGCTCGACTGCATGTAGACGCCCTTGACGTCCGGGTTCGCGGTCAGGACCGTGGAGAGCTTCTGGGAGGCCACGGCTCCGTCCCAGTTCGTCGCCTCGCCGAAGACCTTGATGCCGGGATAGTTCTGCTTCATGCAGTCGTTGAACGCCTCGGTGCGGTCCCGGCCGTTGATGGAGGCCAGGTCGCCCTCCAGCATGACCACCTTGCCGCTGCCCTTGAGCTTCTCGCCCAGGAACCGGCAGGCCTTCTCCCCGTACGCGCGGTTGTCGGCCCGTACGACCATGTAGGCGTTCCCCGTGTCCGGTCGGGTGTCCACGAGCACGGCGGGGATCTTCTTGCCCTCCAGCTGCTGGAGCGTGGGGGCCACCGCCGCGGTGTCCTGCGGCGCCATCACCACGCTCTTCACGCCCTGCCCGACCAGGGTCTGCACGTTGGAGGTGAGCTTCGCGACGTCGTTCTGCGAGTTGGTGGTCTTGATCTCCGAGCCCAGCTCTCCCGCGAACTTCGGCACGTAGCTGATGTAGGAGTTCCAGAAGTCGGTGTCCGAACGCGGATAGTCGACACCGATGACCGGCTTCGCCGCCGTGCCGGTCCCGCCACCGGTGCCGCCGTTCCCGCCGCAGGCCACGGCGAGGGACCCCGATATGGCCAGGGCCGCGGCGAGCGCGAACCGTCTGCGTTCCATCGTCTCTCCTTCTGAAGCACCACGGCTGCCATGCCGTCGCCGACCGCGCCGCACTCGGGCGAGGCCTCGCTCCGGACTCTGGCGAGGACCTCCTTGAGCGGGCTCATCGACGACAGGACATGGGATGTCTTTCTATGACCAAACCCCGGCCAGTGTCCAGACCCCCGGGCCAGAATCGCGAAAATCCGGGAGTTTACCGGCACTTCAGGGCAAGGGATCCGACGTATCGCGCTTCTCACAGCACGGAAGGGACACAGATACATCGCATGTTCGCCTCCGCTGAAGGGGTCTCGGGCGCCACGCTCCGGGCCGCCCGGCTCATGCGGCGCCGGCCTCTCCTCCCGCCGAGGGCGGCCGGATGTCTCCTCGCCGTTGCGGGGAGCCGGCGCGAGCGCCGCGGGCGTCCGGCCCCGCCGCCCGGACGGAGGGGCGTGTGGAGGTCCGCTGTCCTGACGTACCAAAATTCAGATATGTCGTTGACCGAGCAGGCGATCGAACGCATCAGGCAGCTCATCAAGGACGGGACCCTTCCCCCCGGCGCCCGGCTGCCTCCCGAACAGGACCTGGCCGCCGAGCTGGGCCTGTCCCGCAACCTACTCAGAGAGGCCGTCCGCTCCCTCGTCACCACGCGCGTGCTGGAGGTACGCAGGGGCGACGGCACCTACGTCACGAGCCTCACGCCGGAGCTGCTGCTCGAAGGAGTGGGCCTCGCCGTGGAGATGATGCGCGCCGACGACCTTCTCGAGATCACCGAGGTGCGGCGCCTGTTCGAGCCCGTGGCCACGGGACTGGCCGCCACCCGCATCACCCCCGACCAGCTCGCGGAGGTGGAACGGCACCTCAAGGCCATGATCGAGGCCCAGGGCGACGTGGAGGCGCTCAACCACCACGACGACGCCTTCCACCGCGCCGTGTTCGACGCGACGGGCAACAGGGCACTGTGCGCCCTGCTCGGCGGAATCGCCGGCCGGACTCTCCGCTCGCGCGTCTGGCGCGGCCTCGTCGAGGAGAACGCGGCCGGCCGCACGATCGCCGAGCACGCCGCCATATATCAGGCACTCGCGGACGGCGACGCACCCCTCGCCCAGGCGGCCGCGCTCATGCATGTCAGCACCACCGAGACCTGGCTGCGGGAGAACCTCGGCCGCTCGTTGTCCGGTGCCGCTCCGGAACCGCTGCAGTGATCAGGCGGTGACCGCCGAAGCCCTCCTTCGGCACGCCCTCGGGCCCGCGAGGTCCGGCCGCCCATGAAAGTTACAAGACATCCCGTTTCCAGGACGAGAACTGGATGACAGCCCGCGCAGACATGGGTTGTCTGCGCGAGACGCTGAAGCGAGCGCGGGCAGCGCCGTCCCGGAATGCGGAAACGTCCGCGTCGCCTTCGGGCCCTCATCTCGCCCCCGGCCGCGACCCGGCACCGGGCGGCGGCCCGCCACGCGGTCGAGGGTCTGGACAGACGGCCAGGGCTGACCTACAAACATCCCATGTCCACGTGGTGAAGGCCCTACATCGCTGCGAAACATCCACGAGGTTCGGGTCCTATGCGCACCACCGCCTCCACCACGCGTACCGCCGGCAGGGTTCACCCGCCGAGCGCATGTGACCCGGGAGAGCTTTTCCGTCGCGAGAGGTCCCCCATGTCTTCATCGTCGTTCCAGCTCAGCCGGCGCCGGTTGCTCGCCGCGGCCGCGGTCGCCACGGCCGCCGGTGTGCTGAAGGCAGGCCCGGCGTGGGCCACCGCCGGCCCGCAGAGCTACAGCCCGAACTGGTCGTCGGTGGACCAGCATCCACCGGCCGCCGAGTGGTTCCAGGACGCCAAGTTCGGCATCTACTACCACTGGGGCGTGTTCAGCGTGCCCGCGTTCGCCAACGAGTGGTACCCGCGCAACATGTACAACAACGGGTCGAACGAGAACAACCACCACAAGAGCGTCTACGGCGACCCGTCGGTGTGGCCGTACCACAACTTCGTCAACGGCGCCCGCGACAAGGCCGGCAACTGGGTGCAGTTCGCACCCAAGCTGAAGTCCGCCGGGGGC
Source organism: Microbispora sp. NPDC046933 (assembly GCF_040644635.1). NCBI lineage: Bacteria > Bacillati > Actinomycetota > Actinomycetes > Streptosporangiales > Streptosporangiaceae > Microbispora > Microbispora sp. NPDC046933. Next base: position 18,202 of record NZ_JBEYWW010000024.1, on the reverse strand, counting down.
GACTTCGACCCCGACGAATGGGCGCAGCTGTTCGCCGACGCCGGCGCCAGGTTCGCCGGGCCGGTGGCCGAGCACCACGACGGCTACTCGATGTGGAACAGCCGGGTGAACGAGTGGAACTCGGTCGCCACCGGTCCCAGGCTCGACCTGCTGCGGCTGCACGCCGACGCCATCCGGGCCAAGGGCCTGAAGCTGCTGGTGGCCATGCACCACACCTACAACTTCACCGGCTTCTACCAGTGGGTGCCGGCCCAGTCGACGACCTCGCTCAAGAAGCTGTACGGCCAGCTCAGCTTCGCCGACGAGCAGCAGCTGTGGTACGACAAGCTCAAGGAGGTCATCGACGGCTACCAGCCCGACATCATCTGGCAGGACTTCAACCTCAGCCGGCTGGACGAGTCGCGGCGGCTGGCCTTCCTCGCGTACTACTACAACCAGGCCGTCGCCTGGAACAAGGACGTCGTCGCCACCTACAAGGACGGGTTCAACACCAGGGGCGAGGTCTTCGACTACGAACGCGGCGGACCGGCCGCCATCCAGAACCCCTACTGGCTGACCGACGACAGCATCTCCAGCTCCAGCTGGTGCTACACCGCCGGCATCGGCTACTACTCGCTCAACGCCATGCTGCACTCGCTGATCGACCGGGTCAGCAAGAACGGCAACATGCTGCTGAACATCGCCCCGATGGCCGACGGCACCATCCCGTCCGGGCAGCGGTCGATCCTGCTGGGCATCGGCGACTACCTCAAGCGCTTCGGCGAGTCCGTCTACGCCACCCGGGCCTGGGCCGTCTACGGCGAGGGCCCCACCCAGATGGGCGGCGGTTCCTTCACCACGCCGCGGGCGGGCACCAACACCGACATCCGCTTCACCCGCAGCAAGGACAACACGGTGCTGTACGCCACCGTGCTGGGCTGGCCGGGCAGCACCCTGCACATCACGACCCTGGGCGCCAACCGGATCAACCTGAGCACCCTGGCCTCGGCGCAACTGCTCGGCCCCTCGGCCGGCCAGTACGTCACGCTCCCCAACCGCACGCAGGACGGCTCCGCCCTGCACATCTCGATGCCCTCGTCCACCGCCCCGTTCAGCGCCCCCGCGTACGTGGTGAAGCTGACCTTCAACGGCCAGATCCCCGCCCTGGGCTCCGGCGGCACCCCCACCGGCTTCGTGCGGATCGCCAACGTCAGCACCGGCCTGGTGCTGGACAGCGGCGGCAACGTCGCCTCCGGCTCGAACCTGAAGCAGTGGAACTGGGACGGCAGCACCAACCTGCAGTGGCAGCTCGTCGACCTCGGCGGCGGGTGGTATCGCATCGTCAACCGCACCAACGGCATGGTCGCCGACAGCTGGGGCAACACCGCCAACGGCGCCTCCTGCCTGCAGGCGCCCTGGAACGGCGGCAACAACCAGCAGTGGCGCCTCAACGACGTGGGCAACGGCCGCTACCAGATCATCAACCGCGGCACCGGGACCGCCCTCGACGGCATGGGATACACCACCGCCGGCTCCACCGCGGCCATGTGGGCGCCGAACTCCAGCACCAACAACCAGTGGACCGTCATCGGGGTCTGACCCGCTCCGCCGCGCGGACGAACCGGCGACCGGGCCGCGCGGCCTTCCGCTCCCCGCGAGGGTGCGACGTCGCCGCGGTCCCCTGCTCGGCGCCGCACCCGCCCTTCCCGGCTGTCAGCCGGCCCCGGGCGCGGACGGCAGGTCGCCGTCGTCGGGCAGGCGCTGCAGGGACTCCTCGACCCCGATCAGGTGGTTGGCCATCCGGATGCGGGCCCGTTCGGGATCGCGCGCCGCGAGTGCCGTCCAGATCGCCACGTGCTCGTCGTGGGTGCGGCGGTCGGCGTCCTCCTCGTGCAGGCTCCGCCACAGCCGCCCGCGGACGGTCCGTCTGGCGAACGCCTCGATCAGGCCGACCAGGACCGGGTTGTCCGTGTGGGCGGCGATGATCCGATGGAAGGCGACGTCGATCTCGATGAGACGCTCGTGGTCGTGGGGCGCCTCATCGACGATCCGGGCCGCTTCGTCGAGCAGTTCCCTGGCCTGGCCGAGCGCTTCATCCGTGATCCTGGTCGCGGCCAGGCGCGCCGCCTCGCACTCCATCAGGCGCCGGACGGCGTACACGTGCCGCGGGTCGCCCTGACCGTGCAGCTCGGCGACGAAGCCCATCGGAGCCAGCAACTGCGTCGCGTCGAGATTCGTGATGTACGTCCCGTCGCCCTGGCGGGTGCTGACGATTCCGAGGATCGACAGCGCCGACACGCCTTCGCGCAACGCACCGCGTGATACGCCGAGCGACTCGGCGAGGTCCTTCTCCACAGGCAGGCGGTCGCCGGGCCGGAGAACCCCTTCCAGGATCATCCGCTTGATGCTGTCTACTACGTCGTCTGCGCGTGACATGACAGGAGTTCCTAAGGGTTCCGGCCGAGCTTCCGGTTCGCCCCTCACCGGGGGCGGCTCGGGAGCAGTTGGACGGCGCACGGGTCGGTGACGCGTTCGCGCGGGTAGCCGGCGAATCCGGCCATGCGCCGGGGCGGCACCTTCCCAAGGCATCGATTGTATGCGGACAGGTCCGGCCGTCCTGGAGAAGATCACACCGCTCTGATCCGGACCCTGAAACGCGCCAGGCCAGGCTCCCGGTCCTGCTTTTCCCCTTCACGAAAGCTTCACGGTCGAGGTGGTCCTCGCCACACGATGCCCCGGTTTGCTTTCGGGACATGGACAGCTTTCCCCTCACCCGAAAACTCGTGGGCCGGGCTACCGCTGGTCCCCGTTCTCCATTTCGTAGCCCACGCCGGGGTGGGGTCGTCGTCGTGGCGGTATGCCGCCGCAGTCCGGCCGGTACTCGAAGTGCCACCACTCGTTGTCGTAGATCCGGTAGAGGTCATGGCGGGCGCCGTGTTCCTCGAGCCAGCGCGCGCCTTCGTGGGGGCGCACGTCCAGCGCGATCCCCTTGACGTGGGAGGATTCCGCAGGTGGCAACACGAGCATTCGTGCCGAGGCCGGGGACCCGGAACGGCGCACCTCCTCGGTGAACATTCGCTGTTGGACAAGGGGATCGCGGTATCCCGAGGTGAGGCCGATGAGCTGGCCGTGACGCCAGAGCGCCTCGGTGCGCGCGGCGGTGAACGCCGCCCTGGCGCCGTCGGTGAGCCCGGTGAGGTCCTCGGCGGGGAATCGCATCCGTAACGCCCAGTTACAGGCCAGTTCGCCGGCGCGGCGGGGATGCCGGACGAAGGCCGCGGGCAGCAGGAGCACGGCGAGCACCAGCGTGACCACCGCGAACAGCCGGTCTCGGGGCCGAGGTGGGATGATGCGTGGTTCGTTCATGACGACATACGATTGGCATCGAATGTCCGTGGGTTGTCCGCCGTATGTCACCGTTCATCGACGGCGGCCTCCGCCGGCGCGACCGTGACACAACCATGACATGGCGCGGACGAGGCGGGGACACGGCCGGTCGACAGTGGACGGGATTGACCGGCGGGCAAGTTACGGAGCGTGCTGTGAAACTCGGCGGCGTGTCGCGAGTGTTGTTGATCGAGGATGACCCGGCCGTACGGGAGGGCCTTGAGCTGGCCCTGACCCAGCACGGGCACCGGGTGCGCGCGGCGGAGTCCGGCGAGCAGGGGCTGGACCGCCTGCGTACGGACCTTCCCGACGTCGTCGTGCTCGATCTGATGTTGCCTGGCATCGACGGGTTCGAGGTCTGTCGCCGCATCCGGGCCGCCGGCGAGGTACCGATCATCATGCTGACCGCGCGCAGCGACGACATGGACGTGGTGGCCGGGTTGGAGGCGGGCGCCGACGACTACGTGGTCAAGCCGGTGCAGCCCAGGGTGCTCGAGGCACGCATTCGCGCGGTGCTCCGGCGGATCGGCCGGGACCAGGCGGAGCTGGAGCGGCACGCGGACCTGACCATCGATCGGGCCGGGCTGGTGGTCACCAAGCGCGGCGTACCGGTCAGCCTCACCCCGACCGAGCTGCGCCTGCTGCTTGAGCTCGCCGGTACGCCGGGCCGGGTGCACAGCCGCCAGCAGCTGCTGGAGTCGGTGTGGGAGCACGGGTATTTCGGTGACTCGCGTCTCGTGGACGCGTGCGTGCAGCGGTTGCGCGCGAAGATCGAGGACGACTCGGCGGCGCCCGTCTACGTGCAGACGGTGCGCGGGTTCGGGTACCGGTTCGGGCCGGTGTGAAGCGGCCGGTGGCATCTCGGCCGAGCCTGGGTCTGCGTGCCCGGCTGTTGTCCGCGTTCGCGCTGCTGTGTGTGGTCACCGCGGCGGCGGTGGCGGGCGGGATGTACGTCGAGGCCCGCAACGAAATCCTGCAGCGGGCCCAGGATACCGCGGTGCAGGCGATGAGAAGCCGCCTGGATGCGCTCTTCCCGTTGCGGAATCCGGCGCCGGACGCGGGTGAGCTCGGCGAGATCGCCGGCACCGTGGCCGACGGGAACAACGACGCGGTCGCCGTCTACCACGAGACGCGCTCGCCGGCCGCCCCCGGCCTGCCATGCCCGCCTCTCGGCCGGCAACGCTGCCAGCCCGGCCCCGGCCTGCCATGCCTGCCTTCCGGCAGGCCATGCCGGCCTGGCCTCGATACCGAAATGATCCCCAAGGCGCTGCGGCGGCAGGTGGCCGACGGCAACATGGCATGGCAACGCGTGGTGTGGCAGGACGGGCCCCACCTGATCATCGGCACGCCGTTGCTGATCGCCGAGCGGGGCCGGCCGGCGCGGGCGTCCGGCATCGAGGTCTACGTCGCGCACAGCCTGCTTCCCGAACAGCGCAGCATCGACCGGCTCGCCGCACGCGCCTGGCTCACCGGCGGGGCGGCCCTGGCGTTCGCGGTCGTCCTGGCGTTGCTGGCCACCCGTGGCGTGCTGCGCCCGGTGCGCGAGCTCGGCCGGGCGGCACGCCTGCTGGGTCAGGGCGAGCTGCGGACCAGGATCGCGGTCCGCGGCTCCGACGAGCTGGCCGAGGTGGCGCGCACGTTCAACGACACCGCCGCGGAGCTGGAACGGCACGTCAAGCAGCTGCGCGAGATGGAGGCCGACGCCCGCCGGTTCGTGGCCGATGTGTCCCACGAGCTGCGCACCCCGCTGGCCGCGCTCGCCGCGGTCGCCGACGTCCTCGACGAGGAGGCGGCCAGGCTGACCGAGCCCGCCGGCAGGGCCGCCAGGCTGGTCAGCCAGGAGACGCTCAGCCTCACCGCTCTGGTGAACGACCTCATCGAGATCAGCAGGTTCGACTCCGGCGTCGCGGCCCTCGCGCTGAACGAGGTCGACGTGGCCGAACTGGTGCGCGCGACCCTGCGTGCCCGGGGCTGGACGGAGCAGGTGCGCACCGAGCTTCCATCCGCGGTGACGGCACGGCTGGACCCGCGCCGAGTGGACGTCATCCTCGCGAACCTGGTCGGCAACGCCCTGCGGCACGGCGAGCCACCGGTGTCGCTAAGGCTCCGCGCCGACGCCGACTGGATCGCTCTCGAGGTCCGCGACCATGGACCGGGGCTGGACGAAGCGGTGCTGCCGCACGTGTTCGACCGGTTCTACAAGGCCAGCGCGGCCAGGGCGAGGTCCGAGGGCAGCGGCCTCGGCCTCGCCATCGCGCAGGAGAACGCGCGCCTACATCGAGGCGACCTCACCGTCACCAACGCCCCGGACGGCGGCGCCGTGTTCACGCTGCGCCTGCCACGCCGGGCACTTGATCCGGACGGAGGCCCCGAGTGAGGACCGGGCCCGCCCGCCGCGTGCTCGCCGCGGGCCTCGTATCGCTCGTCGCTGTGGCCGGCTGCGGCGTGCAACCCAGCGACGCCATCCGCGCCGGCGACCCGCCGAGCGGTGGTGTCGCACCCACCATCGCACCAGCCATGAAGATCATCCTCTATCTGGTGGAGAACGGCCGGCTCAGTGCGGTAACACGGCCCGGCCGCCGGCTGTCTCAAGCGGACACGCTCGCGCTGCTGGCTGCCGGACCCACCGCGACGGAACAGGCGGACGGACTCACCACCGACGTCCCGCCCGAAGCCGGCCCGTTCTCGGTGACCGCCGGGCCGGCAGGCCACTTGGCGGTGAGCCTGTCCACTCCGGCCGGCGAACTGTCCGCGCTGGCCGTCGAGCAGATCGTGTGCACGGCCGCCGCCGCGGCGCCGGAACGCCCTGCCCAGATCACCGTCGTCGGTGCCGGGCAGAGCGTCGGCCCCCGGAACTGTCCGGAGTTACGGTAGCGACCTGTTCGCCACCTCGGACAGATCGCCGTGGTCTTGGTCAGTACGGGCGGCCGCCGTATGGCTGGGCCGCTACTCCCGTCTTCGGGCGGCTGTCCGGAACCGCTCTTCCGCACGCATGCGTCGGGGGCCTTGAGCGAGGCCAAAGGTTAGATGTTTGCGCGTGAGAGGCGACGGGATCGCGAAGTTTAGGGAGGTTTGATAACAAGCGTTGACCGATACATCAAATCTTTGTAGCTTTGCGGTCACCCCCTAACGGAGCCTCGTGTGCTGCCGGTCCGCGCAACCCGTTTCTCCCGCCGGTTTCGAGCGGTCGTTGCCCTGACGCGTGCCGGTCGCCTGCAAGGCCGCGTGCGCTTGGAGAAGCGATGCCAGACCTCACGCGAAGGCAGTTGATGAAGATCGGGACAGCAGGGGCCGGAGCCCTGCTGTTGCCGATGCAATGGACGGCGGTCGCCCGAGCCGCCTCGGTGGCGCCCCCCGAGGTGCGCGCCGCCGACGACCTGGCGCTCTGGTACGACAGGGCCGCCGGCACAGACTGGCTCCGTGCGCTCCCCATCGGCAACGGGCGCCTCGGCGCCATGGTGTTCGGCAACGTCGACCAGGAGCGACTGCAGCTCAACGAGGACACGGTATGGGCCGGCGGCCCGTACGACCAGAGCAACCCGAAGGGAGCGCAGGCGCTGCCGGAGATCCGGCGCCTGGTCTTCGAGGACCAGTGGACCCAGGCCCAGGACCTGATCAACCAGACCATGCTGGGGAGCCCCGCGGGCCAGCTGGCCTACCAGACCGTCGGCAACCTCAGGCTGAACTTCCCCGGCACCGGCGGGTTCTCGGAGTACAACCGCCAGCTCGACCTCACCACCGCCACCACGTCGGTCACCTACCTCCTGAACGGCGTGCGGTACAGGCGCGAGGTGTTCGCGAGCGCACCGGACCAGGTCATCGTCGTTCGCCTGACGGCCGACAAGCCCGGCTCGATCACGTTCACCGCGACGTTCGACAGCCCCCAGCGCACGACGAGGTCCAGCCCGGACGGCACGACGGTGGCGCTCGACGGCGTCTCTGGCGACTTCGAGGGCGTCACCGGCTCGGTCAAGTTCCTGGCGCTGGCCCAGGCCCTCGCCGAGGGCGGCGACGTCACCAGTTCCGGCGGAACGCTCCAGGTGTCCGCCGCCGACAGCGTGACACTGCTGATCTCCATCGGCTCCAGCTACGTGAACTACAAGGACGTCGGCGGCGACTACCAGGGCATCGCCCGGCGGCACCTCGACGCCGCCCGGCAGACGCCGTACGACAAGCTGCGCGACCGGCACGTGGCCGACTACCAGGCCCTGTTCCGGCGGACGACGCTCGAACTCCCCCGCACCGACGCGGCCGACCAGCCGACCGACGTCCGGATCGCGCAGCACTCGGCCGTGGACGACCCGCGGTTCTCCGCGCTGCTGTTCCAGTTCGGCCGGTACCTGCTGATCAGCTGCTCGCGCCCCGGGACCCAGCCGGCCAACCTGCAGGGCATCTGGAACGATTCCCTGACCCCGTCGTGGGACTCGAAGTACACCATCAACGCCAACCTGCCGATGAACTACTGGCCCGCCGGCTCGACGAACCTGTCCGAGTGCTACCAGCCGGTGTTCGACATGATCCAGGACCTCACGGTGACCGGCGCACGCACGGCTCAGGTGCAGTACGGCGCGGGCGGCTGGGTCACCCACCACAACACGGACGCGTGGCGGGCCACCTCCGTCGTCGACGGCGCGTTCTGGGGCATGTGGCAGACCGGCGGCGCGTGGCTGGCCACCATGATCTGGGACCACTACCTGTACACCGGCGACGTCGAGTTCCTCCGGAAGAACTACCCGGCGATGAAGGGCGCCGCCCAGTTCTTCCTCGACACCCTCGTGGAGGAACCGAAGCTGGGATACCTGGTCACGAACCCCTCGAACTCGCCCGAGCTCAGCCACCACGCGAACGCCAGCGTGGCCGCCGGTCCCACCATGGACAACCAGATCCTGCGTGACCTGTTCCACGGCTGCGCGGAGGCGAGCGAGGTTCTCGGCATGGACGCCGGCTTCCGTGCCCGGGTTCTCGAGGCCCGGAAGCGGCTGGCCCCGATGAAGATCGGCTCGCGCGGCAACATCCAGGAGTGGCTGTACGACTGGGTCGAGACCGAGCGGAACCACCGGCACATCTCGCACCTCTACGGTCTGCATCCCAGCAACCAGATCAGCAAGCGCGGCACCCCCGAGCTGTTCGAGGCCGCGCGGCGGACGCTGGAACTGCGCGGCGACGACGGCACGGGCTGGTCGCTGGCCTGGAAGATCAACTACTGGGCGCGGATGGAGGAGGGCAAGCGGGCGCACGACCTGGTCCGCCTCCTCGTGACGCCGGCCAGGCTCGCTCCGAACATGTTCGACCTGCATCCTCCGTTCCAGATCGACGGCAACTTCGGGGCGACGTCCGGCATCGCGGAGATGCTGCTGCACAGCCACAACGGGGAGCTGCACCTGCTGCCGGCCCTGCCGGAGGCCTGGCCGGAGGGACGGGTCAAGGGCCTGCGGGGCCGCGGCGGTCACACCGTCGGCGCGGCGTGGAGCGACGGGCAGGGCGACGAGTACCTCATCACGCCCGACCGCGACGGCGTGGTCAGGGTGCGCGGCGCGATCTTCGCCGGGCGTTACAAGGTGGTCGACGACACGCGCGGCGGCACGGTCAAGGCGAAGAAGGCCGAGCCCGACCTGATCGAACTCACCGGGAAGGCCGGGCACACCTACCGCGCGTACGCGCTGCAGAAGGTCACGATGAGCGTGCCCGTCGAGGTCAGCCCGGGTCAGGAGGCGAAGGTCGGCGTCACCCTCCGGGCGATCGAGATGCCGGTGGCGCCCCGAGCGACGGTGTCCCTGGAGGCGCCGGAAGGGTGGACCGTGACACCCGCCAAGGCCGACGTCGGGCCCCTGGCGCCGAACGCGAAGGCCACCGTGGAGTTCACCGTCACCCCCGCCCAGGGCCAGGCCGCGGGCGACGTGGTCCTGCTCGGCAGGGCGAGCGGCACCCAGGCCGGCAGCGAGTGGACCGCGTCCGCGAAGGCCAGGGTCCGGGTGTGGGCCGGCCAGGCGAAGCCGCTGGAGGAGCTGTTCAGCAACGTCGCCGTCACCGACGACGCCAACACCGCTCCCGGGAACTTCGACGGCAACGGCGCCAGCATCTCCGCCCAGGCGCTGGCGGCGGCCGGTGTCACCCCGGGGAGCACCGTCACCAAGAACGGGGTGAAGTTCACCTGGCCCAAGGTCACGGTGGGCAGCCCCGACAACGCGATCGCCTCGGGACAGTCGATCAAGGTGACCGGCACCGGTAAGACGCTCGGCTTCCTGCTGGCGGGCACCTACGGCGCCGTGTCCGGGCCGGCCACCGTCGTCTACAAGGACGGCACGAGGCAGACCTTCAGCCTCAGCTCGCCGGACTGGTACGGCGCTCCCGCCGCGGGGAGCGACGCGGCCGTCGTCGCCGCCTACCAGAACCGGCCCAACAACCAGCGGCAGAACACCCCCGCCGCCGTCTACTACTCGGGCGTGGCGCTGCAGAACAAGGAGGTCTCCCGCGTCGACCTGCCGAACATCAGCGCGAGGGCCGCCTCGGGGGTCGCGACCATGCACATCTTCGCCGTCTCGCTCGAGTCCGTCACGCCGTCCTCGCCGGAGGTCAAGCTGACGGTCACCGCCTCCTCCCGCTGCATCGGCACCTCGGCGTACGTGGCGGTCACGGCCGTCAACAACTCCGACGTGCCGGCGACGATCACGCTGACCACCCCGTTCGGCACCAAGACCGTGACCGACGTGGCCCCGGGCAAGCAGGCCTACCAGTCCTTCAACACCCGGGCCGTCCAGATCGACGCCGGCACGGTGACCGTGACCGGAACCGCGACGATCGACGGCAAGCAGGTCACCTCGACCTACGACGCCGCCTACACCGCGGCCGCCTGCGGCTGAGCTGCTTACACCGCGGTCAGCTGCCGCTGACCACACCGGCGTCGCATGCCGGGGCCGGCCAACCGGGCCGGCCCCGCCCCCGGCGGTCCACCTGCCGCGGTGGCGACGGCGCCGAAGAGGCGCTCCTCAGGCGGTCGGTCGTCCCCGATCGCCCGGGCGAGCGAACGCCGATCGCCGAAAGCGGCCGCACGTCCCCTCTCCTGCGGAGCGCACCGCTTCCCCGCAGTGCGTGTGTCCGTTACGGTCGGCGAGTCGATCTACGGCGGGCCCGTGAAGGAGCAGCGTGGACAGAGCAACGGACGGCCCGGCGGCCCGCCGGGCGGGGCTGTTACGTGCCGGGATCCTCCTGGCCGCCTCCGGGCCCGTCGTGTTGAGGTCCCTCGCGCTCGGCCCGGTGGACATGGACACCATGATCTGCTGGGGGCGGTCCATGCACCTTCCGTCCTTTCTGTCCCGGGGCACGACCTGGACACTCCTGACCTGGGCCGAGCTGTTGCTTCCGGTGATCCTGGCCGGGCTCCTCCAGCTCTCCTCCCGGTGGGCCACGCGCCTGGGCGGGTGCGCGGTGCTCGCCGTCCTCGCGTTCCGCCTGCTGGCCGCCGTCCGCGCGCCCGGCGCCGGTCCCTTCGCCGTCCGGCTGCCTTTCGTGGAGTCGCCCTGGCCGTCGTTCGCCTGTTACGCAGTGGCGTTGCTCCTGCTGCTCGCGGCGCCACGGGCGCCCCGCCCGGCGGCGGGGAAGGAGGTCGCCCTCTGGGGGCGGTCGTCGTCGCGGCGGCCTGGGGACCGCTCCGGCTCTCCGTGCTCCTGCACGGGGAGGCCGGTGGCTTCTCCGGCTGGTTCGCTCTCCCCGAACCGCGGTCGGCCTGGGAGTTCCCCGGGCTCTGGGGCTGCAAGGCCGACGCGGACGGACTACTGGTCGTGCTCGTCACCCTGGCCGCGACGGCCGTCCAGGTCATGGCGGACCGGCCGCGGCGCCGTGTCGCCCTGGCGGTCGCGGCGCTCCTGGTCCTCGCGGCGTTCGAAGCCTATGTCCCGGTCGCGATCCTGGCGGACGCCGGCACGCTCTGGCAGGAGTTCCAACTGGAGGCGAGCATGCTGATCCGCTGGCACCTGCTCGTCGCGGCGGCACTCGCCGCCGCCGCTTTCGCCGTACGCCCGGCCACTCGCCGCGAGACCACCCCCGCCGGGGTGCCGTAACGGGCCGGCTCAGGTCTGAGCAGCGGGTTCGGGCTCGGCGGAAGCGGGCTCGGCCGGCGCGAGCGTACGCAGGCCGACGAGGAAGATCTCCAGCGCGGTCTCGAACTGGGGGACCGTGACGGGCGGCAGGTGGGGGGCGCACTCGGCGAGCCGCGGATAGCGGTCCCGGCTCTGCGCCGCGTAGACCAGCGGCGCCCCGGCGTCGCCCTCGCGCACCTCGGGCGGGAGCATCACGAACGACGCCTCGAAGGCCGCCCAGGCCAGGACGTGGTCGCCGAGAGCGCGCTCGTACCGCGCGGCCTCCGGCGGCTCGAAGCCTCCCTGGCGCAGCGCGTCGAGCAGCACCTCGATCGCGTTTATCTCGGCCTCCCGCCGGGTCGAGCGGCTGGCCGCGAGCACCGCGGCCTGGGGATGGCCGGCGAAGGCCCGGTAGACGCGCATGGCCGCGTCCCGCAGCGTGTCCAGCCAGTCTTCCCCGGGGGCGAACCCGGTCAGCGCCTCCTCGTACAGCCGGTCGGCCAGCGCCCGCACGAGGTCGTCCTTGTCCCGGAAATGCCGGTAGACCGCCGTCGCGTCCACGCCGAGATGCCGGCCGATGTTCCGGAACGTCAGGGCGGCGGGGCCGCCGCTTTCCACGAGTTCGAGACAGGCGGTGACGATCCGCTCCTGGGAGAGCGCGACGGTACGGCGTGGGGGCATGAGCACATTCTCCTCAGTGAGACGTGATCGTCGCGACACATTCTTCACATCACGAGAAGCGTTGTCATCACCGTTGACAACGCCGTTTACGCCGTGCTTCTCTTTCCCCACCCATTCGCGGCCCGCCCACCGCCGAGGCCGCTCAGCTGCTCTTTCGGAGGTCGCCCATGACTTCAGCGGCGTCTCATGACGGGCTTCGCATCAAGGGAGTCACGCGCCGCTTCCCGGCGCCGGAGGGCGGGATCGTCACGGCGCTCGACGACGTCTCCCTGGAGATCGAGCCCGCCGAGTTCTTCGTCCTGCTGGGCCCCTCGGGATGCGGCAAGACCACGCTCCTGCGCACGATCGCCGGTCTGGAATACCCGGACGAGGGCGAGGTGTGGCTCGGCTCCGAGCGACTGGACGTGCTTGCGCCGTACAAGCGCCGGGTCAACACCGTCTTCCAGAGCTACGCGCTGTTCCCCCACCTCACCGTGGCCGAGAACGTCTCCTTCGGCCTGGAGATGGAGGGGATGAGCCGCAGGCAGGCGGCCCCGCTCGTGGCCGAGGCCCTGGAGCTGGTGCGCCTGCCGGAGCACGGCAGGCGCAGGCCCGCCCAGCTGTCCGGCGGCCAGCAGCAGCGCGTCGCCCTCGCCCGGGCGCTCGCCAAGCGGCCGGAGGTGCTGCTGCTCGACGAGCCCCTCGCCGCGCTCGACCTCAAGCTGCGCCGGGGCATGCAGACGGAGCTGAAACGCATCCAGCAGACGACGGGCGTGACCTTCGTCTTCGTCACCCACGACCAGGAGGAGGCCATCTCGCTCGGCGACCGGCTGGCGGTGTTCCAGGAGGGCACCGTCGCGCAGATCGGCACGCCGCAGGAGGTGTACGAGCGGCCGGCCAACAGGTTCGTCGCCGACTTCATCGGCGAGACCAGCTTCCTGACCGCCGAGCGCACCGACGCCGGCTTCCGGCTCAGGGGCGGGGACGTGCTCCCCGCCGACCGGGTGAGCGGCGCGGATGGCACGGGCGGCACGGGTGGCGGCGGCGAGGTGACGATCGCCCTGCGCCCGGAACATCTGGTGATCGGGGGCGAGGACGCCCCGCTGCGCGGCGTCGTACGCGAGTCCGTCTACGTCGGCAGCGACGTCCGCGTCGGCGCGGAACTCGCCGGCGGCGAGCAGGTCGTGGTGCGGCTGCCGGTCGGCGCCGCGTTCCCCGAACCCGGCAAACGGATCGGCCTGGACGTGCTGCCGGGCCGGGGCTGGGCGGTGGCCTCATGACGGGCCCAGTGACGGGCCCAGCGACGGGCCCAGTGACAGGCCCGGTGTCGGGCCCCCCGACGCCGCGCACGCCGGGAGCCGAGCCGGCTCCGGGGCCGACTCCGGGGTCGGCCCCGGCGGACGGCGCGGCGACCTCGGCCGCCTCCGGGACGGCAGGCGATCGGCCAGGGCGGGGGTCCTCCTCCGGAGCCCGCCGCCTCCACCGGCCGGCCGGTCAGGGCGCCCGGTCCTCGGTGCTGCCGGGCACGCTCTTCCTGCTGGCACTGGTCGGCGCCCCGCTGGTCGTGGTGGTGGCCTACTCGTTCCTGTCGCGCGGCATGTTCGGCGTCGGCGTCGCCGGGCCGTTCTCCGTCGACTCCTACGTGCGGCTGCTGTTCGACACGCAGCTCGACGGCTCGAAGACCTTCGACCCCCGCTACATCGGCGTGTTCTGGCAGTCGATCTGGCTCGCCGCGCTCACGACCGTCTGCTGCGCCGTCCTCGCCTTCCCGATGGCGGTGTGGATGGCCACCAGGTCGCCGCGCACGCGGGCGCTGCTCGTCTTCGCCGTGACGATCCCGTTCTGGACCAACACGCTCGTTCGGACGTACGCCTGGGTGCTGATCCTCAACGACAACGGGCCGGTCAGCGGCCTGCTCGGCACGCCGATCGAGCTGCTCTACACGCCGTTCGCGACCGCCGTCGGGCTGGTCTACGTGTCGCTGCCGTTCATGATCCTGCCGGTCTACTCCAGCGCGGAGAAGTTCGACTTCCGCCTGGCCGAGGCGGCCTACGACCTGGGCGCCCGGCGGCTGACCGTCCTGCGGCGGGTCGTCTACCCGGCCGTGCGGCCCGGGCTCGTCGCGGGGGTGGTGCTGGTCTTCATCCCGTCGCTCGGCGCGTTCCTCCAGCCGCAACTGCTCGGCGGCGGCAAGTCGCTGATGATCGGCAACCTCATCGAGCAGCAGTTCGGCGCCTCCCGCAACTGGCCGCTCGGCTCGGCCGTGGCGGTCGCCCTGCTGGTCCTCACCCTGCTGACCCTCATGGGGTTCGCGCTGGCGGGTCGCCGCGGCGACCAGAAGGTGAGCCTCATGTGAACCGCGCCCGCCGTGTCGACCTGCGGCGCTTCCCCGCCTTCGCCACCGTCTCGGTCCTGCTGCTCGTCTTCCTCTACCTCCCCCTGCTCGTCGTCGTGGTGTACGCGTTCAACACCGGCAGGATCGCCACGATCTGGGAGGGCTTCAGCCTCCACTGGTTCGGCGACGTGGTGGCCAACGCCGACATCAGGAACGCGACGCTGACCTCGCTCCAGGTCGCGGCCGTCGCCACGGTCTGCTCGGTCGTGCTGGCCATCGGCATCGCCCTCGGTCTGGCCGCGCTGCGCCGTACGGCGCGGGGGGCGGTCATGCTGGTCGCCGGCGCGCCGCTGGTGCTGCCGGAGATCGTGCTCGCGGTCGCGACGCTGGCGATGTTCGCCTTCCTCGACGTGCCGCTGGGCATGACGACCGTGACCCTCGCGCACATCGCGTTCTGCGTGCCGTTCGCGCTGCTGCCGATCCGGGCCCGGCTGGCCGACATGGACCAGCGGGTGTTCGAGGCGGCCGCCGACCTCGGCGCCTCGCCCTGGCGGGTCTTCCGCCGGGTCACCCTCCCGCTGCTGGCCCCCGGCGTCGTCGCCGGGGCGCTGATGGCCTTCATCGTCTCCCTCGACGACTTCCTGATCACCTTCTTCGTCGCCGGACCGGGCACCACCACGCTCCCGATCTACATCTACGGCATGCTCCGCGTCGGCATCACCCCGGCCGTCAACGCGCTGTCCACCCTGATCCTCCTCGTCTCCCTGCTCGTTCTCGCGGCGTCGTATCTCGTCGGCCGCAAGAGAGGCTGACCGCACATGGTTTCCAAGCACCGCTTCCTCCCCCTCACGGCCCTGCTCGGGGCGGGCGTGCTCGCGCTCGCCGCCTGCGGCGGCGGCTCGACCGGCGCCGCCACGTCCTCGGGCTCCGGCTCCTCCTCCGGGGGCTCGGCGGCGTTCCCCGCCAAGGGGAGCGGCGAGCTGAACCTCTACAACTGGACCGACTACATCTCCCCCGACCTGCTCAAGCGCTTCGAGTCCGAGACCGGGATCAAGGTGCACCTGGACACCTTCGAGTCCAACGAGGGGCTGCTGGCCAAGCTGCAGGCCGGCGGCACCGGCTACGACGTGATCGTGCCGAGCGACTACATGGTGCAGCAGATGGTCCAGCTCGGCCTGCTGCAGGAGATCGACACCGCGACCTTCCCCAACGGCAAGAACATCGAGCCCGAGTTCAACGACGTGTACTTCGACCAGGGGCGCAAGTTCACCGCTCCGTACATGCACGGCACCACGGGCATCGCGGTCGACGAGGCGAAGGTCGGCGGCAAGGTCACCAGCTGGGCGGAGTTCTTCAACCCGCCGGCCGGCGCGAGCGGCAACATGGGCATGCTGAACGACTCCAACGAGGTGGTCGCCGCGGCGCTGCGCGCCGTCGGCGCCAAACCGTGCAGCGAGACGCCGGCCGACTACCAGAAGGTGCAGGCGCTGCTCTCCGGGGTCAAGGGCAAGCTCAAGGTGATCAGCTCCGACGGCCAGATCGACCGGATGACGTCGGGCGAGACCACGCTGGCCATGATGTGGAACGGCGCCTTCCACCGGGCCTCGGTGAAGAACAAGGGCATCACCTGGGTCTACCCCTCCGAGGGCCTTCCGCTGTGGCAGGACAACTTCGCCGTGCCGAGGGGCGCGCGCAACGTCGACAACGCCAAGATCTTCATCAACTGGATGCTCGACCCGAAGAACGCCGCCGAGGCGACCAACTTCGTGGGCTACGCCAACGCCGTCACCGGCTCGGACGCGTACATGGACAAGGACCTCGCGAAGGATCCGGCGATCAGTCCGCCCGCGGACAAGGCCGCGCTCGCGCAGCCCGTGCCGCCCTGCTCCCAGACCGCCCTGGATCTCTACGACAAGGTCTGGACGGACTTCAAGAGCTGAGAGGACGACGACGATGCACGCGGATCTGCTGTTCCTGAACGGCCACGTCTTCACCGCCGACCCCGCCGCGCCGCGAGCGCGGGCGGTGGCCGTGCGGGACGGCCGTGTCGTCGCGGTCGGCGACGACCATGACGTACGCGACCTGCGCGGGCCCGGGACCGAGGTGGTGGACCTGGCGGGCCGGTTGCTCGCACCCGGCTTCCAGGACGCGCACGCGCACCCGGTGATGGGCGGCCTGGAACGGCTGCGCTGCGACCTGTCCGGGATAACCGACCGCCGGGGCTACCTGGACGCCGTCGCGGACTACGCCGCCGCGCGTCCGGACGACGAGTGGATCACGGGCGGCGGCTGGTCGATGGACGCCTTCCCCGGCGGGACCCCGGTGAAGGAGGACCTGGACGCGATCGTGCCCGACCGCCCGGTGTTCCTGCCGAACCGGGACCACCACAGCGCGTGGGTGAACTCGGCGGCGCTGCGCGTGGCCGGGATCACCCGCGACACCCCCGACCCGGCCAGCGGGCGCATCGAGCGCGACGCGGCCGGCGAGCCGACCGGCACCCTGCACGAGGGCGCGATGGCGCTGGTCGAGCCGCACCTGCCGGAGACCTCGCACGAGGACTACGTGGAGGCCCTGCTCGTCGCCCAGGCACACCTGCACTCCCTGGGCATCACCGCCTGGCAGGACGCGATCCTCGGCGACTACGCCGGGCATCGCGACGTCACCCCCGTCTACCTCGACGTGGCCGGGTCCGGGCGGCTCACCGCCAGGGTCCGGGGCGCGCTGTGGTGGGAGCGCGACCGCGGCGCCGAGCAGATCCCCGATCTGATCGCCCGCAGGACCGCCGAGGGCGGTTTCGCCGCCACGAGCGTCAAGATCATGCTGGACGGCGTGGCGGAGAACTTCACGGCCGCCCTGCACGAGCCGTACCTCGACGGGTGCGGCTGCGTCACGGGCAACCGCGGGATCGGCTTCGTGGACTACGCCGAACTGCCCCGCTACGTGAGCATGCTGGACGCCGAGGGCTTCCAGGTCCACTTCCACGCGATCGGCGACCGGGCGGTCACCGCCGCGCTCGACGCGGTCGCCGCCGCCCGCGCCGCCAACGGCCCGTCGGGCAACCGCCACCACGTCGCCCACATCCAGGTCGTCCGGCCGCAGGACGTCCCCCGGTTCGCCGAGGAGGACGTCACCGCCAACATGCAGCCGTTCTGGGCCTGCCACGAGCCGCAGATGGACGAGCTGACCATTCCCTACCTGGGCGAGGAGCGGGCGGCGTGGCAGTACCCGTTCGGGGCCCTGCACCGGGCCGGCGCGCCGCTCGCCATGGGCAGCGACTGGCCGGTGAGCAGCCCCGACCCGATCTGGGGCATCCACGTCGCGGTGAACCGGGCCAGGGAGAGCGGCACCACGCCGTTCCTCCCGGGTCAGGCGCTCGACCTGGCGACCGCGCTCACCGCCTACACCGCGGGCTCGGCCCGGGTGAACCACCTCGACGAGACCGGGACCATCGCCCCGGGCATGCTCGCCGACCTGGTCGTCCTGGACCGCGACCCGTTCGCGGCGCCCGTCGAGGAGATCGCGGCGGCGCGCGCGGCGCTCACGTACGTCGCGGGACGGCAGGTGTACTCCGCCTGACCCCGCCCGCCTGACCCGCCTGCCTGACCCGCCCGCCTGACCCCGCCCGCCCGACTCCGACCTGTCCGGTTCGGCCCGCCATCGGCGGGATGGCGGGCGCCAGGGCGTTGGCCACCGCGCGGGGCGCCTGCGGCCGTCCGATCCGCTCGGCGATCTCCTGGTAGGTGGTGACGCTGCCGTACGGCACGGC
>NZ_JBEYWW010000023.1:0-165727 GCF_040644635.1 Microbispora sp. NPDC046933 | reverse complement strand
AGCTGGGCCCGCGTCATACACGACGACCTACCGGATCAGACCCTGCCGCAAGGGCGAATCCCAAATATTGATCACAACCCGATACGCGCCCTAGTGCGCTGTCCACCAACGTTCACCGGGGTGGAGGAGCGGAGCGGAAGGGAGCGAGGACCGCAGCGAAGGCCCACCCCGGGCCCCGCGGAAATTCCGAGCTCGCGAAGGAATTTTCGTGGGTGGAGCGGAGCGGGCTTCGCGAGGACCGGAGGTTCCTTCCGGCGCAGTGACCGACCCGGCCAAGGTTCGTGGACACCCCACTAGCCACCGGAAGGGGCCATCGAGCCGCCGTACAGTCCGTCGGACAGACCGGTGCGCTGCGAGGCCGCAGCGAGCAGAGTGGACACATGCGAAGTCGTTTCGTCATGGTCGCAGTAGTGACCGGGGTCACCGCCGCGTGCACGTCCGGCGCTTCGCCGACGAGGCGAGAGGCTGCGCCCTCGCTCTCTCCCGCAGCCGCTGCGACTGTGCGGTGCGACGACGCGATCGGCGGGCAACGCTCTCCCTCCGGCGATCTGCAGGTCGTCGGCGATGCTGTGGCCCTGCCGACGAGTAAGAGCAGGGCGCAGGCCCTCCAGGCGTCCGACGCGAAGTCGCCCGGCGGAGGTGCGGGGTTCTTCGCCAAGCAGGGCCTGCTCGTCCGGCGTGGAAGACATGTCGAGCTGACCGTGCCGGAGGGACTGACCGGCCGGTTCTGGCTGGTGTGGGGCAACCCGGGGTCGCCTGGTGCTCGTGTCGTCGTGGACCGCTGCGAAGCGCGGGACGAGTGGATCGCCTTCGCCGGGGGGTACATCGTCCGCGCGACCGGATGCCTTCCGGTACAGGTCCGCGTTGACGGCGGTGTGGCCCACGAGGTGCTCATCGGCGTCGGCGCGCCGTGCCCAGGGCAGCGGCCCGCTCCCCGGATCTGATGGCCCGGTCCGGCGATGGGCGGCTCGCCCCGCCGGTGCCCCTGGGAGAGGTCACGACCGGCAGGGCTGAGCCGTAGTCCGCCGGGGAGCGCAGCCGACTGACGAGACGACCGGTTACGGCGTGACCGGCCTGCCGCCGAAGGTCACGACGAGACGGCCGTCCGAGGCGTAGGACCAGCCCAGGGAGCCCGTGTAGGAGGAGCACCGGGATCCGTTCGAGCCGGACCAGAACTGGTTGGAGCTGTCGGCGTTACCGACGATCTTGTCGTTGGACCCGCTGCCGCTGCGGCAGGAGGTGTTGTTGCGGAACACCGAGGTGCCGGCGTCGAAGGAGAAGTTGCGCTCGGTGTTGTCGATGCCGACGTTGTCCGAGATCGACATCGTGCCGGGGTTGCTGTTGTAGGTGAACCCGTGGTGACCGTTGTGGTAGGCGATGTTGCGCCGGATGACGTGGTTGACGGAAATCTTGTCGCCGCCGAGCTTGTAGCCGTTGCGGTCGCCGTTGCCGGCCTGGCTGCCGTCGGTGAGGGTGCCGTTGTCGTAGGACAGGGAGTCCTCGATGGTGACCGGGTCGATGGCGCCTGTCTCCGTCTTGGTGTAGAGGTCCCAGCCGTCGTCGATGTTGTTGTGGGACACGGCGTAGCGGAAGACGTTGCCGGTGCCGGTGGTGAGCTTGGCGGCGAAGCCGTCGGCGTCCTCGCCGTCGGAGTCGGCGTTGTCGTGCGACTCCGCACTGAGGATGAGGTTGTTGGACGGCCACTGGTCGCGGGGAGTGTCGGAGGCGATCCGCCCGAGCTGCAGCCCGGTGTCGCGGTTGAACCGCGTCACGGTGCGCTCGATGATGTTGTTGCTGCCGCCGACGTAGATCCCGTTGTCACCGGCCCGCTCGACGACGATGCCGTACACATGCCAGTACGACCCATTCACGGCGAGCCCGCGGTTCGACGAGGACTCGCTCTGGGCCGAGAAGTTCAGCACCGGAGTCTCACCGGGGTAGGCGGACAGGGTCTTGCGGGCGTTCGAGGTGCCGTTGTTGCCCGGCGCGATGGTGACCGTCTGTGTGAGGTTGTACGTCCCGCCGCGCAGGTAGATCGTCCCTCCGGGGGCGACGCGGGTGATCGCCGCGGTGAGGGTCGTCGGGTCCGACTGCGTCCCCGCCGCGCCGTCCCTGCCGTTCGGCGACACGTACAGCGCACCACTCGACGGTGTGGTCGTGGGCGACGGCGAAGGCGAAGGCGACGGCGACGGCGACGGCGAGCGCGTGGGTGAGGGCGAAGGCGTGGGGGTGGGTGAGGGCGAGCGCGTGGGGGTGGCGGTCGGTGTGGGGGACGAGGTCGTGGTGGAGCCGGTGCAGGTGACGCCGTTCAAGGTGAACGAGGCCGGCTTGGGGTTGGACCCCGACCAGCTGCCGTTGAAGCCGATGGACAATGACGCTCCGGTCGCGATGGCGGCGTTGTAGTCCACGTTCTTGGCCGTGACGTTCTGCCCACTCTGGCTGTAGGTGGCCGACCACCCGGTCTCCACCTTCTGACCGCTGTCGGGGAAGGTGAACCCCAGGGTCCAGCCGTTGATCGCGCTGCCCAGGTTCTGGATCGTGATGGTGGCGGTGAACCCACCCGGCCAGTCGTTGGTCGTGTAGGTCACGGCGCATCCGGTCGCGGCCTGCGCCGTTCCGGCAGTGGCCACGCCGGCCAGAGCCGCGACTCCGGCGAGAGCGCCGATCATCCCGGCACCCGTTCTGATTCTGCTTCTCAAACCGAGCTCCTTGCAGGTCGTGCAGGGCCCCTGACCGAGGAATGACTCCTGGCCCCGCAAGGAATTCATCTACCTGAACTAAATCCATCTACAGGAACATCGCACATCAAGCTACGAGCCCATTGATCGCCGGTCAACGACGCGCCGCGACGGCTTTTCGCGTACGACGGCCCTCACTTGCGCAGAGACCGCCGCAGACGCCGAACGGGACAACGGGGCCGAGTGAAACGTTCAGGCGAGAAGCCGGAAGCAGGGCGGCGGCCGCAGGCGGACCGGCGTTCACCGGGCGACTGCCGTTGAAGACCCGAAGACCCCGCTCAACCGGGCGGCTGCTGTCGCGACACCTCATTCCTCACAACGGCGGCGACCCCCTGCCGGTACCGATGCACCGGCAGGGGACAGATCCGAGCCCATGGGAGACAGCCATCGGGCAACAGCCACCACCACCCGCACCGGCGACGGCGCGAGAAGGAGGAGAGAAAAGGGAGGACAACGCCCGCTCCTCCGGCCGCAGGAAGCGGGCGTCTCTCCAGATATGACATCTCCTGATTCTCCGGACAAAGGGGGAATCATGAGTGAGGGCTCAAACGCTAACGGGCTCCGGACTCCGCCTCGGAAAGGATCGCTTACCGGTTAATAACGATCGGCCTACGACCCCGTCACGCACTGGCGATCAACCACGGTCCACAGGTCAACTGCTTGTCCAGGATGGCGTGACGGGAGAGACATGTCCGGTTGGCAGCACTCCGCTCCCCTTCCCCCCGCTTGGCCCCCGGACCGGTTCGAGGTCCGCTCAACCCGGCCCGCTTCCGACAGGGGCGCGGCCGATCGCTACCACTTCGCGCTGACGGCCCACGAAGCCGCCACGCGCCTTCGGGACGTACGCCTCGCGACACAGATCCAGGTCGTCCGCATCGAGGACGGAGTGACCCTCTTCGATCTGGTCGCCGGGGTGGAGGTGCCCCTCGAACACTGGTGACCGTTAGAGCGATTCGGCAGGCTGCGGCAAGATGGGTGCATGGCGGCGAAGGACGGCGACGGCTGGGCCCTGTGCGCGCTGGGGCACCAGCACTGGGGACTGTACGGCGCCGCCGGCCTGCTCACCGTGCACCACACGCTCGACGGCATGCCGTACGTGCTGATGCAGAAGCGTGCCTGGTGGAGCCATCACGGCGGGACGTGGGGGCTGCCGGGCGGGGCGTGCGACAGCCACGAGGACGCCGTCACCGGCGCGCTGCGCGAGGCGCGGGAGGAGGCGGCGCTGGACGCCGAACTCGTCCGGGTGCGCGGGCTCTACGTCGACGACCACGGCGGCTGGTCGTTCCAGACGGTGATCGCCGAGGCCGAAGGGCTGCTCGACGCCGCGCCCGCCAACGGCGAGAGCGCGGACATGCGCTGGGTGGCGGCCGACGAGGTCGTGTCGAAGGAGCTGCATCCCGGCTTCGCCGACTCGTGGCCGAGGATCCGGCCCGCGCTGAGCCCGGTGGTCGTCGTCCTCGACCTGGCCAACATCATCGGCGCGCGCGCCGAGCACGGATGGTGGAAGGACCGTGCGGGGGCCGCGAACCGCCTGCTCAACGAGCTGATCCCGCTCTCCGGGCAGGGCCTGGGCGAGATGCCGGAAGGGATTCCCGCCCTGACCCGATGGTTCCCGCGCATGGTCGTGGTGCTCGAAGGGGCGGCGGCCCGCGCGGCCGATCCGGGGCCGGTGACCGGAGACCTGACGGTGGTGGTGGCCGGAGGCAGCGGAGACGACGCGATCGTGGAGACGGTGCGCGGCGTGCGGTCCTGGGAGACGGCCCTCGTCGTCACCGCCGACCGAGGGCTGCGCGAGCGGGTGACGGCCCTCGGCGCCTTGGTCGCCGGCCCCCGCTGGCTGCTCAAGCAGCTCTGAAATCCACAAATTCTCTACCATTCGTCCCATTTGGGCAGGATGGACCACATGATCCTGCTCTTCCGCCGACTGGCCACTACCTGGACCGCGACCATTCCGATCCTCGCCGTGGTGGTGCTCGCGCTGGCGTGGGGGCGGACCATACCTCCCGTCGTCGTGGTGATCGCGGCGCTCTTCCTCGCGAGTTCGGTGCTCGCGGCCGTGCACCACGCCGAGGTCATCGCCCATCGCGTGGGCGAGCCGTTCGGGTCGCTCGTGCTCGCCGTGGCGGTCACGGTGATCGAGGTAGCGCTGATCATCAGCCTCACCGCCTCCGGAGGACCGGCCGCGTCGTCGCTCGCCCGCGACACGGTGTTCGCCGCCGTGATGATCACCTGCAACGGGATCGTCGGCCTGTCGCTGCTGGTCGCGGCGCTGCGGCGGCGGGTGGCGGTGTTCAACGCGGAGGGGACCGGAGGCGCGCTGGCCACCGTCGCCACGCTGTCGACGCTGAGTCTCGTCCTGCCGACGTTCACCACGAGCACGCCGGGGCCCGCCTTCGCCCCGGCCCAGCTCACGTTTGCCGCGCTCGCCTCGATCGCGTTGTACGGCCTGTTCGTGCTCACCCAGACCGTGCGGCACCGCGACTACTTCCTGCCGGTGGAGCCCGGCGGCCAGGACGCGGACGCCGCCGAGCACGCCGACCCGCCGAGCACGCGCGCCGCCGTAACCAGCCTGGCGCTGCTGCTGAGCGCCCTGATCGCGGTGGTCGGCCTGGCGAAGGTCGAGTCCCCCGCCATAGAGGTGGCCGTACGCGCGGCGAGCCTTCCCCAGTCCGCGGTGGGCGTCGTGATCGCGCTGCTGGTGCTGCTGCCGGAGACCCTCGCCGCCGTACGGGCGGCCCGGCGCGCCCGGGTCCAGGTCAGCCTGAACCTCGCCTTCGGCTCGGCCATGGCCAGCATCGGGCTCACCATTCCGACGATCGCCGCGGCGTCGCTGTGGCTGGAGGGGCCGCTGCTGCTCGGGCTCGGCCCGGTGCACATCGTGCTGCTCGGGCTGACGGTGGTCGTGGCGACGCTGACCGTGGTGCCAGGCCGGGCCACCCTCCTGCAGGCGGGCGTCCATCTCACGCTGTTCGCCGCATTCCTGCTGCTGGCGGTGAGCCCATGAGCGAGGGTGACGTGAGAGGCGCCGGCCGAACAGCGCCGGGCCTCTCACGCCGGTCACACCCTCAACCGCGGGTCCACTTCTGGTTCGCTCCGCCGGTGCAGTCCCACAGCTGGAGGCGCGCGCCGTTGGCGGGGTTCACGTCCACGATGTCCACACATCGGTTCGCGGGGATGTTGACGAGGTCTCCGGCCGGGGTGAGCGTGAAGCGCTGGGCTCCGGTGCCGTTGCACGTGTAGAGCTGGATCGGCGTGCCGTTGGCGGTGCCCGCAGCCGCGGCGTCCATGCACTTGCCCATCGCGCGGACCGTGCCGTCGCCGTTGATCGTCCACTGCTGGGCGGGGGTGCCGTTGCAGTCGTACATCTGCAGCCGGGCGCCGTCGACGGGATTCGCGCTCGGGATGTCGACGCAGCGGCCGTTCAGGTTGGACTTCAGGGCGCCGCCGGTCCCGGATCCCCCGTCGTCGTTCCACGCGGAGACGCGTACGTAGTCGATCAGCATCGTCTGCGGGAACGACGTGGTCGAATCGGGGTCGCCCGGCCAGTAACCGCCGACCGCCACGTTCAGGATCAGGAAGAACGGGTGGTCGAACACCCACTGGTTGCCGCGGATGTCGGCCGGGGTGACGCGGAAGTACTCCGAGCCGTCGAGGTACCAGACGATGAGGTTGGGCGACCAGTCGACCCGGTAGTTGTGGAAGGCGTCGCCGAGCGGCGCGCCGATCGTCCGGTTGCCGCCGACGCCGCTGCCGCCCGAGTAACCGGGGCCGTGCACGGTGCCGTAGACGGTGTTGGGCGTCTTGCCGACGTTCTCCATGATGTCGATCTCGCCGGTGTTCGGCCAGTTGCCGCCGCCGAGCATCCAGAACGCCGGCCAGATGCCCTGGCCCTTGGGGATCTTGATGCTCGCCTCGAATCGCCCGTACGCCTGACTGAACTTGTCGGCGGTCAGGATGCGGCCGGAGGTGTACTGGCAGGTGCCGTAGTGGCACTGGTAGTTGGCGGGGTTCTCCTTGCGGGCGGTGATCGCGAGGTGTCCCTGCCCGTCGTGGTACACGTTGCGGGTCGAGTTGGTGTAGTACTCCAACTCGTTGTTGCCCCAGCCGCCGCCGCCGATGTCGAACTTCCACTTGGAGCCGTCGACGGACGTTCCCGCCGCGCCGTTGAACTCGTCCGACCAGGTGACGGGGCCGATGGCGGCTTCGGCCCGGTCGGCGCCCGTGCCGGCGACCAGGCCGCCGGTCAGGGTGACGACCATGGCCGCGGCCATGATGAGGAGCCGGGGTTTGCGCATGGAGATCTCCGGTTGGTGGGGGGATGCCAGCAGGATCTCCGGCCCGCGCCGTCGCCGTGTGCGGGGGCGCGCGCCGGGGTGTCCAGCGCTTCAGGCAAGCTTTAGAGCTTGAATTAAGATGCAACACCGTCACTGCGCGGGCTGTCAAGAGGCCTTGACTTGAACCTGTCAGCCGGGCCCGATGACCGGGCGGTGCGGGCGCACGCCGGCCCGCCGTACGGGAAGGCGGTAGGTCTCGCCGCGCATGAGGTAGTGGACCAGGTGCGACAGCCCCGCGCGCCGGACGTGCTGCTGGAAGTCCTTGAGCGGGGAGGCGAACGCCTCGTAGTCGTCGTAGTGGACGGGCAGGGCCGACTCCGGCTGCATCAGCCTGAGCCACTCCGTCCCCTGAGCGCCGTCCATGGTCACCGTCAGCCCGAGGATTCGCGTGCCGCCGAGGTGGACGATGCCGACGTCGATGTCGGGGAAACGGCGCGGGATCTCCGACAGGCACTCGTCCATGACCGTGTCGCCGCTGATGTGCAGGCGCAGGTCCACCTCGCCGGCGTGGGCGAAGTCGAGCACGCTCCCCATCACCGGCGGCATCAGCGCGTCCGCCGGGCCCGGCGCGTGCCGGGCGGGCGTGGCCGTCACCGTCAGCGTGCCGTCCCCGTGGCGCTCGTGGTAGTACTCCCAGGGTTCCAGGCCGATGGCGTGGCCGAACCCCTGGCGGCGCAGCCGGGCCGCCGCGTGGCGGGTGGTGACGATCGGCAGATCCTTGTCGAGGCCGTTCCTGGCGATCCTGTCCCAGTGGTCGCCGTGCATGTGCGACAGCACGACCAGATCCAGCGGCGGAAGCTCCGAGACCTCCATCGCCGGCTCGGTGCGGCGGCGGGTGCTCACCCCCCAGCCGAGATGGGCTCGCTGTCCCTGGTGCAGGAAGTTCGGATCCGTCAGCAGGGTGAACCCGTGAGAACGGATGATCATGGTGGCGTTTCCCACGAAGAACACGGTCGCGTCCGCTGGATCGGGCATGACGCCTCCCCTCTCCCAGACTTTCAGGCTACGTAAACCGCCACAAATCACCCGAAAGCGGGGGGCGGTTACCTAGCTGGCCCGTCAGCACATCAGCTGGTGGCGGCGACGGCGGCGCGAGCGCCGTTTCAGCCGCCCAGCTTGACCGCACGGTGTACGTCCCCGGCGTAAGCCTCGGGCTGTTCCCAGGCTGCGAAGTGGCCCCCGGCAGGGTGTTCCACATAATCGCGAACGTTCAGGAACGCCTCGGCGTAGCTTCGCGGCTCCGGTTTGATGTCGCGCGGAAACACGGAGAGCACGGTCGGCGTGTCGATCCGGTCAGGGAGGGCGACCGGTTCGACATAGGTGGCGAAAGAGGTGCCGATCGTGCCGGTGACCCAGTAGGCGGTGACCCAGGTGAGAAGCTCGTCCGTCGTGAAGGCCGACTCGTCGGACCAGGACTGCAGTTTCTCGACGATCCACGCCGCGAGGCCGGCGGGTGAGTCGCCGAGGGCGACGGCGAGCGTGTTCGGCCGCGTCGACTGCTCCGCGATGTACCCGCCCTCGCTACGGAACCACTGTGCCGACCGGCCGAGGTAGGCCGCCGCGTCGGGCGCGAGCTTGGCCGGGTCCGCCGTGAGCGCACGCTGCGGGGCGATGTTCGTGAGGTGCAGGGCGGCCACCCGGTCCGGGTGTTCGGCCGCGAGGACTTCCGCGACGGCGCCACCCACGTCGCCGCCGGACACGGTGTAACGCGAGTAACCGAGCTCGTCCAGAGCGTCCGCGACGATCCCGGCGATCCGGTTGACCGACATACCGGGAACGGTGAGCGGGGCCGCGAATGGGAAGCCCGGCAGCGCGGGAACCACCACGTGCGTGTCCGCGAGCAAAGGCAGGACGCGCTCGAACCGCAACACCGAGTCCGGCCAGCCATGCAGCAGCACGACAACCGGGGCGCCGGGATCCGCGGACCGCTGGTGGATCACACGCAGGTCGGTGTCGCCCGCCTGCACCGTCACCCAGGGGAACGCGCCGATGCGGCGCTCGTGCACGCCCCAGTCGTACCCGTTCGCCCAGCGTTCGAGCAGTTCGTCGAGGTGGGTGCCGCTGATGCCGCGCGTCTCGTCGTCACTCCAGGGGATCGTGACACGCCGCGTCCGCTGGAGTCGTTCCCGCATCTCGTCGTTCATGTGTATCAGCGTACACATGATGTGTATGCTCGTACACATGACCTCGCGCAATGCGGCCGCCACCAGGCAGCGGATCCTGGAGCACGCGCAACGCCAGTTCGCCCAGCACGGGTACGCGGCGACCACGGTCAAAGGCGTGGCCGACGCGGCCGGCGTGTCGCCCAACCTCATCACGCGCTATTTCGGCGGCAAGGATGGCCTTTTCCTGGCGGCGACCCGGGTGGAGATCCCGGTCTCCGGCTCCTTCGACGGCGACCGTTCCACACTGGGTTCGCGCCTCGCGGCGAGCATCGTCCAGCGCTGGTTCTGTGCACCCGGGGAGGATCCGCTGCTCGTGCTGCAACGCGCGTCCGGCGAACGCCCGGAGGCGGCGGAGGCGCTGGCCGCCTTCCTCGACACGAACTCGCTGGAGCCGCTGCACCGCTACCTGCGCGACAGCGGCCTGGACGATGCGGAGGCCCGCAGCCGAGCCGCAGCGATCGACGCCTTCGTGCTCGGCGTCTCGACCCGCCGCCGGGTCCTGCGTTCCGAGCTCGGCGACCCCGCTGATCTCCAAGCATGGCTGAGCGCCACCATCCAACGCCTCGCCGGCGGATGATGCACGACGGCAAGAATGACGGCGCGACCAAGAAGGTTTGAGGTGCGGGGGTCGGGCCGCCGCCACGACACCGCCCATCCGACAGGCCGGACGGCGTGTCATCCAACACCTGAACGTTCTTGGCCAGGCGCTAGCCGAGGAAGGCCGCGACCTCGCGGACGAAGGCCTCGGGGGCGTTCTCGTGAATCAGGTGCCCGGCCGGGATCGTGACGTGCTCCGCGCCGGGGATGCGGCGGGCCATCTCGGCGACCCGTTCCTGGGGGATGTGGCTGTCCGGCCCGCCGCCGATGACGAGCGTGCGGGCGGTGATCCGGCCCAGCCGCTCCAGCCACGCCGGGTCGGGGCGGTCGATCTGGGGCCTTGTCGCCTCCACCATGGCCCAGTCGAACGGCAGGGGCTCCTCCGGCCGTACGAGCGGGGGCGGCTCGCGCGGCACGGGGAGCGGGACGTCCTCCAGGACCAGCGTCCGCACGCGGCCCGGCCGCTCCGCGGCGAGCAGGTAGGCCACGATGCCGCCCATCGAGTGCCCGATCACGTCCACCGTGCCCAGCGACAGCGCGTCGAGGAAGGCGAGGACGTCGTCGCGCATGAGTTCCAGGCCGTAGTCTCCCGGCCAGTCGCTGGCACCGTGGCCGCGCAGGTCGAGCGCGTACACGCGGCGGTCGGCGGCCAGCGCACCGGCCACGCCGTCCCAGCCGGCCATGCCCTCGCCCAGACCGTGCAGCAGGATCAGCGGCGGGGCGTCGTCCGGGCCGTACGTCCGGTACGCGATCCCGATGCCGTCGGCCTGAACCACCGCGTGATCCGTCACATCGCGACGATAACCCCCTATGGGAGTAATAGGCACACCAAGTAGCATGACGCCGGAAAACGGGATCACCGTTGATCACGGATACGGCCGATCCCGCATGCCGGGTGGCCGGGAGGCTGCTCGTACGCGGGAGGTCAGGTGTCCGCACTGCGGCGTGGACTGTGGGCGCCGGTCGCCCTCTCCTACGTCACCTTCATCCTCGTCGGCCTGAGCGCCGGCGTGGGCGGGGTGCTGCTGCCGGCGCAGATCGACGACTACGGCCTCGACAAGGCCACGGTCGGCACGCAGTTCTTCACCTTCTCGGCCGGGTTCATGCTGGCCGGGTCGACCGCCGGCCCGCTGATCCACCGCTTCGGGATCCGGGCCTCGCTCATCCTCGGCGGCGGCACGTTCGTGCTGGCCGGCCTCTACTCGGCCGTACGCCCGCCGTTCCTGGCCTTCGTGGCGGTCCAGATCCTGGCCGGGTACGGCACCGGCATCCTCGAATCGGTGCTGAACGCCTACCTCACCGATCTGCCGGGAGCGACGACGCTGCTCAACCGCCTGCACGCGTTCTTCGGCGTCGGCGCGCTGCTCGGGCCGCTGCTGGCCACCTGGATCCTGACCTTCCTGCCGTGGACGGCCGTGTGGCTGGTCCTGGCCCTGGTGTGCCTGCCGCTGCTGGCCGGCTTCCATCTGACCCTGCCCGCCCGCGAGGCCCCGCCGCCCGCGTCGGCCGAGGAGCAGGCGGAGCGTCCGGGCCTGCTGGCCACCGCGTCGCGGCAGCCCGCCGTCCTGCTGGGCGCGGTGTTCCTGGCCGTGTACGTCGGCCTGGAGCTCAGCGTGGGCAACTGGGGGTTCACCTTCCTGGTCGACGAGCACGGGCAGGGAAGCCTGCTGGCCGGATACACCGTCTCCGGCTACTGGCTCGGGCTCGCTCTCGGGCGCTTCCTGATCAGCCCGGCGGCCACCAGGCTCGGCATGACCGCGACCGGGATGACCTTCGTCTGCCTGGCCGGCATCACCGTCAGCACGGTTCTGGCCTGGATCGCGCCGGGCGGCGTGGTGGCCAGCGTGAGCTTCGTGCTGCTCGGCTTCTGGCTCGGGCCGATCTTCCCCACGACGATGGCCGTCGCGCCGCGGCTCACCGTGACCCGGCTGGTGCCCACGGCGATCGGGCTGCTGAACGGAGTGTCGGTGGTCGGCGGCGCGGTGTTCCCGTGGCTGGCCGGGGCGATCGCGCAGGGCGTCGGGGTCTGGACGCTGCCGCCCTTCGCCGTGGCGCTCGCCCTGCTGCAACTGCTCTTCTGGTGGCTGGTGGTGGGCCGCATGAACCCGGCCCCCCGCACCGCCTCCTAGCGGCGGCGGGACGACCTGGTCAGTTCGAACGCGGCGACCGTGGCGAGGCCGTACCCGAGGTGGGGGACCAGGTCGGCCAACCAGCCGCTGACGCCCCACTCACGCGGGTCGGTCAGCCCGAGCGCGGTCATCGGCGCGCTGCCCGCGACCGCCGCGGCCATGCCCACCCCGGTCGCCGCGGCCGGGAGGCTGACCCCGCGCCGTACGGCGTGGCGGAACAAGCCGTAGGCCAGGCCCACACCGACGCCGGTGAGGATGCCGAGCATCGGCCCGAGCCCCTGCTCCCGGTTGCGGGCGTCCTCCTCCTCGCCGAGGTCGACGTGGAGCCGCTCGCTGACGGCGCCGGCCGCCTGCTCCGGCAGCGAGCTCGCCGGCCGCGCGCGCACCGCCATGTCCAGGTAGGTGATCGCGTTGAGCACGGTCGTCCCGGCCGCTCCCGCGACCGCTCCCGCCACCATGTCCCTATAAATCCCCATAGCGGTCGCCTAACCGGGCCGGGGCGGCTGAAACGGCACGCTCCCGCGCGCGGGTCAACGGGCGATATAGGGTCGTGCGGGTGACGGTAAACGACACCCCGGGGGACGGAATGGACCGAGAGCTCACCCTGATGGCCGTGCACGCGCACCCCGACGACGAGGTGATCGGCACCGGCGGGATCCTCGCCAAGTACACCGCCGAGGGGATCCGTACGGTCCTGGTGACGTGCACCAACGGCGAGCAGGGGGACGGCCCCGGCGGGGTGAAGCCGGGCGAGCCCGGCCACGACGACGCCGCGGTCGCCGAGCGGCGGCTGGCCGAGTTGCGCGAGTCGGTCGCCCACCTCGGCATCGATCACCTGGAGCTGCTCGGCTACCGCGACTCCGGCATGGACGGCTGGGACGGCAACGGCCACCCCGACGCGTTCGCGAACGTCCCGGTCGAGACGGCCGCCGCCAGGCTCGCCGCGCTGATGGAGCGCTACCGTCCCCAGGTGATCGTCACCTACGACGAGAACGGCAACTACGGACACCCCGACCACATCCAGGCCCACCGCATCGCGGTCGCGGCGGCCGAGATGACCGGCATTCCGGACAAGTTCTACTACACCGCCGTGCCGCGTGAGGGCATCCGGCAGATGTTCGAGTTCATGCGGGCGAACGGCATGGCCCCGGACGACTTCGAACTCCCCGACGACTTCGGCACGCCCGACGAGCTCATCACCAGCGTCGTGGACGTCTCGCCGTACGTGGAGAACAAGCTGAAGGCCCTGCAGGCGCACGCGAGCCAGGGCGAGAACATCCCCTTCCTGAAGATGCCGCCGGAAGCCCAGCACCAGGCCTTCTCGCGCGAGTTCTTCATCCGGACGACGTCCCGGGTGGCCGCCCCCGACCGGGAAGACGACCTGTTCGCCGGCCTCCGCTGAGTTCGCGCCCACTCGGCCGGCTCCGACCGGTCTCTCAAGGCCGGTGCCGGAGGGAGAGGACCTGCCGCCAGTGCTCGGCGGCCTGCGCCATGTCGTGGCTGAGGAGCTCGAAGAACCTGCTGGTCGTGTGCAGCCGCAGGCCCACCGGCGTGCCGGTGCCGAAGACGTCCGCCCCACGCCGTGTGGTGTCCGCCCACAGCGCCATCGACCTGGCGCTCTCCGACCAGGTGCGGTACCACACGTCGACGTCGACGTCGTAACGCTCGCGCCGAGCCTCACGTGTGCGGCTGACCAGGCCGCGCTGCTCGAGCCAGCGGATGGCCCTGGAGATCGACGCCGGGCTCACGTGGAGACGTTGGACCAGCTCCGCGGTGGTCAGGCTGGCGCCGTCGCTGACGAACAGCGCGGCGAACACCCTGGCCGTCAGCGGTGACATCCCCGTCTGGACCATCATGCCGGTGAAGTCCTCGGTGAACTCCTGGACCGTGCGGGCGTCCCGGTCCCCGTACGTGTCCGGGGGTTCGGGCGGGGAGACCGGCCGGCGACGGCGGGCGCGCCAGTTCGTCGCCTGCTGGGCGCGGTGGGCCCGATAACCGTGCGGGCCGCCATTGCGAGAGATCTCGCGGCTGACGGTGGACCTGGGCCGCCCCAGCCGCCGGGCGATCTCCGCGTAGGTCAGCCCGTCCCTCAGCCCTTCCGCGATGCGGCGGCGGTCCTCGAAGCTCAGGCGGCTTCGTGCGGCCATCCGATCCCCCTCGTCGTTCACCGGATCGTCCTGATCGGCTGCGGCCGGATGCGACACGACGGAGCATCCGGTGCATTCTGCGACAGCTCTTTGCACCAATCAAACGTCGCCCAGCTGCGCATACATGAAGAGCTCGTTGCCGTGACACAAAAGGCGTCCGTAGCCTCCCCAGTCGTGAACGGCGTCCGTGCCGATCCACGGAATCCCATCCGGGAGGTTTGATCATGAAGGTCGTACTCGTCACCGGAGCCTCGTCCGGCATCGGCAGGGCCACCGCGCTGGAACTCCTGCGGGCGGGCCACATCGTGTACGGCGCGGCCAGGCGGGTGCGGAACATGGACGTCATCGGCGACGCCGGCGGCCACGTTCTCCCGATGGACGCGCGCGACCCCGCCGACCTGGAGCGGGTCGTCCGCACCGTCGTCGAGGAGCAGGGCCGGATCGACGTCCTGGTCAACAACGCCGGCACCGTGGTGCACGGTGCGGCCGAAGACGTCCCCCTGGAGCTGGCGCGCGACCAGTTCGAGGTGAACCTCTTCGCACCGGCCAGGCTGATCCAGCTCGTCCTGCCGCACATGCGCGAGCGGGAGTCCGGCACGATCGTCAACGTGTCGTCGATCGGCGGCGAGATCGCGTTGCCGCTCGGCTGCTGGTACTACGCCGCGAAACACGCTCTGGAGGCGTACTCCGACTCGTTGCGCATGGAGGTCGAGCAGTTCGGCATCGAGGTCGTGATCATCCAGCCCGGGATCATCAAGACCGGGTTCGAGGATCGCACCGCGCAGGACCTGCGGGAGATCTCCGGTGCGACCGCCTACGGGTCGATGGCCGAGGCCATGGCCAGGCGGAGCGAGACGCAACTCGGCGTGGACAGCCAGGCCTCCGATCCCGGCGTCGTGGCCGCGGCCATCCGCGAGGCCGTCGAAGCCGGCAAGCCCAGGACCCGCTACGCCGTCGGCTGGATGGCCGACAAGCTGCTCGAACTCAACAGGACGCTGCCGGACCGCGAGTTCGACAAGCTCGTCACCGGCTCCATCAGGTAACCGGCCCCGCTTCGCGGTCGATCACTGCCCGGCGGGACGGCCGTACGGGGCTCACGGCGCGTCTCGCGCCGGGGACGACAGCTCCGCCGCGAGCCAGCCGGTGACGAGCTCCCTGACCTGGGCGTCGATCGGCTCGCGCGCCTCACGCCGGTACGCGCGCAGCGACGGCGATCCGGGCTGCCTGCGCAGGATGTGGCTGAGATCGGCGATCACATGGGTCTCGATCGGTCCCGGCACCAGCTCCGCCATGCGGGCCAGGTCCTCCGGGTTCACCTGGAGATCCTTGTCTCCCGTGAGGGCCAGCACCGGCGCCTGGATCCGGGCGAGGTCGGCCGCGGGATCGTGGTCGAGGAACTCGCGGGTCCACCGGGCGTTCACCCGGACTCCGCCGATGCGGGCGACGTCGGTCGTCGTACGGCGGATGCGCTCGTGGTTCTTCGTCACCTTGGCGACCAGGTCGGTGCGGGTGAGGCGCAGCACGGCGCGGACGAACGCCGGCAGGGTCGGCGCGAGACGCGCGGCCTGCCAGCGCAGCGTCTCCGCGCCGCTCCTGGCGGTGCCGGCCAGCAGCACGACCGCCGCCACCCCGGGGTCGTGAGCGGCGGGGTCGTGGGCGGCGGGATCGTGGGCGGCGGGATCGTGGGCGGCGGGATCGTGGGCAGCGGGATCGTGGGCAGCGGGATCGTGGGCAGCGGGATCGTGGGCAGCGAGGTTCGCCGCGATCAGCGCGCCCTCGCTGTGCCCGGCCAGCGCCACGCGCCCGGAGTCGATCTCCGGGCGTCCGCGCAGCGCGGCCAGCGCGGACCGGGCGTCGTCCATGTTGTCGCGCAACCCTGCCGCCAGGAAATCGCCGGTGCTGGCCCCCACCCCACGCTTGTCGTAGCGGAGGGACGCGATCCCGGCCACCGCGAACGCCTCGGCAAGCTGACGGGTCACCCCGAGGGGGAGGCGCCGGTGATCGGAGTCACGGTCGACCGGCCCCGAGCCGGGAACCAGCAGTACTGCGGGGAAGGGCCCGTCGCCGTCGGGCAGGGTCAGCGTGCCGGCGAGCCGCTCGCCGCCCGAGGCGAAGGCGAGGCCGATGTCGCGCATCATGTCGACCGTCTCAGGAGCAGGCGAGGGCGGCGACCACGGTGTGCGGGTCGTCCACGCCCAGCAGCAGGGAGGCGTAGCCGTGCCCGTCGAGGTGGATCCGCACCGCCGGCTGACCGTCGCGCACATCCACGAACTCCCTGCCCATCCGGCTGTGCCAGGTGCCGAGCTTGCGCCGGCCGGGCACGCCGAGGCCGGTCCGTACGCCGCGGGCCGCGCCGAGCGCGTCGTCCACGATCTCCGCGGACCGGACCATCGACCGCGGAACATGCAGGTCGGCGCGCAGGGCGGCGGCCTTCTCCACGGTGGTGAGCCGCACTTCGACGGCGTCGGCGGTGATGGTCACGGTGCTCATGGCACTCCTCGCAGGTTGTCGCTTCGGTGAGGACGATTGTTCTCGTTTATGAGAATGATGTCAAATGTGAGAACCATGTGTGGGAACATGGAGCCATGACGACGGCCGAGTTGCTGCTGCACCCCATCCGGCTGCGCATCGTCCAGGCGCTCCTGGGCGAGCGGATGCTGACGACGGCCGACCTGCGCGCGGAACTCCCCGACGTGCCGCCGGCGACCCTCTACAGGCAGGTCGCGGCGCTGGTCGAGGGCGAGGTTCTGGAGATCGCGGAGGAGCGCAAGGTGCGGGGCACCTTCGAACGGACCTACCGGCTGCGTACGGCCAACGCGAACGTCAGCGCCGAGGAGGCGGCCGGGCTGGGCGCGGAGGAGCACCGTCAGGCGTTCATGACGTTCGTCGCACTGCTGCTGGCCGACTTCGACCGCTACCTCAGCCGCGACGAGATCGACATGGGCCGTGACGGCGTGGGGTTCCGGCAGGCGGCCATGTATCTCAGCGACGAGGAGTTCCTGGACTTCCTACGGGATCTCAAAGAGGTGCTCGTCCCGAGGCTCGCCAACCAGCCCGCACCGGGCCGCACCCGGCGCCTCCTGTCCACCATCGTCATGCCGGCCTGAAACGTCCCCCGCCGAGGAGCGAGCGCCGGCCTGGAGGAGGCGCCGTCCCAGGGCTTCGGCGGCCTCCCGCAGTTCGCGTGACCCGACGATGCGGAAGGGCGCCCGGATCGCCGTGAGCTGCCGGACGTACCAGTCCGGTTCGTCCGTGCTGCCGACCAGGCGCGTGCTGGTCGCGTCGATCGGCTCGCGGCGGCCCAGGCTGCGCGGGATCCACTCGGCCACGGCGTCGGCGGGCGCGTCGACGACGACCTCCACCTTGTAGCGCCACCCCGCCGAGAGATGGTCTTCCAGCATCTCCGCCGGGTCGAGATCGGCCGGAGGGGCGACCGGAGCGTCGAGAACCTCGACGCCCGCCACCTTGTCCACCCGGAGCACCCGGCGGGCGTTCTTCGTGTGCGACCAGCACAGGAGATACCACCGGCCACGGCGTACGACGACGGCCCACGGGTCGACCTCCATGACCCGCTCCTCGCCTGGGCGGATGCGATATCCGAGCCGCAGCCTGCGCCGCGCGGCGCAGGCCTGGACGAGGACGGCGGTGCTCTCGGGGCTGGGAGTCCTGGCCCCGGGCTCGGGGTGTCTCGTGCTCAGGCTCCGCACCGCCTCGGCCGGCCCGGCGACCGCCTCGGGGAGCACCCGCATGATCTTGCCGAGCGCGCTGCCCACGGGATCGGCCGGGTCCGGCGAGTCACTGTGTCCATCCAGCACGGCCATGACCAGCCCGAGCGCCTCGGCCGGCGTGAACATCAGGGGAGGCAGCCGGAGCCCCCGGCCGACGCGGTATCCCCCGTAGGGGCCGCGTTCGGACTCGATCGGGATGCCTGCCTCGCGCAGGATGCCGACGTAACGCCGGGCCGCTCGCTCGGAGACGCCGAGCCGGCCGGCCAGCCGTTCCGCCGTGATGCCCGGGCTGTTCTGGATCAGTTCGAGGAGCAGGAGTGTCCGGGCGGTCGGGCTCTCGTCGTGTGTCATTCGGCAACCCGTCACATTCCGGAAGTGGATCGTCCGGAATGCACCGTAGCCTGTCCGCCATGACCGAAAACGTCCTTTATGAGCCGCCGGTCGCGGGCGACGAGATCGACACCTTGCTGGGCTCCCTCGAACGCCAGCGCCGGATATTCGCGTGGAAGTGCGGCGGGCTCGACGCGGCCGGCCTGCGGGCGACCGCCGCCGCGTCGTCCATGACCCTGGGAGGGCTGCTCAAGCACTTGGCCCTGGTGGAGGACGACATGTTCTCCCAGAAGCTGTTCGGGCGGCCGCCGTCGCCGCCCTGGGACACGGTGGACTTCGACGCCGACCCCGACTGGGAGTGGCGCACGGCCGCCGATGACACTCCCGAGCAGTTGACCACCTTGTGGCAGGACGCGGTGGCCCGCTCCCGGGCCGACGTACGGCAGGCACTGGCCGAGGGGGGCCTCGGACGGCTCGCGGCCTACACCAACTCCCGCGGCGAGACGCCCAGCCTCCGCCGCCTGCTGATCGACATGATCGAGGAGTACGCCCGCCACATCGGGCACGCCGACCTCATCCGCGAGTCCGTCGACGGCCTGGTCGGAGAGGACCAGCCGGCGGAATGAGGCAGGACATCCCTGAGCCGATTCCCGCCGAGCAGCTCGTCATCGTCCCCGCCAACCAGGCGTCGTGGGACGACCTGCAGGCGATCTTCGGCACGACGGACTGCCATTGCCAGCGCTACAAGATCTTCACCTACCGGTGGGGCTCGGTCTCCGACGCGGAACGTGCCGCGCGCCTGCGCGAGCAGACCGGCTGCGGAACCCCCGGAGCCCGGTCGACCAGCGGTCTCGTGGCCTACCTGGACGGTGAGCCGGTCGGGTGGTGCGCGGTCGAGCCCCGCACGGCCTACCCCCAGCTGACCCGCACCCGCGTCCCCTGGACCGGACGGCAGGAGGACCAAGCGGACGACAGCGTCTGGGCCGTGACCTGCTTCGTCACCCGCAGGGGCTTCCGCGGGCGCGGGGTGACGTACGCGCTGGCAACGCCACGATCGACTTCGCCCGCGGACGGGGAGCCCGGGCCCTGGAGGCATACCCGATGATCACTTGGCCGGGGGTCGAGATCACCTGGGGCGAGCTCCACGTCGGCAGCCGCGATGTCTTCCTCGACGCGGGCTTCACCGAGGTGAGCAGGCCGACCCTCAGGCGAGCCGTCGTGCGGATCGACTTCTGACCGTCCTGCGGCGTACGGCCCGGTCAGCCAGAGGTCCGGTCAGTCGGAGGGCTGCTCAGCCAGAGGCCGGTCAGTCGGAGATCGCGATACGGAGGCGGCGGAAACCGCGACCCTTGCTCTCGATCTTGGCGACCTTGATCCTGCCGATCTGCTTGGTCGAGGCGACGTGCGTGCCCCCGTCGGCCTGGGTGTCCAGGCCCACGATGTCGACGATCCGCACCTCCGGGATGTGCTCCGGCACGAGGTTCGTCGCGGTGCGGATGATGTCGGGGATCGCGAAGGCCTCCGCACGGGGCAGCACCCGTACGTCGATCCGGCGGTCGGCGGCGATCTCGGCGTTGCACGCGTCCTCGACCGCCTCCTTGAAGCCGGGCGGCACCTCGGGGAGGTTGAAGTCCATCCGGGCGGTCATCGGGTCCATGTTCCCGCCGGTGACCAGGGCCCCGTAGTCGCGGAACACCACGCCGCACAGCACGTGCAGGCCCGAGTGGGTGCGCATGAGCGCGGAGCGCCGCTCGTCGGCGACCGCCGCCCTTACGACGGTTCCGGCGGGCGGGATCGGATCGTCCGGCGCTGGGACGAGGTAGAGGTCGTCCCCCTTGCGCACGCCCTCGATGCGGGTCTCAACGCCCTGCCACAGCAGCACGCCATGGTCCGGCGGCTGGCCTCCGCCGCCCGGGTAGAAGGCCGATCGGTCCAGGACGATCCCGTCCGGCGTGGCCTCCAGCACGACGGCCTCGAAGGACCGCAGGTCCTGGTCGGCCAGCTCCAGCCGCCTCGTCCGCCCGTGAAGATCGAACGTCACCTCACCAATTTTAGGTCGTGTAGGGCATCCCAAGCCCCTGCCGCACGACGAGCAGATTCGCGAGCTCCGGCCAGGCCGGTCCGCAGAGGGCGTCGAAGACCAGGGAAAGCAGGGCGGCCCGGTTCAGGGGATCGACGGATTCGGGGGAAACGGCAGTTCACCCCGGTCGGCACGGGCGAGCAGGCCGGCCCGCAGCGCCCGTACGTGATGGCCCGGTGCGCGCCCGGCAGTCCTCGCGCGACCGCTGGTTGAAGGCGACGAGAGCGGCGAAGTCGGCCTGGCTCCGCACCGCGAGCGGGTCGGGCGCCCGGCAGGCGATGTTTCGCCCCACCACCGTCACGCCGCTTTCATCGGCCGGGTTCCTCGCTCTCGGCGACGCTGTCGGCACGAGCCGGTAGGAGCACGGCGGTGACGACCACGACCAAAGACAGCACCGCACCGATGATGAAGGCCAGCCGCATGCCGTCGAGGTTGGCGAGCGCCTCTGCGACTCCCGCGGATTTCAGGGCATCGGCTCGCGCGCTCATCACGGTGATGACGAGCGCGGTGCCGAAGGCCGCGGCGACCTGCTGCAGCGTGCTCAGGATCGAGCTGCCGTGGGAGTAGAGGTGTGGAGGAACCGCTCCGAGCCCGAGGGTGAACACCGGGGTGAAGGCCGCCGCCAGACTCACCATCAGCAACGCGTGCAAACCCAGGAGCTGCCAGTAGGGCATGGTCATCGTGACCTGCGTGAGGCCGGCGAGCGCGAGCGTGATTCCGACCGCGCCGGGAATGACCAGAACCCGGCCGCCGAAACGGTCGAACAGGCGGCCGACCGCCGGACCGAGCAGCCCCATCGCGAGGCCGCCCGGCATCACGAGGAGTCCGGTCTCCAGGGGGCTGAGCCCGCGGACGTTCTGCAGGTACAGCGGCAGCAGAATCATCGAACCGAGCATCGCCATGAAGGCCACCGACATGAGGATCAGCGCGACCGTGTAGGTGCGGTGGCGCAGGGTGCGCAGGTCCATCAGCGGCACGCCGCGCTTCTGCAACGACAGCTGGCGGACGACGAAGACGACGATGGCGACCAGGCCCGCCGCGACGACCGAGGCGGCAACGCGGACGTCACCGCCCTCGAACCGGCTGAGCCCGTATACCAGGCCGCCGAAGCCGCCGGCGGCGGTCACCACGCTCAACCAGTCGATGGAGCTGACCTGGGGATCTCCGACATTCTTGAGCTGCTTCAGGCCGCGCCACGTGATCACCGCGGCGATGGGGAGCACCACGGCGAACAGCAGCCGCCACGACCCGAATTGGAGGATCAACCCCGAGACCGTCGGGCCCATCGCGGGCGCGACCGAGATGGCCAGGCTGACGTTGCCCATCACACGGCCCCGGTCCGCCTCGGGCACCACCTGCATCAGTGTGGTCATCAGCAGCGGCATCATCACGGCGGTCCCGGACGCCTGGATGATCCGGGCGCCCAGCAGCACCTCGAACGACGGCGCCACGGCCGCCAACGCCGTGCCGAGCAGAAACAGACCCATCGCGGTGGCGTACGCGCGGCGGGTGGTCACCCGCTGCAGGAACCATCCGGTGATCGGGATGACAGCGGCCATAGTCAGCATGAAGGCGGTCGAGAGCCACTGCGCGGTCTGCTCGGTGATGTGCAGAGCGCCCATCAGCCGGGGGATCGCGTTGATCATAATCGTCTCGTTGAGGACGACCACGAACGTGGCGAGCACCAGCAGCCGGATCACGGCCGGGGTGCCTCTTGAAACGGCCGTCGCGGTTTTGGGTGAATCAGACAGGGCGATGGACACGGCACCTCGATCAGGGTTGTCGGGACATGACGAGGCCATTGCCGGCCCCAGCCTCGGGTCTCACAAGAAGTTGTGGGCGTAGAAAGCCTGACAGGCGCCACCGACAAAACTCATCGTTCGCAGCCAGCATCCCGGCAAGTCACCCGAAATGTCACTTGGTTTTCACCCGCACACGATGCGGCTACACACGGTAATGACCAACGGTGTCCGACGGGTGAACCCGCTGGTGAGGTACTGCTTCCGCCGGTCGAGCCGAGAGCGTTGGCTTCGACGTTCTCGGCCGAGACGCCGCAGTGATCCTGCCCGGCAAGGCCACCTCACACGATCGTCTCCCTTGCCCGACAAGGAGGGAGTCGCCGAAAGGTTTCGGAACGGCTGCTGCTCGCGTCACGCCAGAAGG
Source organism: Microbispora sp. NPDC046933 (assembly GCF_040644635.1). Lineage (NCBI taxonomy): Bacteria > Bacillati > Actinomycetota > Actinomycetes > Streptosporangiales > Streptosporangiaceae > Microbispora > Microbispora sp. NPDC046933. The sequence goes on along the minus strand of NZ_JBEYWW010000023.1, from coordinate 143,316 downwards.
AGAGCCGACCCTCACATCCCACTCCATGGAACCCGCGCCGTCCGTGAACATCGCTGGTGGTTGTGACTCTTGACGTACAACAGACGGGTTCCTATGGTCGGCATTGCTTTCGTAACACTGCCGAAACTTTCGGACAGCCTTCATTGGCCGAAGAGGAGTCGTCGTGGTCAACCGAAGCCGGCCCCCACGCCGGTCACGTCTTCTCCCCGTCCCACCGGCCGCCACAGGTCTGGTGCCGGGCGCTGTGCCGCTGCCCGCCCGCCGCGGCTGACCTGATCGCACCACCCGTCACGCTCCCGTTTCCCCCCAACCCGAGGAGTTCCCTGTGCTTCGCTCCGCACTGTCCATCGGCCTCGTGAGCGCCACGGTCCTGCTGGGCGGGGTGGCTCTCACCGGCCCGGCCTCGGCCGAGCCTGGCGCCGCCCCCGCACAGTCCCAGGCCACCAGGTATCCCGCGGACTCGCTGCGCGCCCTCGGCGACCGGGTCGGTCTGCGTATCGGCACCGCCGTGAACACGGACGAGCTCGGCGGCAACGCCGACTACACCCGGATCACGGCCGAGCAGTTCTCCAGCGTCACTCCGGAGAACGTGATGAAGTGGCAGCTGGTGGAGCCCACCCGCGGCACGTACGACTGGGCTGCCGCCGACCGGCTGGTCGCCTTCGCGAAGAAGAACAAGCAACTGGTCCGCGGCCACACGCTGGTGTGGCACAGCCAGCTGCCCACCTGGCTCTCCTCCGACGGCTACACCACCACGCTGTCCAACGACGAGCTGAAGGCCCTGCTCAAGAAGCACATCCAGGATCAGGTGAAGCACTTCAAGGGCGACATCTGGCAGTGGGACGTGGTCAACGAGGCGTTCGACGACAACGGGCAGCCCCGCCAGACCATCTGGTACAAGGCGTGGGGCGGCCTCGGCTACATCGCCGACGCCTTCCGCTGGGCCCGCGAGGCCGACCCCAAGGCCCTGCTGTTCTACAACGACTACAACCTCGAGTTCACCGGGCCGAAGAGCGACGCCGTGTACGCCTTCGTCCGGACTCTAAAGGCCCAGCGTGTGCCCATCGACGGCGTCGGCTTCCAGGGCCACCTGGACACCCAGTACGGCTTCCCGGACCTGCAGAACAACCTGCAGCGCTTCGCGGATCTCGGCCTGAAGGTGGCCGAGACCGAGGTGGACGTCCGCACGTTCACGCAGGCCCCGCCGAACGAGAACACCCCGACCAACCCGCTGGCCGGGTACGCCCAGGAGAGCTACTGGTCCCGCGCCCTGAAGGCCTGCCTGGCGGTGCGCGAGTGCATCTCGTTCACCCCCTGGGGATTCGGTGACACGTACTCCTGGATCCCCGGCTGGTTCGACGACCCGCAGGAGGGCGCCGCGCTGCTGTATGACGGCAACCTGCAGCCCAAGTCGCAGTACTACGTGCTCCAGCAGGACCTCGCACTCGCCGCGGGCGCACCGCACCGCTCCGGCCCGGGCGCGGGCCGCAACTGACCCACACCGGCACGCACGGGGCCGCCCTGGCACCACCGGGGCCGCACTCCACGAGGCGGCCCCGTCTGCCGTGATCTGTCCTGGATAAGGAGAAACCCCCGAACCCTGGGCTCGGGGGTTTCCGATGTCCTGAGACATCACGTGATTGCCCTCGGCAGGATTCGTACCTGAACCGCCCCGGCTTCGGTGGAGACCTTGATGTGCCTCGGGTTCTGTGGAGTCGGGAGCGCTTCACCGACCTCCTACGGGGGTAGCTGTCAACCTCATCTCCGTCGGAGGGCGGGGTTGGGGCGGAGCCCCGCATGCTTGAAGGTGAGCGGTATCGTCCGGGCGTGGTCGAGCAGGTCTGGCAGCTGCGTGGTGGTGGGGAGATCCTCGGCGAGATCCGGGTGGACGAAGGCCACTTCCCCTGGTTGTCGGGGCGCTTCGTTGCCCGTTCCGGGTACGCGGCTGTGGAGCCGCTGTTCGTGGAGGAACTCGCCCTCATAGAGGCAGACGGCGAGCTTGACTACGACGCCTGGAAAGCGGCGTATGCACGCATCAGCGACCAGGTGGAGTTGATCGCCCCGGACGGCCGCCCAGTGGCGGACTTCCTCCTTCACATCAGTGGCCAGGACGCGTGGTTCCGCTGGAGCGACGTCCCGTTGGAGGAGTAGTAGACCGCATCGCAGCGCCCACACGCTCTTTCGAGCAGAGAGCTGCGGGGAAGGCTATGGCCTCGTCGTAGGTCTGGCCGGTGGTCAGGCAGTGGTGGACGATGCGGAATCCACTCCTTGTACGGCTCCGAGCACCTGGTGAGCCACTCGATCACCACCTCGACGCCGTGCATCATGGACACCGTTGAAGCAATCTAAGCGCGGCTGGCACAAGGAAGCATCGCATGATCGACCAGTTCGACTGGGCACACCTCACGCACGCCTACGGAAAGGCCACCGACATACCCGGGCACCTGGCGGCCTTGACGTCTTCCGACGAGAAGGCGCGCGCGGATGCCCTAACGCACCTGGACAGCGCGGTTCTGCATCAGGGGTTCCCGGGCGAGGCAACCGCCCCTGTGGCGCGTGTGGTCGGCTGGCTGATCGCTACCGGTGCGGTCGACGGCGACGTCCTTGGCGAGCTCGTCGAATTTTTGGGAGCGGTGGCCAGTGCTACCTATGAGCTGCGGGAAGACTCGTCCTTCGCTCCGTGTATCCCGGAGCTGGAAGCGTCGGTGGTCGAGGCCTACCACCAGATCGTCCGCCTGCTCGACTCTGATTCGCGTAGCTTACGGACACGTGTGGCCGAGGCCGTCGTCGAGCAACTCCGTCTTCCGCAGCTCGCATCGGAACGCCCGTCGATGGCACATCGGCTTCGTCGCTGGCTCACCCATGAGAATGAAGACCGGCACGTACGGGTCAGATTGCTTGGCGAACTCGGCGAGGATGTACAGGAGTTCCTCGATGACCCTGACCGCGCTGTCCGTCTCCGCGCGGCGTTGGCACCGTCGTCCCGGCACAGCGCCCGGGCTGTCGCCATCCTTGTCGATGCGCTGGCCGACTCCCTGCCAGCCGGTGTGCATCGCACCGAAGTGGTCACCGCGGTCATTGATCGGGTCGATGACTTCGACCGCATCGCTGAACCTGCGACGGCCATAGCCCAGCAAGCCCGCTGGACCGGCTTCCATTCCGATTGGGGGCCGCTGCTGACCTTCGCCTTCCGCGAGCCCTACCGCCCTGGAACGCCCCTGTCACCAGGCCAGAAATCGCTTCTGCGTGCGCTCACTCACAACGATGACCTCTGGGATCCCCGCAACGGGAGCATCGCCCTTCTCTTCGAAGAAGCAGGACTCCCGCGCGATCGAGAGCAGTGTGAGCGCATCCTCACCGAGGCGCCCCACGAAAGCTGACGCACCTTTCCACGCTCTCCTCATCTGACTGCGCAGGCGCGCTATCCGATGTACGGCAGGCCGGTGCCGGCGAGGTAGTGACCGATCCGCAGAGCCATCGAGCGGTCCATCGGCAGCATCTCGACCTCGGCACCGGGCACCCATCGGACCCTCGGTGGATTCACTGCTCGGGGTGGGCTGGCCGCTGACGTGGCAGGCAGTGAGGACGATGGAGAACTCTTGGCGGGGGTCGGTGTAGGTGCCGATGAGGCCGGTGATCTCACAGACGATGCCCGTTTCTTCGAGGGTCTCGCGTACAGCGGCCTAGGGGAGGGATTCGCCGAGGTCGATGGCACCACCGGGGACGGCCCAGTTGCCGTTGTCGCTGCGGCGGATAGGCCGGTAAAGGACGAGGGCGTTGTGTACGCGGGCGGCCGTGCCATCGTCGACGCCCTCGTCTGCGCCGCGTTGGGCGACCTCGGGGCTGTCGGGGTCACCGAGCAGGATGCGTACCCTCACTCCGGCTGCGGCCTTCTCGCCGAGCATCCGCACGATCCCGGCATCGTCGGCGAGAAACAGGCCGATGTAGACCAGGACGCCGATCTCGTCCTGGGCCTGGGCGAACAGACGTCCCCATGCGTCCCAGGGACGGCCCAGCGGTGCGGGTAGACGGTGACGATCTCGCTCTCGGACGCTGAGGCGACCTGTTCCCGCGTCAGGGCCTCGGGCCATAGGTAGCCCTCGTCCATCCCCAGGTGGGTGGCGACGGCGTACCTGTGCTTTCGGTACAGTGCGCGGCCTTTGGTGATCCAGCGTTCGACGGTCTTGGGGTCCACCTGGATCGCGGTCGCCAGCTCGGCGATGCTCACCCCGCGTTCCAGAAGGGCCGCGCGTAGTCGCTCGTTGGCCATTTCACCTGCCGCGTCAGGACGTCCAGGGACGTGGCAATCGTAGACGGGACGTCTTGAACATGTCCCGTCGTGTAGTGATCTCGTCCTGCCCTCCCGTCGCACTCTCGGTGTCACAACGCACCACTATCTGCGACGGAAGGAGAACATGACTGAAACGCTCAACGGCGTCTGAACCGAGCGGAACCGCCGGTCAGACGCCGTCCGTTGTGGCTGGTTGAGCGGAGAGCGTGGGATTCGAACCCACGAGACCGGTCACCCGGCCTAGCGGTTTTCAAGAGCACTACGGTTTCTCCGGCTGTAACGGCTCTGACCTGCGGCTCAGCATCAAGCGGAGGCGTAGCGCACGGAGATCATCCCGCGCATATCCCGCACTGGCTCATGCTGTCGGGGCGCCGCCGGCAAGCTCGGCGACGCACGCGGTTCCCTCACGCACTGCGGTTCGCACGATCGGCATCTGATCGTCTGTTGCAACGCGACGTGATCCTTCAACATCCGGCTTACCTTGAAGGGGCGCAAGGTCACAACATCACGGCGCGCCGGGCGATCACGAGCCACACCGCGAGCGGCGGCCCGAGCACCGCCATCGCCACGTACAGGTTGAAGCGCACCTCATTAGTGTCGTCGGAGATGGACTTCTCGCGGAACCACGTGTACGCCTTGAACCCGGTCGATGCGCTGCTGACCAGGATCGCCGCCGCTATGAACCACAGGCTGACGGACAGTTGCGCGCGGTCCGTGGGTGTCGTGACGCCCTTGGCCAGGTCGTCGTATCCGAAGATCCAGCCGAGGGCGGAGAGGCTCACTAAGCCCCCGACCGCCGGCGGGATGTAGGCCAGCAGAACTGGGATGATGCCGCGCGTGTCCTCGACCGGGGTGTCGGCTGGCGGGGAGGGGCACGATTCCCCTACCTCCTCTACCTGCGGATCGGGGCGCGGATGGGACTCAGGGGCGCGGCGCTGACGGAGCGCTGCGGGCGGGGTTTCGGCAGGGGCGTCGTGGGGCGGCGGTGCGGGGCCGGGGGAGGGCGTTGGCTCGGCGCTCGTGGCGGGCGGAGGCGACGCGTTCTCGGCCGGGCCCGCCTGTTGGGGCGTCGCCTGATTGCGTGAATGACGTAGCTGCAGCCAGGCGAGGTATGCCTGTGCAACGCCGATTACGATCGTGACAACCAGACTGATCACGCCTAAGTCCACCGCTCCAGCGTGCCGCCAATGCTCGGGGCCTCGCAAGCGGAACGGGTTGCCGTCACCATAGATAAAAAAGCCCCGAACGACAATCCGTTCGGGGCGTTCTTGCTGTTCAGATCTGGCGGTCAGGGAAAGGGTCGAACTGCCGACCTTCCGCTTTTCAGGCGGAACAATCACCCTGCTTCCCCTGCCCGTCCCGTGGTCAGCGGTGTTGCAAGGATGCCGCTGTTCGCTGCTGGTGACCGACGTTGTCGTCACTGTTGTCGTCAGAGTTTGCGGCCGCTGGGCCAGCATCTGCCCTTTCGATCGTACGGACGCTACTTGGACCCGACCGCAGGGACGAGCGCTCTTCAGAGTGTGGCCGGGCGTGGTAACCGCTGTCACTCCAGCACCTGCGCCTCCTCGAACTGGCCTAGATCTCTAAGTACGTCTGCCAGGTTATTGCGGCTGTTTAGGGTGTCGGGGTGTTCCTCACCCAGCACACGACGGCGGGCTCCCAGAACCGCACGCTGTTCAGCCTCGGCTTCCTCCAACCGCCCTAGTTGCCGCAGCACGACCGCCAGGTTGGCCCGGCTGGCCAAGGTGTGCTCTGACGATGGTTGTCCTCTGGCAAGTGATCTCGACTGTTTGACGGGCGAGTTTCACCGGCTTTCCTTTGGCTGTTCCTGAACTGCACCGACCGGTCCTGGACGATCAGGAGGTACTGGCGCATGCCGAGCAGGCCCAACTGTGCCGGAGCGTCTACGGCGGTAGAAAGCTGGCGGGCACCCGTGCAGGGCACAGGCTGCTGGGGCGAGCGGTAGGCTGCTCGCACCCATACGGTGCATATCCATGCATGTTCGCCACAGAAGTGCGTTAACTTCGCCTCACCGAACCGAGGAACAGCACGATGACGAAGCGCGGTCTCTCCCATCCCGAGCACCTACGCATGGGCCAGGTCCTTTCCGGCGTGCGGGACCAGTTATTGCACGAGCGGGTTGCGTTGCTGAACGCGTACCCGCGGACAGGGCCGAGGGCGTTTCCGGCGGAGCAGCTGGAGGTGGCGATCGAGGCGTTAGATGCGGCGCGCAGGGCGCTGGAGAATGCCGTGTTCGAGGAGCACCCGGCACTGGCCGAGACGTCCGACTACTTCCCGGATTAGGAGCATCGGGCGGAGGTAGTGGTGCCGGAGCAGCCGGGCAGCACTGCGGGCCGGGTGCGCTTTGGGTTTGCGAACCGCCCCCATGGCGACAACGCACACGTCCGTGTCGATGCGCCTGTCGTCGGAAAGTCCGCACCGATGAATCGGCCATTCCCACGCAGCGCGGTCCACGCCGTGTGCCCGCTGCAGACACCGCCAGCATCGAGGTCACACTCGCCGAGCGCGCCCACCAGCGGTCCGCCGGCAGCCCGATCGGCGACTGTAGGTAGCCGAGTTCACGTTGCGGTACAGCACTCGGCCCCAATGGTCTGCTCGTCGAGCTGATGCGGGCACAGCGGAGCTCGCCACCACTCGTCCGCACTGATCACGGCCCAGTGATGGCTAACATCTGTACGGCACGGGTCGGCGTACAACCGCTTAGCCCTCCTCGCGACGTTGGCGAGAGTTACCCGATACCACGCAAAATGGCTCGAAAGTAGCGACGGAGATCGTCGCAGCCGGTAGCTTCTGCTCTGTGGTACTAGATGAGCTCAAGAGCAAGATCGACAGGTTGTGGGACGCCTTCTGGTCCAACGGAATCTCTAACTCCATAGAGGTAGCCGACCAGGTCACGTATTTGTTGTTCTTACGAAGGCTGGATGTCATCCAGGCCTCCGAAGAAGAGCAGCATGAACGCACGGGTACGCCGGCAGGGAATTTCATCTACACCACGGAGACGGACCACCTCCGATGGGACCGGTTGAAGAAGTTGCCGCCGGACAGGATGTATAGCGTCGTTCGAGACGAGGTGTTCCCGTGGCTCCGGTCTATAACTGGGTCTGATATCAACTACACCCATCACCTGCGAGACGCACGGTTCACCATCCCTACACCTAGCCTGCTGGCCAAAGTTATAGACCTGCTCGACGAACTTCCCCTTGTGGAGGGCCACGCAGGAGGCGACCTATACGAGTACATGCTCAGCAAGAACACCATCTCTGGGCAGAGTGGGCAGCTCCGGACCCCTCGTCACATCATCCAGTTGATGGTCGAACTGATGGCTCCCAGCCCTGAAGATGAAGTGTGCGACCCTGTCTGCGGCACGGCCGGCTTCCTAGTTGCCGCGGCCGAGTACATATCCCGTGTCGACAGCGAGGCACTGCGTGGTTCAGCTGAGGCGGAACACTTCAACCACAGCATGTTCCATGGCTTCGACTTCGACAACACGATGCTTCGCCTCGCGAGCATGAACATGCTGCTGCGCGGGATCGAGCAGCCGGACATCCGCCACCGCGACTCTCTGGCTCAGAACGTCGCCGACGAGACCGAGCGATATTCCCTGATCCTGGCCAACCCGCCGTTTGCGGGTAGCCTCGATTATGAAACCACCGCCAATGACCTGCTCCAAGTCGTCAAGACCAGGAAGGCTGAATTGCTATTCCTGGCCTTGTTCTTGCGCCTACTCAAGCCCGGTGGGCGCGCTGCTGTCATCGTGCCAGACGGCGTGCTTTTTGGTTCTAGTACAGCACACAAGGAGCTCCGTCGGGTTCTACTAGAGGACCACAAACTCGACGGGGTAATCAAGCTACCAAGCGGCGTCTTCAAGCCGTACAGCGGAATTTCCACGTCGATCCTCCTCTTCACTAAGACCAACAGTGGCGGCACTGACAATGTCTGGTTCTACGAGGTGACCGCCGATGGCTTCAGCCTCGACAGCAGACACGCTCCACTGCTGGGCGAGAACAAGACTGGCCCACGCCCTACTGCGGCACTGGAAGACGGCGAAAGCGCGCGCAACAACCTTCCGGACCTAATTACGCGCTGGGCGCACAGGAACGATAGCGAACGGAAGCGCAGACGCTCAGAGCAGAGCTTCTGCGTAGCCAAGAAAGAGATAATCGCTCAGGACTACAACCTCAGCATCAACTGCTACCGAGAAATCGGGGAGGGAACGAGGAGTGGGCGCGTCGAGGACTGGCGACTTGGCGACTTCACCGAGATCCATACTGGGTGGATACCCGCACAGGAGATTCAGTGGGATGCACATCCTGACAAGATTCTAAATGAGCAAAGAGTCCTGCATGCCTCAATGCTGACGTCTCCACTGCCGAGCATTGAGGACCTTCCAATTCACATCACCGATCGACGAACAAATCGTCTCCGCGAGGGAGACATAGTCGGTCGAGCCATGGGGAGTAATCGCAACTGGACCATACTCCCCAGCGAGTACGAGGGGATTCAGGCTGGTCAAGGGGTCCTGATAATTAGAATCATTCGCAATATAGCTCCAGCAGAGTATATAGTCTCATATCTATCAACCCCGCAAGCAGAGCGAGCTATTTCGCGTCGCGGCACAGAGATCCCACACGTCAGCACAAACGACCTGGCAAATCTGGCGATCCCGGCTTGCGAGGGAGATTTTGAGTCAATTCGTTCCGCTGTTTCAGTTCTCAATGAGGGCGCCGACGAAATACAGCGGATTAAAGACTCGCTCGACAAGTCCCGAATGAGCATCTTCGAAGACGGCACCAAAGGGGACCGTCGAATTCGACTGGAACAGGCAGCGGACCTAGGCTCTCTGATTAGCCAGACTCTCTCGAAGCAGACCGAGCCATATCACGTTTTTCGGCAGACCTATCCCTATGCAATCGCACGCGCCGTTCGCAAGTTCCAGCATAGTCAGACCATCACAGAGAGGCACGAAGCAGCGCTGCAATGCGCCGAGACTTTGATTACTTCCCTGGGGATAATCTCCCTAGCCCTCGCAGCATATAAAGACCGGAAGGACGTAAATGAAATAAATAATTGGACGGATGCCGTACACGCATCAGGCGTCTCGCTAGGCCACTGGGTCGGAGTAACAAGGGCAGTTGGAAATGAGCTGAGGAAAAGCGGCGATGAGGTGGCCGGCCTCGGCCAAGCTACCATCGCAAAGAAAGGAGGAAAGGGCCTTAGTGCAGACCTTGCAGCTCTCACCAGCATCCGAAACAAAATCAGACATGGTGGCGGGCCCCGAACTAAGGCAGAGATGGAAACGAGCCTAGCAAAGGTAGAGCCGCTTCTATCTAGCGCCCTCACTGGCAGCGCATTTCTCGCAAAGACGAGATGGGTATACAGTGAGAGGCTTAGCTGGCAGCCAAAGCGTGGGAACTACCGGGTATCTGGACTGCTCTTGATGGGGGACCACCCCGACTTTGAGCCAGTCGCCTTCGAAACAGGAAAACCCGTGTCCGATAACAATCTCTACATGCTCACGCCGCAGCGCGAAGTGATACCACTTTTTCCCTTCTGCATTCTGGCCGACTGTCCTATATGCCTCGCAACAGAACTTTACTATCCGGACCAGATAGTCAGAACTGTAGCCAGACTCAAGAGTATCGATAGGGGTCACGATTTGGATAGCGAAGCCATCTTCGAAGGGCTCGCAGAGTTTATGGAGTAAACCACCTTTTGGCAGCCTCGGTAGTGAAACACATAGTTGAAGATATACTGCAAGGACGTTCTTTGTCCGCTGCCACGACCTGCGTCTCATCGTCTGTAACAAGACGCAGGTCGGTATAAGCACGGTTTGGCGTTGGGCGATCTCTCGCGCACGCCTACGCTTCACTGGGCCTGACTACCACAGAGGAAGGGGTAGTCACCCGACCGCGGCGTGCGTGTCAACACGCCTCCGCATCCGCCGGGATCGCGGTCTCTTTCACAAGCTTCAGGACATCGGCGATGACGTGTACGTCAGCGGTGTTGTGGAACACGACGTCGGGATCACCAAGGCGCTTGAAGGGCGGTTCATACAGGTCTCCGGCGTCCAGATAGCCGTTCTTAGCGAGCGAGTCGATGATGAGCTCGATGAAGCTGTACTCGGCGGGAGAGAGGTTGCGGCCCTGCTGGAAGCCATCGAAGGCACGTACGGCGGTCTCACGGCTCAGGCCAGTGATGGAGCGCAGGAAGAGGCCGAATCCTTCATGCTCTTCGGCAATCTGGTCGATGTCGGCCTCCGTGCCGAAGCCCAGGTCGAGGAAGACGGCTTTGAGCTCGTCGAGGTCTGAGCTAGTGATCTGGCGGCCGCGCAGGAGCTTCTGAACGACGAGGTTGTCGCTATGGCTGCGTAGATAGGTGCGAACTTTCCGTTCGAACTTGGTGCGGTCGGTGCCGATTTCAAGGCCCTTGAGCTCGGAGTGGGTGAGGTTGCCGAGCTCGTCTTCGAAATCCGTGTAGATGATGGCGCGGCGCCTGGTCGGAATGAGCCGGACCAGGCCGCGCATGGTGCGGCGCATCGTCTCCAGCATCGACAGGGTGATGTCCTGCCACCAGTCCTCGCCCGCGACGTCGGTGAGGAACTCGGTGTGCCGGGCGACGACGGGATTGTTGAGCGTGGTCGGGTCGAGCAGGTCCTCGGCGATCCGCTGAACCTGAAGCCTCAGCGCGTCATACCCAGGATCGCCTACGAGCAGCCCAAGTTGCAGCCGCAGCGCGAGCAAGTCGAACCGCTTGGCCTCCTCGCTGGTGTCGTCGTCCTTGTACGTCGAGGGCAGGCCGGCCAACTTCTCCTTGAGATCATCACGTTTCTCCGTCGTAATCTGCTTCCACGACTCGGGGTCAAGAAACGTTTCCACCTCGCGCAGATGCCGCCGTACCTCAATGTTGTTCCGGTTCATCCCGGCGACTTCACCTTGCAGACGGGTAGCCACGTCGTTGCGTACGGTGGCATCGCTGTCGGCCGCGAGTTGCTCCTGGTCCAGGGCGTACAGGAGGTCGGCGCGCTGGGCGAACAGACGCTCGCTCAGCGACTTTTGTGCGCGTCCTTGGGTCTCGGGGATGTCGGCGTTGAAGTACTCCACATTGCGGGCAAGGTCGAAGACAAGGAACTGCTCCTTGTTCTGCCCGGGACCGAACAGGTCCTTGCAGAGGCGCGTACCGCGGCCAATCATTTGCCAAAACTTCGTTTTTGAGCGGACAGCCTTAGCCAAGACCAGGTTCACGACCTCGGGAATATCGATGCCAGTGTCAAGCATGTCTACCGAGACTGCCATGCGCAACGCTGAGTCCTCGCGCCGGAACTCGTCGATCAGTAGCTCTGGACTGCTCGTCTGGTGACTGATCACCCGGGCGAACTCGCCTCCGTGCTCGGGATAGAGCTTGTTGAACCGCTCGACGATGAACTCGGCGTGCCGCTGATTGCGAGCAAAAACGATTGTCTTGCCGAGCCGGTCACCGCCATCGATACGGTAGCCGTACGTCATGACGGTCTGGAGCATTTTGTCGATGGTGTCTTCGTTGAACAGGAACCGGTTCACCTCGTCGGCGGTGACCTCGGTTGGGACTCCGCCCTCCTCGTCCCAGTCGAGCTCGTCCCAGCGCGCTTTCTCCTCCTCCGAGAGGTCGTCGTAGCGAACGCCGCGCTGCGGGAACTTCAGCGGCACGTTGATGGTGAATGGGCCGACCAGGAAGCCGTCCTTTTTGGCCTGCTCCAAGTCGTAGACGTCGGTCGGGTTACCCTCCTCCAGATTGAAAACTCGGTAGGTGTTTCGGTCGATCTCATTCTTGGGAGTGGCGGTGAGCCCGACCAGCAGTGCGTCGAAGTAGTCGAAGATCGCCTGGTACTTGTTGAAGATCGACCGGTGTGCCTCGTCCACGATCAGCAGATCGAAGTAGCCTGGCCCGAACTTGCGTTCGCCGCTGTCCGATACATTGTTGATCAGGTTAAGCATGGTCGGGTACGTCGAGACGTACACCCGGGCACTGTCGTTCTTCTCCGTCAGGAGATTGATCACAGGTGTGCCCGGCAGGTGCTGCTTGAAGACATTGGTCGTCTGCGTCACCAATTCTTTGCGGTCAGCAAGGAACAGCACCCGCTTAATCCAGCCGGCCTTCTGCAGCAGGTCGACGAGCGCGATGGCGGTCCGTGTCTTGCCGGATCCAGTTGCCATTACCAGGAGTGCTTGGCGCTGATTGTCCCGATCGAAACGTTCGCCGATCTTGCGGATGGCGCGGCTCTGGTAGTAACGCTCGACGATTTCCTCGTTGATCGGCGTGCTGCTGAGTGCCTGTCGGGACGCGCGCCGAGCGATCAGCGAGCGCAGCTCATCCTTCGTGTAGAAGCCCTGGACCGGTCGGGGCGGGTATCTGTTGCCGTCGTCCCAAATCCAGGTCTCGTAACCGTTGCTGTAGAAAATGACCGGACGTCGATGGAACCTGCGTTCTAACGCATGGGCGTACTGCCTGGCCTGCTCCTGCCCCTCCATGGCCGAGTGAGTAGTGGCCTTGGCCTCCACCAGCGCCAACGGCCTGCCGTCGTCGTCCCACAGGACGTAGTCCACCTTGCCCTTGCCGGACTTTGTAGAAGGCAGGCCGTCCACCGGGTACTCCCGGTTCTCGTCCTTGTCCAGTGGCCAGCCGGCTTCCTGGAGTAGCAGGTCGATGATGTGGGCGCGGGTCTCGGCCTCGTTGTAGTCGTGGGTGTCGTGTCGCTGAGCATTGAGGAGCTTGGCCGCCTTGATCTGCTCCCGGAGCCGCTGTACTTCGGCGTCAAGGTCCTGGCTGCGTCTCCGCTCCTTAGCGAGCTCACCCTGTTGTTCGGCGAACCGAGCGGCCATTGCCTGCAGCTCGGCCAGCTTCTTCTGCCGTACTGCGGCGGGCTCGGGCACTGGGATCAGCGAAGCATCAAACGCCAACCCGGGCGGAGGGGCGTCCGCGTCATGTTGTGCGTAGTTGCGGGCCAGCCAGTACAGCACGTGAAACAGTTCCGCCACGGTCCGCGTCGCGTCCCTGCTGTGCACCTGCCTGTTCGAATGCACCGCAAGATTTCCCTGCCTACGGATCACATCCATCTTTGTCCGCAGTGCCGGACCTACTAGGTTGACCAACGTCGGCTCGTTGATCATCGCGCTCAGGTCGCGGTGATAGGGCTCCCGAAGCGTGTCATCGACCTTGTAGAGCCAATTGAGCGCCAGCTCAATGGTTCGCCGCGCATAGAAGCACGACGTGCGAGGGTCCGCAATCGCCAACCGCTCCGCTCGGATCGCCTCGCCGTACAGCTCCGGCCACTCCGCCTTCATGAACCCGAAGTTGCTCACGACAACCGCCTAACTACACCGGCATCGGTAGATGTCGCGAGTCTCTCACAGCCTCCCGTGAAACGCATGGGCCTCCAACGAGGCATAGCATTCATCGAGGCGGAGGAGCTGCCCTTGCATCTGCAGCACTTGCCCTTGGACTTCACGCAGAACGGCAACAAATTTCCGCTGTTCCTTAATAGGAACTTTGGGGATTTCGAAAGCCCTAATCTGGTCAAAATTGAGGCCGGGCTTCGTTTGCCCATACTGCATTTTTCTAATCTGACGCTGCCCTCCAGAAGGAAGGCTCAGATAGAAGGCAAGGAAATGCGGATCAAGCTCGCCTGGATTTGGGCGGAGGATTGCGACATGCTGGCTGATGTAGCTTCCATCGTGCTCCTGCCCGGCGGCTGACACTCTACCTATGAGAGATCCTGTAATGGTGAGAAGAACGTCTCCTGCAGCAACTCTTGTACGTCGAGCTTCGGCGTTATCGGGAGCTTTTACATACACTGCGTCCCGGCTTGATATGTGGTTCATGCGAACGTCTAGCGATCGAATAAATCTCGACCCGGATGGGGCATAATACTTTGCCCAACCTCGGCCACCGCTAGTTACGAAATTTAGCACCGCCCCAAGAGGGAGTAGCGAGTAATGGCTGTCTGGCCCGAACATTTCGAGGAATATGGACTGCGCAAGGTCGTCGAGGAGGGTAATAGCCTGGCGCCGGTTCGCCCGTAGTTCATTCGCCTGATCAAGCACCTGCGCGATCCGACGCTGCTCCTCTGGTGGCGGCAACAACAGTCGCTTGCTGTAAGCGTCATCTCGATTCAGTCCTGGGATGGCGGCAGCTCGATTAAGCTCCTTGAATCCAAGGCCTCCGAGCCGATAGTAGAGCCAACGGAGATCAACACTAGTGGCGGATGAATCGATATAGTACGTAGTGTCGATTGGCCAGCAGCCGCCCGCCGCATAGCTAATCTCGCCGAAAGAGCCCTTGCGGCCGACCACAATCGTGGGCCCATATGTCAAATAGCGATCATGGGTCCCCACGGGGCCATTTGATCCATATACGGGAGCAGGGCCCGGTGCTCGCTCTGCAGCAGGGAGGCTCTTTCCATACTTAAACTCACAAATGTCTCCGAGCTTGACCTCTGGCCATTCAGCTGTTTTCATCCGAGGGCCGCCTTCAGTGCGGAGAGTCCAGCCTGGATTTCGGTTTCGAGGGATTCAAGGTCAGCGATTATATCGAGCGGTGGACGGTGTTCGACCTCCTCATGGACGATTTCCTTATAGCGATTGAAGCTGAAGTCGTAGTTTTGGGCGACGATGTCGGCCTTGGGGACTGTAAAACTTTGGGCGGTGCGGGAGCGCTCCAGCTCGGAGCCGTCGCGGCGAGCCCATCGGGCAAGGACGTCGGGGAGGTTGTTCTTTTCGTGGTCAGCCTCGTCGAGGGCGACTTTAGGGCGCGGCCCCTGCTTCTCCTCGGGCAGCAGCGGGGCCCTTTTGTCATCGAGGCTGTAGCCATCGGCCGTGACGTCATAGAACCAGACATTATCGGTGCCTCCGGCGTTGGTCTTGGTGAAGAAGACGATGGCGGTGGAGACCCCGGCGTACGGCTTGAACACCCCCGACGGCAGCTTCACAATCGCATCGAGCTTGTGGTTCTCAACGAGCATCTTGCGTAGACCCACGTGGGCCCTAGTGGAGCCGAATAGCACCCCGTCCGGGACGATGACAGCAGCGCGACCGCCAGGTTTGAGTAGCCGAAGGAACAGAGCCAGGAACAGCAGTTCAGTCTTCTTAGTCTTGACGATCCGGAGCAAATCCTCGGCGGTGGTCTCGTAGTCGAGTTTGCCAGCGAATGGGGGGTTCGCCAAGATCAGGGAGTACCGCTCAGTCTCGTCGGCCACGTTTTGTGCTAGGGAGTCACGGTAGCGGATGTCGGGTTGGTCGACCTCGTGCAGCAACATGTTCATACTTGCGATCCGCAGCATCGTCGAGTCGAAGTCGAACCCGTGGAACATGCTGTTGTGGAAGTGCCGCTGTTGATTGCGTTCGAGAAGCGCCTCAGAGTGCTCGCGCTGGACGTATTCGGCGGCGGCCACCAGGAACCCAGCGGTCCCGCAGGCCGGGTCGCAGATCTCATCCCCTGGGCTCGGGTTCATCATCTCGACCATCAGTTGGATGATGTGCCGAGGCGTGCGGAACTGACCGTTCTGCCCGGCTGTGGCGATCTTACTGAGCATGTACTCGTACAGGTCGCCCTTGACGTCCCCCTGCTCAAGGGGCAGCTCGGCCAGTATGTCCACGGCCTTGGTGAGTAGGTTGGGCGTGGGAATAGTGAAGCGAGCGTCCTTCATATGGTGGGAGTAGGTCGACTCTTTGCCGCCGAGCTCACGCAACCATGGGAATACCTCGTCGTCGACGATCTCGTACATATGGTCCGGCTGCGTCTCGGTGAATACCGACCAGCGCAGATGCCTGGTATCGGCCGTGTAGATCGGGTTCTCGATCGGCTTGCCCGTGAGGTTGGCCTTGCGTTCCTTACTGGTCTGAATGCCATCCAGCCGCTTGATGAACATCAGGTAGGTGATCTGCTCGATCACTTCTAAGGGGTTGGAGATCCCGCCGGACCAGAACGCGTCCCACAACCTATCGATCTTGCTGCGCAGCTCACCCGTAATCACGCTGCGGAGCATAGTGCACGCCAGTCACAGCAGACGGTTGTTCGCAACCCGCCGATCCCGCCCCTGGTTCTCCCTACCCGGTGCGAGGGGATCAAGATCCCTCAATGGTGAAGCATCGCGGTCATCTCCTCGTCGGGCAGGCGTAGCTATGCCGGGCCGGACGCCTGGGGTCAAGCCGTCGTTCGCGTGTACATGCCCCCCGGTGACCTTCCGCGCTTGCTGGTTGTCCTGCCCGCACTTGACGGCTTGACCTTGGGCGGCTGGTCTGGCATCCCTTCGGGGGTCGACGAGGAGATGACCGCCCTACCACCTGTACTGTCCTCGGCTCATCTTCGAGACCTCCCACAGGGGTTGGCTGTCAAGCGCATCTCCGTCGGAGGGCCGGGGGGGCAGGGGGCGGAGCCCCTTGCGGCTCTTCTCTTCAGATCGTCTCGGCGAGTTGGACCGCGTCGCCCTGGTCGCCGTCCTGGCCACGGTGGTCTTCGACCGGTTTGCGTTCCGGATCGGTGTTGGAGCACGCGGGCGGCGCCGGCCGGGACCGGCCGGAGAGCCGCAGCCCGGCCGGCTGGCCGACCGGCGTGCTGGCGGGCCGCCGCAGGCGGCTCGCCCTTGATAGCGAGAAGAAAAGTAGCTTCCGACAGCGAGGCCGATGGTCAGCGGAGCGGTTCGGCGGTGGCCCAGATGCGTTCGAGGCTGGTGAGGTAGACGGCTGTGCTGTCTTCGTCCTTGGTGGCCGTTAGGTTCAGTACGGGGGCTTGAGCTGCCGGAACGCCGTAGGCGTGGACGTTCACGAGCAGTTCGGCGTCGGCCCGGTAGATGGAGTTGTAGAGGGTCGTGCGGTGGAGGCGGATCTCCACACTGTCGACCTGGTGAAGCGGCCGGTACAGCATGAGAGCGTTGCGTACTCGGGCGGCCATGACATCGGCTCCGATGCCTTCTTCGGCTCCTCGTGCGGCTACCTCCGGGCTGTTGGGGTCGCCCAGGAGGACACGGACCCTTACGCCTGCGCGGGCTCGGCTGGCCAGCAGGCGGATCATGCCGGTGTCCTCGGCGAGGAACAGGCTGCTGTAGGTCAGGATGTCGATCTCGCGGCTCGCGCCCTGGAAGAGCCGACGCCAGATGTTTTGCGGTACAGCCCACCGGTGGGGGTAGACGGCTCTCACCTCGTGAGAGATGGTTCGCCGCGGTTGGGCGACGTCGGGCCAGAGATCGCCTTCGTCGAGTTGCAGGAGGTCGGCCAGCGCCCAGCGGTGACGCGGGTAGGGGATGCGGCCCTTGAGCCAGCGGTCGACGGTCTTGGGGTCCACTTCGAGAGCGGCGGCGACGTCGACGGTTCCGAGCCTGGCCCGGGCGAGGGCATGGCGCAGGGTGTCGCTCACGGGGGTGTACCTCCTGGGGGCGGCTCTGCCTGGGACGCTAACACAAGACGTCCCCAGACGTCCCTTAGTCGCGGTGTAGAGGTTCCCCTGCTTCGACGGAAGCTCGTTCGGCACGGGCGCGACCGAGCGCCCACCATCAACGCCGGAAGGAGCGCGATCCGGACATGGAACCGATGCGGCCGATCCGCCAGCGACAGCGCGAGTATCAAGAACAGCTCTTAACAGAACTGCGAGATGAGCTCGAACAGCGCGGGATCACGGCAGTCCTGATCGTGGATGAGAAGAACCGGCCCGCCCTGGACGTGACCGATAGCCGGCTGCGGCCCCGCCGGGTCTACGTCCACCTCGCGTTCCTGTGGTTCTACTGGGGAGACCAGCACGACGAACGGGTCTCATGCCTGAAGCTGGGCCCGGCGGCCGACCGGATCGAGAAGGCGGCACGGGACGGCTGGCACGAGGGCGAACAGGGCGAACTCGGCGTCGACCTATCGAAGATTCTCGATGCGCACCGTTCCTGAACGGCGCAAGGCGTGGCTGACCGGGCAGCGCGTCTCGGGCAAGCTGGCCGAGCGGTTGCGCGAGCGGATCCGGGCGGGTGTCTATCCAGCGGGGCGGGTGCTGCCCTCGGAAACAGCTTTGACGGCGGAGTTCCGGGTTGCACGCAACACGGTCCGTCGCGCGCTGCGGGCCCTGGAGGCGGAGGGGTTGATCGTGACAGTCCCGTCGAAGGGGCGGCTCGTACAAGGCACTGATCACCCTGTCGACGCCTCCTACCGTTACCAGGTCATCGCCCGCGAGCTGCGGCGGCGGATCGAGCGGGGCGACCTCGGCCCCGGCGACGTGCTGCCCAGCGAAGCCGAACTCCGGTGGCTGTATGAGGCGTCGCGCAACACGGTGCGGCAGGCGTTCGCGGAGTTGGAGCAGGAGGGGCTGATCGTGTCTCAGCAGGGCAAGGGCCGGTTCGTGCAGCACCAGGAGTGAGACGTCCTGGGACGTCCGGGTTGGAGCTCTAGGTCGGGGCCGCGGAGTGCTTATCGTCTGTCTCATGGGACAAGCCGAGTGGGCGCGTGATCTGGCCGAACGACTCCTTGCCGAGCCGCTCCCTCGGCGCTGGGCACACACGCAGGGTGTGGCGGCGCGGGCCGCTTCGCTGGCCCCGATCCTCGGCGACGAAGCCGACACGCTGACCGCCGCCGCCTACCTGCACGACATCGGCTACTCCCCTGAGCTGGTCGACACCGGGTTTCATCCCCTCGATGGCGCCCGCTACCTGCGCGATGTGGCGGGCGCCGACGAGCGGCTGTGCCGCCTGGTCGCCCATCACTCCTGCGCGGTCAACGAGGCCACAGAACGCGACCTGTTTGACGCCTTGACCAGGGAGTTCGCCCCGGAGCGGCGGGAGCTGGCCGATGCGCTGACCTACTGCGACATGACCACCGGCCCCGACGGCCGGCACCTCGACGTGCGTGAACGACTGGCTGAGATCCATTCTCGGTACGGCCCCGATCACCTGGTGAGCCGCTCGATCACCGCATCGACACCGTGCATCCTGGCCGCCGTTCAGGCAATGCAAGGACGGCTTTCACGAGGCACATGACGTGATCGACCACTCCGGCTGGGAGCACTGGAGATACACCTATGGGGCGGCGAGTGATACGCCGGATCTCCGGGCCGCCTCGACTTCGCAGACGAGGAAGCGCGGCGGAGTGCCCCAGCGGGATGGACCGTATTCGTGGAGGCGACCGGGGCGATCAGCTATACGCGGCCCTGAAGGATCTTGCTAAGTCGGAGGGCGGTCTCCTGGCGGCCGTCCGGGCTGGCGGTTCTCACCTTGACCCCGCAGTAGTCCCCGCCACGGCAGGGGAACCACAGCTCGCCGTGCGTCTCGTCGTACGTGGCGCCGTCGACGAATCCGCTCACGGGCTGTCCGATCTCGGCCACGGACTCGTACTGGGCCTTGGGCAGCACCGCCGCGAAAATCGCCTCGTTGATTCCGTCCTTGGCGCTCGAGGCCGTCCAGACGCATCCGCCGAATGTGTAGTCCTGCTGGCCGCCGTCATGCGGGCCGATCGCCTCAGCGACCTCCTCCTTGGTAAGGAACTTGCAGCTGTCGCTGTTGCCGGAGCCTTCTCCCGCGGGGGCTTCTGCACCGGGAAGACCCACCGAGCTGGAACCATCGGACTCGGCGCCTCCTCCGCAGGCCACGACCAACGCCAGCGCACTGCCAAGAATCGCAATGAGCGTGCACTTCCTGAGAAGCTCCATGAATCGTCCCTTCGCATATGGGGCGTCATGGCGGTGAGAATCGCGCAGGGTCGATAACGACTTCAACACGGCCAGAGCCTCCAGTCACGAGCAGTTGCGTTCTCGGTCCCCTTCACTGTCGCTGCTCATCAACGTTTTTGCACGCCCTACCCGATATGGGGCCGGCCGACATCGGCAAGATAGTGGCCGATCCGCAGGGCCATTGACCGATCCATCGGCAGCGTCTCCACCTCGGCACGTGGCACCCAGCGGACCTCGGTGGATTCGCTGCTGGGGGTCGGCTCGCCGCTGACGGCGTGAGCGGTGAGGACGATGGAGAACTCTTGGCGGGCCTCGCCGTTGCTGGTGTAGAAGATCACGTGGCGGGGGTCGGTGTAGGTGCCGACGAGGCCGGTGATCTCGCACAGCACGCCGGTCTCTTCAAGGGTCTCCCGTATAGCGGCCTGGGGGAGGGATTCGCCGAGGTCGATGGCACCACCGGGGACGGCCCAGTTGCCGTTGTCACTGCGGCGGATCATGAGGATGTCCCCGGCGTCGTTGGTGACGACGACATTGACGGACGGGACGAGGCTGTTCGGCTTGGGTGCGTCAGGGTCGTCGTAGTAGTCGATCCGGCGGGCCACGATCACGACCCTACCGGCGTGGCCTGCTCCCACACCCGCTCGAAACTCTCTACGTAGGTGGTGACCATGTCCCCGCCTAACACCTTTCGCAGGTGCAGGACGGGCGCGTTGCCGGCGGGCACGCCGTACACGTGGGTGTTGACGAGCATCTGATCATCGCCACGGTAGATGGAGTTGTACAGCACCGTGCGGTGTAGTCGGATCTCCACCCCGTCCAGGCCGCGGATGGGCCGGTAGAGGACGAGGACGTTGCGAATCTTGGCAGCCATGCCGTCATCGATGCCTTCGTCGGCGCCGCGCTGGGCGACCTCGGGACTGTCGGGGTCGCCGAGCAGGATGCGCACCCTCACTCCGGCTGCGGCCTTCTCGCCGAGCATGCGCACGATGCCGGCGTCGTCGGCGAGGAACAGGGCGCTGTAGACGAGGATGCCGATCTCGTCCTGTGCCTGGGCGAACAGACGTCCCCAGGCGTCCCGGGGGACGGCCCAGCGGTGCGGGTAGACGGTGACGATCTCGCTCTCGGACGCCGACGCCACCTGCTCGCGCGTTAACGCCTCAGGCCACAGGTAGCTCTCATCCATCCCCAGGTGGGTGGCGACGGCGTACCTGTGTTTTCGGTACGGTGCGCGGCCTTTGGTGATCCAGCGTTCGACGGTCTTGGGGTCCACCTGGATCGCGGTCGCCAGTTCGGCGATGCTCACCCCGCGTTCCAGAAGGGCCGCGCGTAGTCGCTCGTTGGCCATTTCACCTGCCGCGTCAGGACGTCCAGGGACCTGGCAATCGTAGACGGGACGTCTTGAACATGTCCCGTCGTGTAGTGATCTCGTCCTGCCCTTCCGCCGCACTCTCGGTGTCACAACGCACCACTACCTGCGACGGAAGGAGAACAGACCATGACAGAGACCACGATTGCCCCACCGGAGGAGAACCCCGACTGCGCCTGCGGCGCGCTCCTGAAGCCCGGACAGATCCACTGCAGCAAGTGCCTCGCCCGTCAGCGCTGGGAGCGGCGCGAGAAGGCCCAGCACAGGGCCGCCCGGCGTCGCGCCATCACCCGCCGTCCCCCGCGCGGCCCGCGCAGCGCCGCCGCCCTGGGGGTGATCTGGTCGTGAGCTCGCTGCCTCTGATCATCGCCCTAGCGCTCAGCGCGGTCGTGGCCGTCGGCTTCGTGGCGGTCCTGGTCGGCATCCGGCGAGAGGACAAGGCCATGTTCCGTGGCAGCGCCTCCGGGGATGCGTCGGCACGGCTGGCCCGTCACGTGACGGGCTTGAAGGTCCGGAACGGCGGCCCTACGTCTCGGATCGCTGAGACAAGGTCGCTTCGACCCGCGCCAGGCGTTCCGACAGGTCCTGTACGGCGGTGCGTAGCGCAATGACCTCGCTCGCCAAGTCGCCCGCCGGCCTCGGCTCGATGTCGGGGACGTCTTCCCGGACGAACACGCCCTTGCCCTGCTGGCCGATGACCAGGCCCTCGGTCCGCAAGATCCCGACTGCCAGCTTCACCACGCTGAGCGAGGCGTCGTACCGGGCGGCGAGCTGGGTGGTCGACGGCAACGGGGAGCCGGGCGGCAGAGATCCGCCGCGGATCTGCTCGCGCAGATCGTCGGCGATCTGGAGGTAACCGGGCCGTCCCGTCTTCTTGACCATCGCCCCTTATCTCAGCACAGCAACACGACCAAGCCAACCGAGAGAACATTGACAACCAGGCCAACCTAGTTGACTATGTTGGCCACGAGACTAAGGAGGTCCACAAGATGCGCACCATTCCAATCCCGGTCGACGTGACCAAGCTGCAGTTCGTCTGCGTCCGCGCGCCCCGCCCGCGCGTCCTCAACCAGGACACCGGCGAGATCAAGACCGACAAGAACGGCAACACCGTCTACGAGATCGTCCTGTCGGTCGAGGACGAGTTCGGCCGGATCGAACTCGTCAAGGTCGGCACCTCCGGCGAGCCCCAGGTGGCCGCCGGACAGGACGTCACCCCCATCGGCCTGGTCGGCTATGTCTGGGAGATGTCCCGAGGCGGCGAGGCCCGCTGGGGCATCAGCTACCGGGCCAGCTCCATCGTCCCGGCAGGCGTGACCGCCCATGCGTGACGCCCTGCTGATGCTGCTCCCGGGCCTGGCCGCCTCGGCGGCCGGCCTGTGGGCCTGGCGCCACCTGCACTACCGGTCGTACTGGCTGGCAGTCGGTTTCCCGCTGATGGCCATCACGATCTGGGCGACCTGGCGCAAGGTCGCCCTCGGCTGCGGCCTGACCAAGAAGCGCCAGCGCTGGTGGTTCACCACCGTCCCCGGCGCGATCGCCTCGACCGGGCTCGTGAAGGTACGGCGGCGCTTCCAGCGGGTCGCGGTCGACACCAAGCCCTTCATGCGGCTACCGCTGCCGACCCGGCACGGCTGGCGCGTCACCGTCCACACCCTCGAAGGGCAGATCCCCGCCGACTACGCCCAGGCCGCCGAACGGCTCGCGCACTCCTGGGGCGTCCACGCCGTTCGCGTCTCCTCCCCGCGGCCCGGCCGCGTGGTCCTGGCTGCCACGGTGCGGGACCCACTCGTCCGGCTCGACCACCTCCCGGCCTCCGGCGACCTTCTCACCGTCCATGTCGGGCGGCTTGAGACCGGCGGGCTGTGGACAATCGACTTCCGCACAGTGCCGCACTGGATCAACGCCGGCGCCACCCAGTCGGGCAAGTCCAACCTCGCGAACGCCCTGCTGGTCGGGCTCGCCCCGCAACCGGTCGCACTGGTCGGCATCGATCTGAAAGGTGGCGTGGAGTTCACCCCGTACGCGCCCCGGCTGTCGGCCCTGGCCACCACGCGAGCTGAGAGCGTGACCCTGCTGGATGACCTGGTGGCGCTCATGGTCGACCGGATGGGGCTGTGCCGTACGGCCGGCGCCCGCAACATCTGGCAACTGCCGCCCGGCGTGCGGCCGGTGCCGGTCGTGGTGCTGGTCGACGAGCTGGCCGAGCTGTACCTGATGGCCGACAAGTCCGAGAAAGACGAGATCGCCCACACCTCCACTGCACTGCTGCGGGTGGCCCAGCTTGGACGGGCGTTCGGCATCTACCTGTTCTGCTCCGGCCAGCGGATCGGCTCCGACCTCGGCCCTGGCGTCACTGCACTGCGCGCCCAGTGTTCGGGGCGGATCTGTCACCGGGTCAATGACCCAGAGACCGCGACCATGACGCTCGGTGACCTCGACCCCGCTGCTCTGGTCTCCGCCCGTGCGATTCCCGCCGAGACGCCCGGCGTCGCGATCGTCGCCTCCCAGGACGGCCAGTGGTACCGCGCCCGCTCCTTCTACGTCGCCGAGCAGACGGCCGAACACGCCGCCTGCACCTACGCCCACCTCACCCCGGACTGGGCCGACATCGTCCGGCCCGACCGGGACGGGGCTGACCTGTCCGAACTGCTGTCCGCCTAACGAAAGGGGGTAACGATGCGACGCCTCGCCTCATGGCTACTCGACACCGGGCCGGTCCTCGTCTTGGCCGCCATCGCGGGTGCCGGATCGTTCACCCACATCCGCGACACAGCCACCGACCACGGACAGACCGGCTGGATGTCGTGGGCCGTGGCCGTCTGCGTCGACCTCACCTGCGTCATGGCCGCCCGTGAACGCCAGCGCGACAAGAAGACCGGACGCCAGCGCAACGGGTGGGTCTCCTGGCCGACGTTCGTCCTGGCCGGCGGGATCATCCTGTCCCTGGCCGCCAACCTGCACCAGGCCGAACCCACCGTGTGGGGCTGGCTGACCGCCGCCACTCCCGCCGGGGCGTTCCTCATCGCCGTCTCGATGCTCGAACGCCGCGCCGCTGTCCCTCGTCCCGAACGGTCCGCGCCTGTCCTGACCGTCGACGCCGTCCCGTCCTCGCCGTCCCCGGCCCCGGCGCTCGTCCCCGCCGTACAGGACGGGCAGGACGGGCAGGACGGCGAGCCGGGACCGTCCCCGGCACTGGTCGACTACGCCCGCCGCGTGGCCGACGAGCACCAGGCCAAGCACGGCAAGCCGATCACTCGCGACCTGCTGCGCGCACGACTGGGCGTGTCCAATCAGCTCGCCTCCGACCTGCTGCGCACCCTGCGCACCGCATCCGAACCCGCCTAGTGAAAGGAGATCACCACGTGACCAACGATGACCACCGTTCCGCCCTCATCGCCGGGCTCCGCGCCCTGGCCGACTTCCTGGAGGCCAACCCGGCCGTCCCCGTCCCTCGCTCGGTCAACGTGCTGCACTTCCCGCATCGCGCCACGGACGCCGAGATGTGCGCCGAGGTCGACCACATAGCCGAGCTGCTCGGCGCTCCGATCAACCAGGAGTTCGGCCACTACGACGCTTCGGTCCGCTTCGGACCGGTGGAGTACAAGGCCGTCGCCATCCTCGCCGCCCGCCGCGCCCAGTACGAGGCCGATCGCAGCTATGAGGGCTGCATCCAGCCCGACCCCGTCCCCAACGCGAGCGCGGCCCAAGCCGCCTGACCACGAAAGGAGGTGACACGCCATGCCCGACGCCGAGCAGGCCCCGCCCACGGAACCCGCGCCGATCACACCGCGGCGGTGGCAGTGCTGCCACTGCGGCGGAGGCGGTCTCGACTCCTACGGCGAGACCTGCCGCCACTGTGACGGGCTCGGCTTCTGCTGAACCCCGTCAGCGCCCCCGGCCTGGCCGTACATCCGCCAAGACAACCGCCAGGTCGGGGGCCATCCCTCCACCCATCGAGTGAAAGGAGGTCTCCATCTTGCCCGTAACATCCGCCAACGCGCACGCCATCCGCGGCGCCATCGCCCGGCTCAACGACCCCAACTGCTCCCGCTTCACCTCCCAGATCCGCCGAACCCATGGATGCCGGCAGCCGATTCACCTGCGTGGCAACGTCGAACACTGGGATAAGGCCACCGGTACCCTGCTGCACCGCTACAGCACCCGCCTCGAACCCGACGGCGTCCTTCGCGTGCCGTGCAAGACTCGTCGCGCGTCCCGCTGCCCGGCCTGCGCCGAGACCTACCGGGCCGACACCTACCACCTCATCCGCGCCGGCCTCGTCGGCGGCAAGGGCGTCCCCACCTCGGTGACCGCGCACCCATGCCTGTTCGCCACCCTCACCGCACCGTCCTTCGGCCCGGTCCATACCCGCAGGCAGCACAACGGGAGCGTCCTGCCCTGCCACCCCCGCCGCGACGCCGAAACCTGCCCGCACGGGCGCGTCCTGTCCTGCACCGCCCGGCACGGGACCAAGGATGAGTGCCTCGGCGAGCCGCTGTGCCCCGACTGCTACGACTACACCGGCTCAGTGCTGTTCAACGCGGTCGCGCCGCTCCTGTGGAAACGCTTCACCGACGCCCTTCGCCGACACCTGGCCAAGCTCGGCGGACTAACTCTCCGCGACATGCGTGACCAACTCGTCGTGTCCTTCGCCAAGGTGGCTGAGTACCAGCGGCGCGGCGTCGTCCACCTGCACGCCGTGATCCGCCTCGACGGCCCGGCCGGACCCATCTCCCCGCCACCGGCCTGGGCCACCCTCGACCTGCTCACCCAGGCCGTAGAGCACGCAGCCTCCGTGGTCACAGCCAAGGTGCCCGCGTACGACGACCAACCGGAACGGGTCTTGCGCTGGGGCACCCAACTCGACGCTCGCCCGATCGCCTTGGACGGCGAGCTAACCGACCAGGCCGTAGCCGGGTACGTGGCCAAGTACGCCACCAAGGCCGCCGAATGCGTCGGCACCATCGACCGGCGCATCGTCCCCGGCGAGGACCTGACCGCCCTGCCCGTCCGCGACCACGCCCGACGGCTCATCGCCGAATGTCTCCGCCTCGGCACTTTCGAGGAGCTGACCGTACTTCGGGTGACCCGGTGGGCTCACATGCTCGGCTTCCGCGGCCACTTCTCCACCCGATCCCGCCGCTACTCCACCACCCTCGGCGACATCCGCGCCGACCGCCAGAACCACGCCCGCGACGAGGACATCACCACCGGCCGCCTGCCCCTCCTCGACGAAGACACCGTCCTCGTCATCAGCGAATGGGAGTACGCCGGAAAGGGCTACTCCCCGGGTGACGCCCTCGTTGCCGCACTCACGGGTTCGCCGACGCTGCCGTCGCAGTCACTAGTCGGGGATGGCGCCCGATGAGGCGCAACGACCGGCTCCTGACCGTGCCTGAGGTACTCGCTGAGCTCGGCGGCGTTTCCCGCCGGACGTTCTACCGCTGGCGTGAGCTCGGCCACGCGCCCAAGTGTGTGAAGCTCCCAAACGGCGAGCTCCGCGTCTGGTGGAGCGATCTCGCAGCCTGGCTGGAATCCCTCCGGGAGGCGGCGTGAGTAGCTCGTACGACGTCAGGTTCTGGGAAGTCCGGCGGAATCAGTCCAGCAAGACTGCCTCCTATGAGGTCCGCTGGAAGGTCGGCGGTCGCCAGAAGTCGAAAACGCTGAGGACGAAAGCCCTGGCCGAAAGCTTCCTGTCCGATCTCCGGCAGGCGGCCAAGCGAGGTGAGGCGTTCGATACGGAGACGGGGCTACCCGTGTCCATGTCGAAGGCGAAAAACACCATCACCTGGCTCACCCTCGTCTTGGCCTACATCGACATGAAGTGGCCTCACGCTGCGGCAAAGACGCGTGACAGCCTTACCGACGCTCTCGCCACGCTGACCCCGGCACTCGTCGACGAAAACGCGCCAGGCAAGCCGGACGAGTTGGTCCTCCGGGAAGCACTTCGCCAATACGTGCTTCCACCAGCATCTCGGCAACTTGCTCGTCCGGCTGGCATCGCGGCTGCTGTGACGTGGCTTGAACGTCACTCACTTCCCGTAGCCGACCTGGCCAAGGTCCGCAACGTACGGCTTGGCCTCGACGCGCTGACAACCCGACTCGATGGCGGGGCGGCTGCGGCCACGACGATCGCCCGGAAGCGCTCAGTCTTCTACAACGTCCTGCAGTACGCCGTAGACCTCGAAGAGCTACCCTCCAACCCGATCGACAAGGTGAAGGCGTGGAAGCCGCCCAAGGTACGCGAGGTTGTGGACCGGCGGGTCGTAGTGAACCCGGCCCAGGCACGGGAGTTGCTCGCCGCGGTGACCTACGCGGGCCGCCTTGACCGCGGCCGGCACCTTCGGGCCTTCTTCGCCTGCCTCTACTTCGCCGGTCTCCGGCCCGCTGAAGCGCTCGGCCTCCGCATCCAGGACTGTCACCTTCCCAAGTCTGGATGGGGCCGCTTGATTCTCTCAAAGTCCAAGCCCCAAGCGAACAAGCGATGGACGGACAGCGGAGAGGCGCACGACGATCGCGGCCTGAAGCACCGTGCACAAGACGAGGGTCGTCCCGTGCCGATCCCACCGGAACTGGTGACGATCCTCCGCGAGCACATCGACGAGTTCGGCGTCCACGATGACGGGCGCCTCTTCCGGACGTCCCGAGGCGGTGTGATCTTCATTGGGACGTACTGCGAGGCGTGGCAGAAGGCCCGAACGCTGGCGCTAACGCCGGAACAGGTCGTCTCCCCGTTGGCAGCGCGGCCGTACGATCTGCGGCACGCGGCCGTCTCGCTGTGGCTCAACGCCGGGGTAGCCGCCCCCGAAGCCGCCGAACGCGCAGGCCATGGAGTGGATGTGCTCCTCCGGGTCTACGCAAAGTGCATCGACGGTGGTGCCGAAATTGCTAACCAGAGGATCGAAGGAGCCCTTCTACAGCAAACCTCACCAATCGAGGCGTTTCCACAAGAAGGGCATCACCTTTTATTTCGCCACTAATTTATGCACCAGAGACGAGAAGGGTCTCCCGCCAACCGCGATCTCAGGCAGGAGACCCGTCGCCCCTAAGACTACTTGCCGCGGAGGATCTCAAAGAGCACCTGAAGCATCACCCAAAGGGCCAGCTTGATGACCTCTATACACGTGCGGGTGCGCCAGTACTTGGAGACATTCCTACCGCGCCCTTCATCACCACCGAGAAAGTCCCTTATACGTGTGTTCACATTCTCCCCATCATTTAGGTGACCGGACGCCCTGCGGTGAGCCATTTGCTCGCCACAGCTCAAGGAGACCAGCTAGAAACCGGTGTCCAGCAGGCCTATGGACAAGTTCGCCCGAACTCGCGACAGCTCACGTCCTAAGCGTGACAAGGGATGTTTGAGGTAGGACGATCACAGGCACCAACCTGCCGCCGGCCGTACGCTGTAGGACACAGCCGGACATCGACGGACAGGGGTTAGGCCGTGACCGAAGCGCCGTACACTGATGATCTTGTCAAGGCGCTGGAGTCAGTCACTGAGCGCGAAGGTCTCGCCGATTTACTGCGCCAGTTACGTGCACGGGCGGACAGTCCGTCGCTACGCAGCCTCGAGAAGTTGTCGGTCAGCAAGGAAGGCGCCACGCCACTCTCCAGGTCGGCTGTCAGCGATATGCTCAGGGGCATCCGCTTCCCAAGGAAGGGAGTGGTCCTCAGCTTCGTGCAAGCATGCGGAGGCGGTGACGTCACACCTTGGCTACGAGCCTGGGAACGTATCGCCGCATCAGAACAACGGCGCAGGCAGACCGAAGACCCAAGCTCGGTGTCCGAGCAAGTGCTAGCGACTGCTAGGCAACAAGCTGATCTGATCGTCGCTGAGGCCAAGCATCAGGCCGCTCAGATACTTGCCCGCGCCGGGCATCGAAATATACCTGGACAACAGACCGGGCAAATTCAAGAGTGTGCAGAATGCGCGGCGATCCCATGGACGCGCCCTTCACTCCACCCAAATTACGACCACGTGCATGGTGTTAACTCTCTTCCAAACGCGGAACAGTACGCTGACATCGAGAGCTATTCCGTCACCTATGGCTACGCCGTTGGCTTCGACGGAAGAGTCCCACAAACGTGGGTGTTCTTCGAACATCTTGAGCCAGCGCTTGTATTTGGTAGAGCTGGACGTATGTCGACCCGAGACATCAGCAGTTACGGCGTTTTCGCAGCAGTCCGGGAAGTCCGCTACAACCATGACCTCAAGCGGGAGGTGATCACGCTGCTTGTGAGCGGGACTGCCTTCGACCGCGAGGAAGACGAAGCGGAAGCTTTCGTCCGATGGCTGGAAGGGTGCCGTCCGGAGTCAGCTGATTTCGAACCTGGCGACGACACAGCCGCAGCGCCCCTGGCAAGAAGAGTCGCCCCTTACGAGTAGTGGCACAAACTGGACACTACTCTCCTGGCCTTCCTCTTGCCTGTGCTCCCAACTGCAGAGACGCTCCGTGATCCATCCCGCGAATATCCCGCAGACAGCGGCCGAGGGCTGCTCAGGGTGGCGTACGGCTGCGCATGGCCGGAACGATCAACGGCGTCTGAACCGAGCGAACCCGCTGGTCAGACGCCGTTTTGGCTGGTCGAGCGGAGAGCGTGGGATTCGAACCCACGAGACCGGTCACCCGGCCTAGCGGTTTTCAAGACCGCCGCCATCGTCCACTAGGCGAGCTCTCCCCGGCGCCCCGCACTGGAGCGCCACGCAGCAGCCTAGTCCCTCACTCTCCCGTACGTGACCGCGACCGCGAAAGAGATCATCCCGCCTCCGCGATCACCTACAGGTGGTCCGGGATCTCCGAGAACCTGGGCTCGGCCAGCGCCTGCGGTCCGGCGAAGCCGTCGCCCACGGAGGCGGCCAGGCGGAGGTAGGCGTCCCGGGTGGCCTGCTGGAGCCGGTCCAGGTCGATCTCCGCTCCCTCCTCCAGGTGGGCGTCGTACGGCACGCGGACCACGGTGCGGCAGCGGGCCGCGAAGTGTGCCTCCAGCTTGTCGAGGTCCACGGTGGACTTCGACCGGGGCCGTACGCTGCAGAGCACCACGGTGGCGGCCCGGACGAGGTCGCCATAGTGGTGCGCCTCCAGCCAGTCCAGCGTGGCCGAGGCCGCCCGGGCGCCGTCCACGGACGGCGAGCTGACCAGCACGATCTGGTCGGCCATGCCGAGCACGCCTGACATGGCGGAGTGCAGGAGGCCCGTTCCGCAGTCGGTGATGCAGATGGAGTAGAAGTTCTCCAGCACCTGCGCCACCGCGTGGTAGTCCTTGGCGCTGAACGCCTCCGACACCGACGGGTCGCGGTCCGACGCCAGGATCTCCAGTCGCGAGGGCGTCTGCGAGGTGAAGGCCCGGATGTCCACGTATCGCTTGATCTGCGCGCGCTCGTTCAGCAGGTCGCGTACGGTGGCCGAGGTCTCCAGCTCGACCTTGTCGGAGAGCGTTCCACGATCGGGGTTGGCGTCGACCGCGATGACACGGTCGCCGCGCACCTGCGCGAGCGTGGCGCCGAGGCCGACGGTCGTCGTGGTCTTGCCCACCCCGCCCTTGAGGCTGAGCACGGCGACCCGGTGGTGGCCGGTGGCGACGGGTGTGCGGGCGCGCTGCACGAGTTCGCGGCGCCGCCGCACCTCCGGGGCCTCACCCGGCTTGATCAGCCCGGCGGACGCCTTGTAGACCAGCCGCCGCCAGCCCGTCGCGGGAGCGTTCCTCCGCCCCCTCAGCAGGGTGACCGGGTCGAGGCTGTCTGCGGTCGGCTTGGACCCCGCCGACTTCGACCCTGTCGTACGCGCCGGCGAGCTGAAGGCGGAGACGGGGGGAGCCGGTCGGCGCGAGGGCTGGTATGCCTCCCGCTCCGCCGCCGCGTCCCGTTCCACCGCGCGGGTCTGGTCCGGTGCGAGGCTCGGCGCCGGCGCAGGCGAGGGCACAGACGAGGGCGACGGCGCAGACGAGGGCGAGGGCGCGGGTGACGGCGTCGGTGCCGCAATCGGACCCGGCTCGTACGGCTTCCGCTCCTCGGCGGCCAGGTCCTCCCGCAGCGAGCCGGTGAAGCGGTCGTCCTTGAAGTCAGGCACGGCCTCGGCGCGTGGCGTGGCGAACGGAGACGGCATCTCCGGTGGCGCGGGCGGCTCCTCCGGCTCGGCGGCGGTGGCGGGTTCCTGCTGGGCGGCCGGCACCGGTACGGCCGGCTCCAGCCAGCCCCGCAGCGGCCCCTTCGTCGCGGATGACTCGCCGGACTCCTGGGGGGCGAAGGGCTTGACCGCCTCGCCACCGGAGAACGCACCGATGTTGTTGTAGGCGTCGGTGTCCGCCGGGGAGCCGGAGGAACCGGGTGAGCCGGGGAAGGCGCCGCCGAAGGCCCGTTCGCCGAACGAAGGAGTGGTGAAGGACGAGGGACCGCTCAGCGAGGTGGGGCGGCCGTCGTCCTCCTGCGGCTCATGGTCGCCGTCCGGTGTTTCCGGCGTCGTGCCCGAGGACGCCGCCGGGGACTCCGGTCCCCCACCGGAGGAGGCCCCCGGAGAGGAACCGAAAGAGGCCGCGAAGGACGACTCGGCCGAACGGTCCGGCGCCTGCTCGAAAGACGCCTCCGATGCCTGCCCCAAGGAAGACTCGGACGCCGCGCCGAAAGACGACCCGAAAGACGAGCCGAGCGGCGACCCGAACGACGGGGCGCTCACCGGCCCGGTCGACGTGGCGGATTCCTCACCCCTGGTCTCAGCCGCCGTGCTCGCGGTGGGCGGCTCGGCCGGCGGCGCGTCCGCACGCTCCTCTGAGGGCGCGGACTCGGGCCTGGTCACGAAGGCCGTCGTCTCACCGTAGGCCGTCGTCTCACCGTAGGCCGCCGTCTCACCGTAGGCCGCCGTCTCACCGTAAGCCGCCGTCTCACCGAAGGCCGCCCGGTCACTCAGGCTCGTCGTGTCGGCCAAGTTCGTCGTGTCGCCGAAGGTCGTCTCGCCGTACGTCGAGTCGGCGCCATATCCAGCCCCGAATCCGGACTTTTCGCCACTTCCAAAGCCGCCCGAATAGCCGGAATCGCCGCCGAAGAGGGACTCGCGGATGGGACCGGTGGACGACGGCTCGGAGGTCTGCGCGTCCTCCTGCGCCGGGGCCCCGTACGCGGAGCCGGTCGCGCTGTCGGCCGCGCCCCGGAACAGGCCTCCCGACGCCGGCTCTGCCGGGACGAGGCTCCAGGGGTCGGCGGGGTACGGGGAGGCGGGCTCGGGGTCGGCGGCCGGCGGCGGTGGAGAGGCGAGCGTGGCGGAGGTGACCGCGCTGACCGCTATCTCCACCTCGTCGGGCATCTCCTTGATCGCGTCAAGCCACGCGAGCTGGTCCTCAAGAGAATGGGGATCCTCACGATCATGTCTCGCCACCGTGTACCCCCTCGGGCTGGGCTAATGGGGTAGCAAACACATTGCAGATTAGCGCCACGTAATACGGTGAATGCGGGCAACCGCCGAGTTCTCCGCCACGCTACTTTAGGTCACATGCGTGCGATCGTGATTTCCGAACCCGGCGGACCTGAGGTTTTGGCCTGGCAGGAAGTGCCGGACCCGCGTCCCGGCGCAGGTGAGGTGGTCATCGACGTGGCCGCCTCGGCCGTCAATCGGGCGGACCTGCTCCAGCGTCTCGGCTTCTATCCGCCGCCGCCCGGAGCATCGGAGATCCCCGGACTCGAATGCTCCGGAACGATCATTGAGGTCGGCGAGAACGTCCCGCATCTCGCCCCCGGCGATCAAGTCTGCGCTTTGCTTGCGGGTGGCGGATACGCCGAACGGGTGGCGGTCCCCTGGCAGCAGGTGATGCCGGTGCCGGAGGGCATTGCGTTGGACGAGGCCGCCGGTCTTCCCGAGGTCGCCTGCACGGTGTGGTCGAACGTCTTCATGACCGCCCGCCTGCGGAAGGGCGAGACCCTGCTCGTCCACGGCGGCGCGAGCGGCATCGGCACCATGGCCATCCAGCTCGCCAAGGCGTACGGCTCCCGCGTGCTCGTGACGGCCGGATCGGCGGACAAGCTCGCGCGCTGCCGCGAACTCGGCGCGGACGAGGGCGTGAACTACCGCGAGGAGGACTTCGCCGAGAGGTTCGAGGGACAGGCCGACGTCATCCTCGACATCATCGGCGCGAAGTATCTGCCCGGGAACCTCCGCGCCCTCGCCACCGGCGGCCGGCTGGTCGTCATCGGCATGCAGGGCGGCGCGAAGGGCGAGCTCGACCTCGGCACGCTGCTCGCCAAGCGGGCGACGGTCCACGCGACCGGGCTGCGCAACCGCCCGGTGGACGACAAGGGCGTGATCTGCCGCGGCGTGGTGGACAACGTGTGGCCGCTCGTCGCGGCCGGGGCCGTACGGCCCGTGGTGCACGAGCGGATCCCCCTCGACCAGGCCGCCCGCGCCCACCGGATGCTCGAAGAGGGTGACCACATCGGCAAGCTGCTGCTGGTCAGGTGAGTTAGGTTGGATCGGGTCGGGAGTGTCCGGCGCCGCCCGGCCACGCGCGGCAGGGCCGTGATTCGTCAGGCACGACCTGGCACGGTGCCCCCCA
Organism: Microbispora sp. NPDC046933; assembly: GCF_040644635.1. Lineage (NCBI taxonomy): Bacteria > Bacillati > Actinomycetota > Actinomycetes > Streptosporangiales > Streptosporangiaceae > Microbispora > Microbispora sp. NPDC046933. The sequence goes on along the minus strand of NZ_JBEYWW010000023.1, from coordinate 109,429 downwards.
GCGGAGCGAATCAGGAGTTGTAAGCGATCGATGAACGCAGACGAGAGCACGCCGCAGATCGTGGTCGTGGGGCCGCAGGGCCTTTCGGTCTCCGGCGGCGACGGTAAGGGCGAGCACGAGGAGCGGTCCGTCGCCGACCTGGTGGAGCAGCCCGCCAAGGTCATGCGGATCGGCAGCATGATCCGCCAGCTGTTGGAGGAGGTGCGGGCGGCTCCCCTCGACGATGCCAGCCGCAAGCGGCTCAAGGACATCCACCAGAGTTCCATCAAGGAGCTCGAGGAGGGCCTGGCCCCCGAACTGGTGGCGGAGCTGGAACGGCTGTCCCTGCCGTTCAGCGACGAGAGCGACACCCCGCCGAGCGACGCGGAGCTGAGAGTCGCGCACGCCCAGCTCGTGGGCTGGCTGGAGGGCCTGTTCCACGGCATCCAGACCACGCTGTTCGCCCAGCAGATGGCCGCGCGGGCGCAGCTGGAGCAGATGCGCCGCGCGCTCCCCGGCGGCATGAGCCAGGCCGCGCAGGACGACCAGGGCCACCGCGCCGGCGGTCCCTACCTGTAGAACCCCGTACGCGCTGACTCAGAACAGGGTCTCGAGCACGACCGCCACGCCGTCCTCGTTGTTGGCCGCCGTCACGTGATCGACGGCGGCCAGCACGTCGGGGTGGGCGTTCGCCACCGCGTACGACGTGCCGGCCCAGGTCAGCATCGACAGGTCGTTCGGCATGTCGCCGAAGGCGACCACCTCCGCGGGCTTGATCCCCCGCTCCTCGGCCAGGGTGGCCAGCGCTGTGGCCTTCGTCACACCGTACGCGCTCATCTCGATCAGCGCCCGCCCGCTCGAGTGGGTCGGGGTCACGATGTCTCCGACGATCTCCAGCACCCCGCGGTGCAACTCGTCGGGGTCCATCGAGGGGTGCTGCGCGAGCAGCTTGGCGCACGGCTGGGACGTCAGCGCCGCGATGGCCACCATCCGCCCGTAGGACAGCTCCCGGGCGTCCCAGCGCCCCAGCGCGTAGTCGGACTCGTGCGCGAAGCCTCCCTCGTACTCGACCGAGAACGTGAGATCGGGCACATACCGCCGCAGCCGGGCCACGCACTCTTCGAGGATGTCGGGGGCGATCAGGTGCGACTCGACGATCTCCTCGGTGTGGAGGTCGTACACGAGCGCGCCGTTCGCACAGATCGCGAGGCCGCGGTGCCGTACGGCTCCCGCGACGGTGTGCATCCACCGGGGCGGACGCCCGGTCACGAAGACGAGGGTGCCGCCGGCCTCCTCCACCCGGGCGAAGGCGGCGGCGGTACGTGGAGAGACCGTTCCGTCGGTGCGCAGGGCGGTGCCGTCGAGGTCCGTGGCGACGAGGCGGGGGCAGGTCATGACAGGTTCCAGTGTGCACCGAGATAGGCCGTGGCATGCCCTCGGCCACACCCGGTGCGAGAAATCTCCTCCGGACGTGGAACACCAACGGGCTACATAGTGTTAGATGTGAAGGCGTTGTATTAGCTGTTCCCGTAGCGAAAACCAGTTTGACTGTATGAGCCACCCGGGGAGCTGTGCGACACACCCGGGGTCCACGAGGTGTGGTCCCCAAGATTCACTTCCTTAGGGAGAGCAGTAATGGCTCAGGGAACCGTCAAGTGGTTCAACGCTGAGAAGGGCTTCGGCTTCATCGCACCGGACGGCGGCGAGCCCGACGTGTTCGTGCACTTCTCCGCCATCACGGGCAGCGGCTACCGCAACCTCGAGGACGGCCAGCGGGTCGAGTTCGAGGTCATCGCCGGTCCGAAGGGCCCGCAGGCGTCGAACGTCCGGGGCATCTGACCTGACTTGAGAAAGGCGGGGTTCGCCGTGGCGAGCCCCGCCTTTCGCGTGCCCGGGGTGACCCGGCGGTAAGCGCGGCGGCGGACCCGCGAAGGCCGCCGCGCATGAAAGTTTCACGCGCGGAGCCGTTCTCCTCACTCGGATGCCGTCCGAAGCGAGAGATTTACATCACATCTGACGCCCCTGCCGTCAAAGGTGCAGGTCGCACTTTGGTGGACATCTGAGGCTTTCGGCCGCACTACGTCGCGCCGGCGACTACACCGTGCCGACGAACCACACCGTGCCGCCGAGCCACACCGTGCCCCGCCGAACCACGCCGTGCCGCCGAACCCGGCCGCTGAGGGGAGCCACCGGGCCCAGAACCACAGGGAGACAGAACCACCGGGACACAGACACGAAGACCTCCGTACGTGGCGGTCGGCACCACGCCGGAGGTCCTCGATCAGGGGCCCGTGGATCTAACGGGACAGCGGCTCCAGGACGTCGAGCCCCACGTACGGCCGCAGCGCCTTGGGGACGACCACCGAGCCGTCGGCCTGCTGGTGGTTCTCCAGGATCGCCACGATCCAGCGGGTGGTCGCGAGCGTGCCGTTGAGGGTGGCCACGTGCTGCGGCCTGCCGTCCCCGTCCTTGTAGCGCACCTTCAGGCGGCGGGCCTGGAAGTCGGTGCAGTTGGAGGTCGAGGTGAGCTCGCGGTAGCGGCCCTGCGAGGGAATCCACGCCTCGCAGTCGTACTTGCGGGCCGCCGAAGTGCCGAGGTCGCCCGCCGCCGTGTCGATGATGCGGTAGGGCAGCTCCACCTTCTCGAGCATCTCCTTCTCCCAGGCGAGCAGCCGCAGGTGCTCCTCGTGGGAGTCCTCCGGCCGGCAGTAGGAGAACATCTCGACCTTGTCGAACTGGTGGACCCGGATGATGCCCCGGGTGTCCTTGCCGTACGAGCCGGCCTCACGGCGGAAGCAGGACGACCATCCGGCGTACCGCAGCGGCAGCGACGCGCGGTCGAGGATCTCGTCGGCGTGGTAGGCCGCCAGCGGCACCTCGGAGGTGCCCACGAGGTAGAGATCGTCCTCGGGCAGCCGGTAGATCTCCTTGTCGTGGGCGACGTGGAAGCCGGTGCCCTGCATCGACTCCGGCTTCACGAGCACAGGAGTGATCATCGGCGTGAAGCCGGCCTCGATCGCCTGCTGCATCGCCATGTTGAGCAGCCCGAGCTGGAGCCGTGCGCCGACGCCCCTGAGGAAGAAGAACCGGGCACCGGAGACCTTCGCGCCGCGCTCGATGTCGATCGCGCCGAGCAGCTCGCCCAGCTCGACGTGGTCGCGCGGCTCGAAGTCGAAGACCGGCTTCTCGCCGACCTCCTCCAGCACCACGTAGTCGTCCTCGCCGCCGGGGGGCGCGCCCTCCTCGACGATGTTCGGCACGGTCATGAGCAGCTCGTCGAGCTCGCTCGCCAGCGCGGCGGCCTCGGTCTCGGCCGTCTTCACCTGCGCGGCCAGTTCCTTCGCGCGGTCGAGCAGCGCCTGGCGCTCGTCTCCGGACGCGCGGGACACCGACTTGCCGATGCTCTTCTGCTCGGCGCGCAGCGACTCGAAGTTGTTGAGCGCGGCACGGCGGCGCTCGTCGAGCGAAAGCAGGGTCTCCACGACCGAGTCGTCCTCGCCGCGGACGCGCTGCGACGCCCGGAGCCGGTCAGGGTCCTCACGAAGGGTTCGCAGGTCAATCACGGCTCAAAGGCTACCGGAGCCGGTGCGGCTCCCGCCCGTCAAGCGAGACCGGCGCGGATCTTTCCGAGCCATTCGGCGGCCTCGGCGAAGTCCGCGTCCGCCGTACCCTCCTTGATCTGCGTCGGAACCCGGTCGGCCCGCGGGTAGCTGCCGAGGAACCGCAGGTCGTCGCAGAGCCGGTGGAGACCGGCGACGGCCTCCCCGACCCGGGCGTCGGCGATGTGGCCCTCGAAGTCGAAGTGGAAGAAGTAGCGGCCGATGCCGTCCCCGGTGGGACGCGACTCGATGCGGGTCAGGTTGACCCCGCGCACCGCGAACTCGCTCAGCATCTCCAGCAGCGCGCCCGGGTGGTCGTCGCGGAGGAAGGCCACGAGCGAGGTGCGGTCGGCGCCGGTGGGCTCGGGCAGCCGCCCGGGCCGGTTCACCTTGATGAACCGGGTGACGGTGTCGGAGCGGTCGCCGATGTTCGAGCCGATCGCGTCGAGCCCGTAGTACTCCCCGGCGATCGCCGGGCTGATCGCCGCGTCGTACGGAGACTCGGGAGAGGCGACCTCCTGCGCGGCGGCGGCCGTCGACGAGGCCGCGATCACCACGGCGCCGGGCAGCTCGCGCTCGATGAACCCGCGGCACTGGGTGTGGGCCGCCGGGTGGGTGATGACCCGCTTGATCTGCGCCATCTCGGTGCCGGGCCGCACCAGTAGGGAGAACTCGACCGGAAGCAGCCACTCGCCGGTGATGTGGAGCGGCCTCCCCCCGGCCAGCTCGTCGAGGGTCTGTGTGATCGCCCCCTCCACCGAGTTCTCCAGCGGGACCACCGCGCCGTCCGCCTCGCCGTCGCGGGCGGCGTCGAGCGCGGCTCCGACGTTGGCGCAGGGCAGGCGCTCGGCATCCGGCTCCAGGAGTCGCAGGGCCGCCTCACAGAAGGTGCCCTGAGGCCCCAGGTACGCGAGCTTCGACATGTCCTCAAGGGTATCCGCAGGTAGCTGTGGCGAGCATGCGGAGACACTTCTGTGGAAAACATCCTCGTCCGGCTCGTCCTGTGGACAGGCCCGCTCATCCTGTGGACAACCGCGGCCGCGAACCGCCCGTGGACGGTCCTCGCCGCACCCCAAGGCGTGGTCTGTCGGACCGTCCCCGTCCTCGCGGATCGGCACCCCCGCCGTCCCGCCTCAGCGGGGGAGGCGGTGCGGCTCGACCTCCGGCCCGATGCCGAGCCTGGCGGCCCACACGGCGTGCTCCTCCTCCGGCGACAACGGCTGCACTCCCTTCCCTCCGCGTACGGCACGGGCGTACGTGCGGGTCTCGGTGCGTCCGTTGATCGACGTCAGCACGACGCCGTCACCGAAGCCGTTGACCAGCGCGAGCGAGAACGACAGCCTGCCGGTCATCTCGTCGAGCGCGTCGTACCGATACAGCGCCACGTCGCGGATCGCCCTGCTGTCCACGGGCCCCTCGACGGGGGCCCGCCGGGCGAGGGCGTCCAGGCATTCCCGCACGGAACGGCGGGCGGCGCGCAGCGCGGTCAGGCCGACGGCCACGCCGGTCACACCCGCCAGGACCCCGGCCATCTCCACAACGGTAACCAGCACGGCACCGAGCGTAATGAATTGGTCAAGTCGCCGCAGCGGGAACGGCGACAGCGGCCCGCCGCCGGGGCAGCCAGGAGCCGAGGAGCCAGACCAGGCCGATCGCGCCGAGCCCGAACGCGTTCTGCACGATCTTCCCCGCGACCGGGCTGAGCACGGGGATCTCCAGTGCCTTGAGCGCCACCCCCCACCAGGGGATGGGCAGCACGTAGTACAGCCACACGCCCGCAGCGACCAGCAGCCGGACCGGGTCGCGGCCGGACCCCGCGAGGGCCGCGAGCACGACCACGACCCAGGCGATGTGGTGGATCCAGGCCACCGGCGACAGCAGCACCGCCATCAACCCGGTGAGCGCCACCGCCGTCGTCACGTCGCCGTCCAGGTACGCCCGCCGGGCGCGGCGGAAGCCGTACCAGCCGATCACGGCGACGGCGGCGAGCCAGAGCAGCGAGGTCAGCCAGCCGGGCAGGTAGAGCCTGAGCAGCATGCCCCGCAGCGACTGGTTGGTGGTGGCGGCGTTCGCCCCCAGCCGCTCGGAGTCGAGCAACGCCCCGAACCAGAAGTCCCGGGCGTCGTCGAAGATCACCAGGAACGGCAGCAGTGTGAGCAGGGCCGCCGTGAACACCGCCATGAAGAAGGCCCGGCGCTGTGCTGTGCTCCCGTGGCGCTGCCTTGGATCCCCCTCCCGGGAGGGCAAGGCGGTGATCGCCAGGTAGACGAGGAACACGCCGGGGGTGAGCTTCACCGCGGTCGCGAGGCCGATCAGCATCCCGCGCGGCCACCACGGCCTGCGCACCACGCAGTCGAGCAGGCACAACGCCAGGAGGAACAGGTCCACCTGGCCGAACCTGAACTGGTCCCTGATCGGCATGAGATAGGTGCACGCGGCGCACAGCACGGCGAACAGCAGCGGCGCGGCCAGCGCGCCGCGCACGCCGTCCAGGAAGGCCCGGAAGGCGTGCCGGACCGTCACGGCGAGGACGGCGACGATGGCGACCGTCCACACCCACTGCGCGACCGGCCACGACACCAGGGCGAGCGGCACCGCCAGCATCGCGGCCACCGGCGGGTACGTGAACGGCAGCAGCTGCGGAGCCGGCGTGATCACGTCGTAGACGGGCAGACCCCGCAGCAGCGCCCAGCCGCCCGTACGGTAGACGTCCAGGTCCACCAGGCGCTGGTCCTCGGGGTTGGTCAGCCAGTAGGCGATCAGCGGCGACGCCGCGACGGCCAGCGCCACCAGGGCGAGCGCCCACGCCCACGCGGGCCGGCGGGCCCCGGCGATCCGGCCAGTCGTCATGACCAGGCAGGCTACCGTGGACCGTGTCCGCACCGTTATCGATCATGAGGGAGCGCGGAACAGTGCGTCGCAGGCCGGTGGGGCTCCTCGCGTCGATCCTGGCGCTCGTCGTGGCGGCCCTCGTCCTGCCCGTCTCGCCCGCGTCGGCTGCTCGACAGGCCACAGCGGTGACGGGCCGGGTGGTGGTCATCGGGGTGCCCGGCCTCCGCTGGGACGACCTCGACCCGCGCCTGACCCCCGCGCTGTGGGGGCTGGCCGCCCGCGGCTCCAGCGCGTCGCTGTCCACGCGGGCGGTCCCTCCCGAGGGCCTGCCGGTGACCTGTCCGGCCGCCGGGTGGCTGACGGTCTCCGCGGGCCAGCGGGCGGGGGCTCCCGGCGCGGGCTGCGGGCCCCTTCCCGAGCCCGTCACCGCCGCCGACGGCACGGCGACGATTCCGAACTGGTCAGAACTGGTCGCCGTGCAGCAGGCCGGTCCCTTCAAGGCGCGGCTCGGGCTCCTCGCCGACGCCGTGACCGCCGCCGGAGGAAAGATCGCGGCCATCGGCCCGGGGGCCGCCCTGGCCGCCGCCGACCTGTCCGGCAGGGTCGCGACGTACGCCGCGGCACCCGCCGCGCTGCCCGACCTCACGCCGTACGCCCTCGTCGTCGCCGAGGCGGGGGAGATCACCCGGGCCCAGGCCGACGACCAGGCGGACGACGGGCGCGGGCAGGCGCGGCGGGCGGCCGTGAGCGCGGCCGACCGGACCGTCGCCGAGGTGCTCGCCAGGGTGCCCGCCGGTTCGGCCGTGCTCGTGGCGGGGCTGTCCGACTCCCCCGGCCGCGGCGAGGGCTCGATCGCGCACCTGCACGTCGCGATCGCCGCCGGCGGGCCCTACGGGCACGGGTGGCTGACCGCCACCTCGACCCGGCAGCGGGCACTGGTCACGATCACCGACGTCACGGCGACGGTCACGCACCTGCTCGGCGTCCCCACTCCCGAGGGCGCGGTCGGCAGGGCGTGGTCGGGCGGCGGCGCGGCGCCGCCCGTGACCGAGGCCGCCCGCGGGCTGGCCGACGCCGACCTGGCGAGCCAGGTGCTCAGGGAGGTCAGGGAGCCGTTCTTCATCACGCTGGTCGCCGCGCAACTGCTCTTCTACGGCCTGGCCGCGGTCGTGGTCAGGCGCCACCGGCGGATGCTGACGACCACACGGGTCGTCGCGACGGTCAGCGGCGCGCTCCCGGTGTCGATCTTCCTGGCGCAGCTCGTGCCGTGGTGGGGCTTCGCGCACCCGATGCCCGCCCTGCTCGGCACGATCCTGGGATTCGCCGTCCTGGTGGCCGGGCTCGCGTACGCCGGGCCGTGGCGCCGCCACGTGCTGGGGCCGCCCGCCGTGGTCGCCGGGATCAGCTCGCTCGCGCTCCTGGCCGACGTGGTGACGGGCTCGCGGCTGCAGGTGAACGCGGTGGCCGGCTACGAGCCGGTGACCGGCGGCAGGTTCTACGGCTTCGGCAACATGGCCTTCGCCGTCTACTCGACGGGCACGATCCTGCTGCTGGCGGCCGTCGCCTGCGTGCTGCGCCGCCGGCCGAGGCTCGCCGTGGCCGTCTGCGTGGCGTACGGCCTGCTCGCGATCGTCGGGGACGGCTGGCCGACGTGGGGCGCGGACTTCGGCGGGGTGCCGTCGTTCGTCCTGGGCGTGGCGGTGTGCGTGCTGATGGTCTCGGGCAGGCGGGTGTCGGTCGTGCGGCTCGGGCTGATCGCCGTGGCGGGGGCCGCGCTCATCACGCTGATCGCGGTGCTCGACTGGCTGCGCCCCGCCGACCAGCGCACGCATCTGGGGGCGTTCGTCCAGCAGGTCGTCGGCGGCGAGGGCGGCTCGGTCGTCGGACGCAAGCTCGGGGCGATGCTCCACACGCTGGGCAATCTGCCGCTGACGCTGCTGTCGCTGGTGGCGCTGGCGTTCCTGTTCCTCGTGCTGGCCCGGCCGTCCCGGTGGGGCGCGCCCGCGCTGAGCCTGGCCTACGAGCGGGCGCCGGAGCTGCGCGGCGGGCTGTTCGGCGCGCTGACCGCGGCGTTCGCCGGGTTCCTGATCAACGACTCGGGGATCGCGATCCCGGCGATGGCCCTGACGGTCGCGGTGCCGCTGACGCTGGCGGCGTCCGTACGCGCGCTGCAGACCGCGCCGCCCACCACAGCAGCGCGATCGTCAGCGCCAGCAGGAGCGACGGCGCCACCCAGCCCCTGACCACGTCGACGAGCCACCGCAGGTCGTCCGGCTGATCCGCCTGACGGGCGGGCAGGTAGGCGAGCGCGAGCACGGCGAGCCGGGCGACCAGGAACGCCTCCAGGCCCGGCCAGGCGACCAGGGCCAGCAGCGCGAACCCCAGCCCGTCATACCAGGGCAGCGTGTACGGCGTGGCGAACAGCCAGGCCACGGCGACGGCCAGGGCGACCACGGGGCCCTCGCGCTCGGCCGCCGGACGGCCGCGCAGCAGGAGGGCGGCAATAGCGGCCAGCAGGAGCAGCGACCCGGCCTGGATCCACGCGTGGTAGGCCCCGGACCCGAACACCGCCTGCAGGGCTCTTTTCACGAGCGCCCACGGTGTGGCCAGCGAGACGGACTTGCTGGCGTCGAGCAACTGGTCGAGCGAGTGGGGCCCGGCCAGCAGGTATGCCACGAGCACGGTCAGCGTCGCCGACCCGGCGACCAGGGCGAGCCGCCGGGGGCTCCGGCGCAGCTCCCACGCCGTGCCCAGCGCCACCAGGCCCGTGGTGGCCTTCACCGCCACGCCCAGGCCGAGCGGCACGCCCCGGCGGGCGACCAGCCCGGCCACGACGAACGCGATCGCCACGGTGTCGAGGTGCATCCCGGCCACGAGCTCGTAGACGATCAGCGGGTTGGCCGTCCACAGCAGCGCCGCACGGCGCTGCCGCACCGGATCGCCGGCGGTGGCGCGGTGGAGCAGCAGGCCGGTGGCGACGAAGGCGGCGGCGTTGACCAGGGCCATCACGAAGACCGTCAGGCCGACCGACTCGCCCCCGATGTGGCTCGCCAGCGCCTGTACGGCCGTCGCGACCGGGCCGTACACGCTGGGCGTCCTGGTCCACTCCTCCACCCGGCCGATGACGGGGTCGGCGGGAAGGTCGGCGGGCACGGTCGCGTACGGGTCGTAGCCGAGGGCCGCCATCCGCCCGTACGCCGCGTAGTTGAGGTGGTCGGCAGACCCGGAGGGCGGCAGGAACGCGAGGACCGCGGCGGCGGCGCACCCGGCGACGACGAGCGTGCGCGCCCGCGGCATCCGGTCGGCGTACGCGAGGCCGCCGGCCAGGCCGACCGTGCCGAGGACGAGCGCGGCGGCGGCCAGCGCGACGACGAGGTGGCCGCCGGGCGCGAGGTCGAGCGAGTAAGGGGGCTGCCACGACCGCCCGGGCAGCCACGGCACCATCGCGGACGGCCCGAGGGCGCCGATCGTGATCGTGAGGAGGATCGACAGGCCGCCGGCGGCCGGGGCCAGCCGGGCGACGGTCCCTGCGCGCCCCCTCGAATCCACCCGAGAATTCCACCACACCGGCTCGCCGACGTGGGCGAAGCCACCAGGTGGCCCGACTCAACAGCGCGGCTCAACAACGCGGCTCAACAACGCGGCCAAACAGCGCGGTTCAGCGGCGCGGCTCAGCGGCGCGGCGGGCGGAGGGCGGCGCGCGCCTGGCCCACGGCGGGCTCGCGGGCGGCGAGCGCCAGGCCGACGTCGCGGAGCTGCCTTGCCCTGTGCAACTGGGAGCGCCAGTCGGTGCCGGTCGCCCGGTGCGACATCTCGACCTCGACCTCGACCACCCGGAAGCCCTTCCTGAGCAGGTCGACGGTCATGCCGGTCTCGACGCCGAAGCCGTGGGCGAGCGGCCGGGCCGCCTCGAACGCCGCCCGGGTGAGACACCGCTGCCCGTTGAGCGGCTGGGTCGCCTCCCAGCCGGTGAGCCGCTTGATGCCGTCATGGGCCAGCCGTACGACCATGCCGTGCCCGCCGAGCTTGACCCTGGTCGCGAACTTCGCGATGGTCAGGTCGGCCTCGCCCGCGCGTACCGGGTCGATCAGCGGGAGCGCCGCCGCCGCCGTCTCGCCCAGGTCGGCGTCGAGGAACAGCAGGTGCCGGGGATGGTCCTCGTCCAGGAGGCGTACGGCCTCGGCCCCGCTCTCCATTGCCGCCGCCTTGCCCCGGTTGCGGCTGTGCCGTACGACCCGGGCGCCCGCCGCCCTGGCCACCCGGCCGGTCTCGTCGGACGAGCCGTCGTCGACCACGACCACGAGATCCACGCCGGGCAGCTTCAGGGCGGCGGTCACGGTGGCGCCGATCCTGTCGGCCTCGTCCTTCGCCGGGATCACCACCGCGGTGTCCGGCTCGGGCACTGCCATCTCCCCCATGCGCCTAGCCCTGGTGCTCGGCGGTGAGCAGGTCGGCGGGCACCGTGTCGTGCACCGTGAACACCGAGTCCAGGCCGGTGACCTGGAGAATCTTGCGTACCGCCGGTCTCGGCGCCGCCACCTCCAGGGTGCCGCCCCGCTCGCGCAGCCGCTTGAGCGCCGACAGCAGCACGTTCATGCCCGTGGAGTCGCAGAACTCCACTCCGGACATGTCGATGACCACCCGGTCCGGCCCGGTCTCCAGCAGACGGGTGAACTCCGCCTGCAGCCGGGGCGCGGTATATAGGTCGATTTCGCCGAAGACGGCCATGACGGCCTGACCGGCGTGGGATTGCGTCGCGACTTTGAGCTCCACGAGGCGCACACTAGCGTCGTCCCGGCCTCGGGTCACGCTCCATCGGATTCGTCGAAGAGTCGTCCGCCCTTTGTCCCCGATTCCGGCCCCACGTAAACGCGGAGTGCGCGAAGCTTGACGCCATGCGACACCGGCGTCGCCGGATGGAGGGCCCGGAACCTCCGCGTCTTGGTCGTCACACCGCAAAGGAGGGCGGGCGCCGAGCACAGCGGGCCCGAGAGCAGATGAACAGTGAGATACCCGAGGACCCCCAGCGCCGCGTGCTGCGCGAGCATCTGGAGACCATCCAGGTGCGCACAGAGAAGGCCTCGTCGTGGCGCGACGCGGCCGAGCCGCTGCGCGGCCTGGTCAACCGCGAGGGGTACGTCCCGGTCAGCGCCCGGCTCGCGGCCGAGGACCTCGACTTCCTGGCCGAGGCGCGCGAGGAGCTGCTGAGCTTCTCCGAGCTCGGCATCCGGCTGCTCGAACTGCACCAGCCCAGGGACGCGGGCGGCATCTCGAGCGACCCGGCCAACCCCATCCTCCGGTGCCGGAGCTGCATGTGGCGCTGGCCGTGCCCCACGTTCCGGGCCATGGCGGAGGCGTTCACCCCGCGCCAGCGGGAGGCCGCCCCGGACGTCCCCTCCTGGCGCGGCCAGCTGGAGCACCAGACCGACCTGTGACCCCGGCACGGCGCTGAGCTGCGCTTCCGTGCCGGGTTCTGCGACGCCAAGAGGCACCGAAGTCGTCATTAAGTGTTCGCCATGGAGGCGTTCCTAACTTCCCTTGTGTAAGGGCCGGCGTGCGGAAACGGGCGCCGGCCGGCGCAGGAGAGGACCGCGGGGCCCGGACGTCGAAGGGCTTGCCGGGTCCCGGATGGGAAGAGCGTCATGAAACTGGTCTACAAGGTCCTGGCCTCCCTCGTCGCGGCCGAGGTCGCCGTGCAGGCGATGGTGGTCGTTCTCGGCGACGCCGGGCTGTTCAAGTACGTCGAGCAGGGCGGCGTGATCGACAAGGCGGCCGCGGAGAGCGGGGGGATCGACTTCCCCGAGTTCTTCGCCTTCGTGGTCCACGGCGTGAACGGAATGATGGTCATTCCCTCGATCGCGCTGTTCCTCCTCGTCTCCTCGTTCTTCGCGAAGCTCCCCGGAGCGGTCAAGGGGGCCGCCCTCGTGGTGCTACTCGTCGCGGTCCAGGTCTCCCTGGGCCTCCTCGGCCACCAGATCCCCGCCCTGGGCGCCCTGCACGGCCTGAACGCGCTGCTGCTGTTCAGCGCTGCCGTCCACGCCGCGCGCCGCGGCCGCGAAGTGGCGGTTGGTGCGGCGGTGGGCGCGGCGGTGGGCGCGCCCGCCCAGCCGCACGGCCGTGTCGAGACCGTCGCCTGACGACACCTCGCATGAACGGGACTCGCCGTCGCGGCGCCCGCCTCCGGCTCGCTCTGGCGGGCGCCGCGACCATCGCCCTGCTCGGCCCGCCGGTCTGGATGTGGCAGGACAGTCTCATGCCCGGCGCGTACTCGGTCATGGACATGGGATACGCGGACTACGGCGGCGCTCTCACACACGTGGCGGGCACCTCCGAACACTCCGAACACAGCGGGCATTCCGAGCACGGACACTCCGAGCACGGACACTCCGAGCACAGACACTCCGAGCACACGGCGTCGGCGCGGAGCCTGACGTCGTTGACGGCCGACCCGGACCGCGCGGCCGACGTCGCGATCACCCTGGTCGCGCGCAAGCAGCGGTTCCGGCTGCCCACGGGCCGCACGGTGGACGGATACACGCTGAACGGCACCTCTCCCGGCCCGGTCATCCACGCGACCGTCGGGCAGTTGGTCGAGGTCCGCCTCGTCAACGAGTCGGTGCCGGACGGCATCACGCTGCACTGGCACGGCGTCGACGTGCCCAACGCCGCGGACGGGGTCGCCGGCGTCACCCAGGACGCGGTCGGCGTGGGCCGGTCGTTCACCTACCGGTTCGTCGCCGGTCAGGCGGGCACCTTCTGGTACCACTCCCACCAGGTCTCCCACGAGCAGGTGCGCCGCGGTCTGCTGGGCGCCCTGGTGGTGACCCCGGCGGCACCGCCGCCCGCAGGCACGGCCGACGTCGTGGCGCTGCTGCACCTCTACGACGGGGCCCGGACGATCAACGGGCGGGAGGGAGACGTCCGCGCCGTGGCGCGCCCCGGCGCACGGGTGCGCGTACGGGTGATCAACACGGAGAACGGCCAGACGCCCGTATGGGTCGGCGGCGCCCCGTTCCGGCTCGCCGCCGTCGACGGCACCGACCTGCACGAGCCCGCTCTCGTACGGGACACCGCCGTGACGGTCACGGCGGGAGGCCGCGCCGACATCGAGGTGACCATGCCCGAGGACGGCTCGCCGGTGCGGGTCCACGTCGGCGGCCCGGCCGGCGTCGTGCTCGGCTCGCGGTCGTACGACGCGCCCGCCGTCCCCCGGCCCACGGCCACGCTGGACCTGCTCTCCTACGGAACTCCGGCGTCACTCGGGTTCGACCCGGACCGGCCCGACCGGCGGTTCGACTACGAGATCGGGCGCCGCCCGGGCTTCCTTGACGGACGTCCCGGAGTCTGGTGGACGATCAACGGCCACATGTTCCCCGACGTGCCGATGTTCGTCGTCGCCGAGGGCGACGTGGTGCGGGTGCGCATCGTCAACGACAGCGGCGAGCCGCACCCGATGCACCTGCACGGCCATCACGCCGTGGTGCTGAGCCGAGACGGCGTGCGGGCGACGGGCAGCCCGTGGTGGGTGGACTCGCTCGAGGTCGGCACCGGCGAGTCGTACGACATCGCCTTCCTCGCCGACAACCCGGGCATCTGGATGGACCACTGCCACAACCTGCCGCACGCCACGGAGGGTCTCGTCGCCCACCTCATGTACGAGGGAGTCACCACGCCCTTCACCGTGGGCGGGACGGCCGGGAACGAGCCGGAATGACCTCTCGAGGTGAGGACCTCGCGAAGGCGGCCCCCACCACGGCCTGGTCCCGTGATGCTGGAACGCTCCGGCCCCCGCCTGAACCTTTCATGACAGGCGATGTCACCCGTGCCGGGTCGGGTCCCGGTCCGGACGGCGACCTCGCATGTCACCGCGCCGGGACCCCTGACTGCGAGGGCCACCTGACCGAGTCCCGAACCTCTCATCGGTTGATCTCCGTCGCCGCGATGAGAACGTGATGACGGCTGGTCGAATGATCAGCCCGCGAAGGGAGGAGTCTCCATGGTTCGCACGTTCCAGTCCTGGGGCGACCGCCTGCTCGCCCGCCTGGTGCCGAGGACCGAGGCGTCGGCAGCGGTGCCGTGCTGGTGCATGCAGCAGAAGTGGTGCTGCTACGGCGGCAACTACGGCTACTACTGCGGCCAGGTCGGCACCTGCTGAGACCCTGCCGCGGCGGGCCGCGTGCGGACGACGTCCGCACGCGGTGCCCGCCGGTCCGGCTCCGGGGACGTGCCGCAGGGCGTCACGGCATCCCCGGAGCCGACGGGTCCGCCTGGTACCCGCCGCCGGCTCACAAGCGGCGGAGTCGAAGCCGAAGGGAAATCCGTGACCTACGTGCTCCTCGCCTGCCGGATGGCCATCGGGCTGACGTTCCTGGTCTCGCTCGCCTCGAAGCTGCGCGGCCGGGAGTCCTGGCTGCGGTTCGCCGGGGCGACGGCGCGGCTGCTTCCCAGCCGTACGGTGACCACGCGGGCGACACAGCGCCACCACGCGCTCGCCGCCGTGGTGGCCGCCGTGGAGGGAGCCGTCGTCGTTCTGCTGGTCGTCCCGGCCACGGCGTCCGCCGGGTTCGCGGTGGCGCTGGCCGCGCTGGGGGCGTTCTCCTTGGTCATCCACAAGGCGATCCGCAGGGGCCTCATGGTCCCCTGCCACTGCTTCGGCGGCCGGAACCTGCCGGTCGGGCCCGCCGACCTCGCCCGCAACGCCCTCCTCGGGCTGATCGCCCTCACCGGCCTGGCGCTGACGGTCCTCGTCCCCGTACGCGGGCCGGCCGAGCCCGCCGGAGCGGCGGTCGCGGCCCTGGCCGCGCTGCTCGTCACGGTCCTGGTCGTGCTGACGGAGGAGATCGCCGACCTGTTCGGGCTCACTCGGGAGAGCAGGTAGCGGTGGCCCACCAGGTTCACGGGCGGCTGATCCTCCTTCTCGTCCTGGCCGTGGCGGTCTCCGGCCTGGCCCTGGTCGCCTGGCTGCGGCGGCGGTTCGTCGTGGTCGAGGTCTCCGGCGACAGCATGCGGCCGAGCTTCCACACCGGTGATCGCGTCCTGGTGCGGCGCATCCCGCCCCGGCGCGTACGGACCGGTGAGGTCGTGGTGGTCGAGGCGCCGAGGCCCCGGATGCATCAGCCGGGGCCGGAACGCAAATGGCACATCAAGCGGGTGGCGGCGGTCGGGGGCGATCCGGTGCCCGCACCGGTCGCGGACGCGCCCGCGCTCCGGAACGCCGACCGGGTGCCGTCCGGCCACCTGGTCGTCCTGGGCGACAACCCCGGATCCAGCCTGGACTCGCGCCAGCGCGGCTTCGTGCCCGCCGACCTGGTCCTGGGCGTGGTCCTGCGGCGGTTGCCGCCGGAAAACAGCCGATGAAAGTCACGGCCCGAGCAGGGAGATCTCATGCCGTTCCTCATCGCCTTCGTCGCCGTCGTCGGCGTCCTGTGCGCCGTGGACCTCGTCCTGTCCGTGGGCGTCATCAGAAGGCTCCGTGAGCACTCGGAGGCGTTGGCCGCACTGCGGCGCGGGCCGGCGGTCATGGCCCCTGCCGGGTCGGCCGTCGGGACGTTCACCGCCGTGACCACGGACGGGGAGACCGTCTCCGACGACACCTTCTCCGAGACGCCCACGCTCGTGGGCGCGTTCTCGCCGGGCTGCCCCGCCTGCGCCGAGCGCCTGCCGTCGTTCGTCGACGCGGCCAAGAACCACGCGGGCGGGAGGTCGTCGGTCCTCGCCGTACTGTCCGGCCGCGAGGAGGACGTCGCGGCGGAGCGGGCCGCGCTCGAACCCGTCGCCCGCGTGGTGATCGAAAGCTCAGGCGGCGCCCTCACGAGGGCGCTGTCGGTATCCGGGTTCCCCGCCTTCGCGCTGGTCGCCGCCTCCCGCACGATCCTCGCGAGCGGCACCAGCATGGAGGGCCTGGGCGCGTGAGGGCGGTCTGGGCGGCCGTCCGGCTCGCCTGGGAGTCGGGCAGGGCGCGACTGACCGCCTACGGCGCGCTGACCGTCGCCGGCGCGGTGATCCCACCGGCCGTCGCCTGGCTGACCAAGGTCGTGCTCGACCTGGTCGCCCACGGGACGGCGGCCCCGGCGTCGATCGCCTGGTTGGGCGCGGCCCTGGCCGCCTGCGGGATCGCGGCGGCCGTCGCCCCCCAGGCCACCCTGTATCTGAAGGAGGAAATCGGCAGGAGGGTCGGCGTCATCGCGCAGGACCGCCTGTTCCTCGCCACCGAACGGTTCGTCGGCCTGGCCAGGTTCGAGGAACCCGCCTTCCTCGACAGGCTCAGACTCGCCTTGCAGTACGGCGGCGCCACGCCCGGCATGGTGGTCATGGCCGCCTTCGGGACCGTCAGGTCGGTGATGGCGGGCGTGAGCTTCCTCGGCGCGCTCACCCTGATCAGCCCGTGGATGGCCGTCCTGGTGGCGGCCACCGCCGCGCCGGGCCTCGCGGCCGAGGTCTGGCTGTCCCGGCGCCGCGCCGCGATGCTGCTCGTGATAGGCCCGAACGAGCGCCGTGAGATCTTCTTCCAGGACCTCCTCCTGAGCGTCCAGGCGGCCAAGGAGATCCGGCTGTTCGGCCTCGCGGGCCACCTTCGCGGCCTGATGCGCGAGCAACGCGTGACGGCCAACGCCGAGCGCCGCCGCACGGACCGCCGGGAGCTCGCCGTCCAGAGTGTCATGAGCGGCACGAGCGCCCTGCTGGCGGGAGCGGGTCTGCTCTGGACCCTGCTGGAGACGCTCGGCGGGGGCCGGACCGTCGGGGACATCGCGCTGTTCGTCGCCGCCGTCGCCGGAGTCCAAGGGGCGATCGTCGGCCTCGTCGGGGAGATCGCGAGGTTGCACCAGCAGGCCCTGCTTTTCGGTCACTACCTGTCGGTGCTGGCGGCCCCGCCGGACCTCCCGGTGCGGCCGGAGCCGGTGCCCCGGCTGCGGCGGGGGATCGAGTTCCGCGACGTCTGGTTCCGCTACTCCGCGGAGCACGAGTGGGCACTGCGAGGCGTCTCTTTCACCATTCCGTACGGACACTCGGTCGGCCTCGTCGGCCGCAACGGCGCGGGCAAGAGCACGGTGGTCAAGCTGCTGTGCCGGATGTACGACCCGGAGCGGGGTGCGATCCTCTGGGACGGCGTCGACCTCAGGGATGTCGATCCCGCGCGGCTGCGGCGGCGGATCGGCTCGGTGTTCCAGGACTACATGACCTACGACATGAGCGCGGCGGAGAACATCGGCCTCGGCGACCTCGACGCGATGGGGGACCGGGAACGGATAGCCGAGGCGGCCGGCCGGGCGGGGGCCGACGGCTTCGTCGGCGCGCTGCCCCGCGGCTACGACACGCTGCTGTCGCGGATCTTCCTCGACGGCGGCGAGGCGGGCGTCCACCTGTCCGGCGGTCAGTGGCAGCGTCTCGCGCTGGCACGCGCCTACCTCAGGGGCGGACGTGACCTGCTGATCCTGGACGAGCCCAGCTCGGGCCTGGACGCCGAGGCCGAACACGAGATCCACAGCGGGCTGCGGCGGCACCGGGCAGGGCGGACCAACCTGCTCATCTCGCATCGTCTCGGCTCGATCCGGGAGGCCGACCTGATCGTGGTCCTGGACGAGGGACGGGTGGCCGAGCGCGGCTCGCACGCCGACCTGCTGCGCCTCGGCGGCCTGTACGCGAGCCTGTTCGCGCTTCAGGCGGAGGGCTACCAGGCCGGCTGACACGGTCACGCGGGCCGCCCGACCTGGGCGCAGCGGGTCCAGCTTCAGGAGCAGGCCCAGCAGGCGCAGGCGGAGACGCTCGTGGGGCTGGGCGTGGCCATCAAGGAGCGGCACACGGAGCGGCACACGGAGCGGCACACGGAGCGGCACACGGAGCGGCACACGGAGCGGCACGCGGAGCGACAGGCGTGGTACGAGCGCATGGCCGGGGCCAGGTCACCGATTCGTGGGTGAGGTCTGCGGTGCTGTCCAACTGGCGAGGAGTTTGAGGCGGTCCTCCGAGGGGGTGCCCGGCTCGGCCGTGTAGATGATCAGGTCGTGGACGGCCCGTTGAGGCAGGGGCAGGTTCAGGGAGCGGAAGGTCATCTCCAGACGGCCGACTTCGGGATGGTCCAGCCGCTTGATGCCTTCGTGACGGATTCGAACGTCGTGACTGGCCCACATGGTGCGGAAGTCGGGGCTGAGCGTGGACAGCTCGCCGACAAGCTCACGCAGGGCCTGGTCGTGAGGTTCACGTCCGGCTTCGGCGCGGAGCACTGCGACCGTGGCCCTGGCGCCTTCCTCCCAGTCGACGAAGAAGTCGGGGGAGCCGGGGTCGAGGAAGAAGTAACGGGGGAAATTGGCGCAGCCCCGGTCGCCGGTGGTGTCGCTGTCGAACATCGGTGAGTACAGGGCCCTGCACAGCGCCTTGCTCGCGACGATGTCCAAACGGCCGTCGCGTACGAAGGCGGGGGCCATGGTCATGGAGTCCACCATCCATTGGACGGGAGACGGGAAAGAGGTTGTGTTTATACCCTCCATAAACGCGACCTTGCCCGCCTTCGACGGCGCCGTTTTCCTGGGGTCGGCGCACTTGAACGGCACTCCTTCGTCGCGGGCCGCCGTCCGCCTTCCCCGTCCACACCTCAGGAGCATGACCATGGCCAGCAAGACCGTACTGATCACCGGCGCGACCAGCGGTATCGGCGCCCACACCGCGCGGTTGCTCCTCGACCGCGGCCACCGTGTGGCGGTCACCGGCCGCGACGAGAGCAAACTGAAGACTTTCCTTGACGAGGCCGGCCACCCCGACCGGCTGCTGGGTCTTGTCGCGGACGCGGCGGACTGGCAGGCCACCGAGTCGGTCGTGACCCGCACGGTGGAGCATTTCGGTGCCCTTGACGCGGCGGTGGCCAACGCCGGATTCATGTCCGGTGACTCCATCGGGGCCGGTGACCCGACGTCGTGGGCGCCGATGGTTCTCACCAACGTCCTCGGCCCCGCCCTGCTGGCCCATGCCGCCCTGCCCCACCTTGAGGCCACTGGCGGACGGCTGGTGCTCATCGGCAGCGTCGCCGGGCTGAAGAACTCTCCCGCCAATCTCTACTCGGCCACCAAGTGGGCTACCACCGGACTCGCCGAGAACCTGCGCCTGCACGCCACGACCCGCGGCATCGGTGTCACTCTTGTCAACCCCGGCATGATCGACACCCCTTTCTGGCAAGGCGCCGGCGTTCCCCCCTTCGCCCTGTCTCCCCAGCCCATCGCCGAGGCCATCTGCTTCGCCCTCGACCAGCCGGCAGGCGTCGACCTCAACACCCTGACCATCCGGCCCATGGGCCAGCCCGTCTGACCACGGCTCGGTTGTCACACCACGCCGCTCACTCTCCCGGTCACGTTGTGAAGCCGGGAGCCGAACGACGGCGTACGTGGGAGACCATGCCGAGCCCTGCCTCGCGGCCGGCTGCGGACGTCCCGCCTCGGCTGAACACTGTCAGGCCAGGGGCAGCGTGATAGTGAATCGGCAGCCGGGGCCGTCGTTGACCACGCCGATCTCTCCGTCGTGGGCCTCCACGATGCCGCGTGCGATCGCGAGGCCGAGCCCGGCGCCGCCGTCGGGGCCGGGCGTCCGCGCCGCCTCGCCGCGGAACGCGACGTCGAAGACCCGGGGAAGGTCCTCCTCCGGGATGCCGCCGCAGCCGTCGAGCACCGACAGGCGGGCGGTCGTCTCTTCCGCCGACGCCCGCACGACGACCGTCCCCCCGGCGGGCGTGTGGCGGATGGCGTTCACCACGAGGTTCCGTACGGCCCGGCCGAGTTGCCCGGCGTCCGCGTGCACCGGGACCCGCGGGTCCGCCTCGCCGGTCAGGTGCACCCCCTTGGCGCGGGCCAGCGGCTCGACGGCGGCGAGGGTGTCCGCGACGAGGTCGCCGAGCCCCGTGCGGGTGAGCGTGGGCCGCAGGGTGCCCGCGTGGATGCGCGACAGCTCGAACAGGTCCTCCACCATCCCGGCGAGCCGGTCGACCTCCACCCTGATCTGCACGTGGTAGCGCTTGACGGTCTCGGGGTCGTCGGCCACCCCGTCCTCCAGGGCCTCCACCATCGCCCGCATCCCGGCGAGGGGAGTGCGCAGGTCGTGGCTGACCCACGCGACCAGTTCGCGCCGCGCGCTCTCCAGCGCCCGCTCGCGCTCACGGCCCAGCCGCAGCCGCTCGTACGCCTGCTCCAGAGCGGTGCTGATGGTCTGCAGCTCGGCCGGGAGCGGCGCGGGCGGCGGGGTGAACCGGCCGGAGGGCGGCACGCTCTCCAGCGCGCCGACGAGGCTTTTGCTGGCGCGCACCACCGTCCGGGCGTTCACCAGCGCGACGCCGAGGCCCACCAGGCCGCCGATGCCGACGACGGTCAGCACGATGTTCTTCGGCCGCCCATCGATGATCATGGCGAGGGTGATGGCGACCACCCCGGCCAGGGTCGCGGAGACCGTCACGGCCGCGACGACCGCGAGCATCACACCGATCGACCGGCGGCGCAGCACCCGCAGCAGCGCCAGGCCGAGGGCCGCGATGACCAGGCCGAGCCCGGCGGCGACCGCGACGATCTGGACGATCACGACAGTGGCTCGTAGCGGTAGCCGACGCCCCAGACCGTGACGATCCTGCGCGGGTCGGTGGGGTCGTCCTCGATCTTCTCCCGCAGCCTGCGCACGTGGACCGTCACGGTGGAGGAGTCGCCGAACGACCAGCCCCAGACCTGGTCGAGCAGGGCCGTGCGGCTGAACGCCTGGCGGGGGTTGCGCAGCAGGTAGACGAGCAGGTCGAACTCCCGGGCGGTCAGGGTGATCTCCTTGCCGCCCAGGCGCACCTCGTGGGCGCCGACGTCCACCACCAGGTCGCCGTCGCGCAGCACGCCGGTGCCCGTCGGCACCAGCGCGCCGCGGGCCCGCCGCAGCACGGACTGCACGCGCAGGGCCAGCTCGCGCGGGCTGAACGGCTTCGTCACGTAGTCGTCCGCGCCGGTCTCCAGGCCGACCACCCGGTCCATCTCCTCGCCGAGGGCGGTCAGCATGATCACCGGGACGGGCCAGCGCTCCCGCAGCTTGCGGCAGACCTGAAGGCCGTCGAGCTTGGGCAGCATCAGGTCGAGCACCATCAGGTCGGGCGGGTCGGCCAGGGCCCGCCGCAGCGCCTCTGCCCCGTCGCCCACGCACTCGACCTCGTGCCCGTCCCGTTCCAGGTAGCGGGCCACCACCTCGGCGACGGTGGGGTCGTCGTCCACCACGAGGACACGGGCGGGATTCTGGGGAGTTCTCGAGGAGGGCACGCCCTCAACGGTAAGTCCGCCGGACGAGCCGGCCGAGCCACGTCATCGACCCGTAAGAACCGGCCGCTCTCGGCGGCCGTCCCGGCGCGCCGTGCCGCGCCACTCCCCGCACGTCATGACTGCCGGTTGGTGAATCGAGGCTGAACGCGATGATTCACGTGAAACCTCATGGATCGTGGGTATGGGAACCGATTCTGGATCAAGCTCGCGGTTGTCGGTCCCACCGCGTACCTTGGGGCCATGGCCCGTACCGTACTGACCGTACTGGGGATCCTCCTGGCCCTCTGGCTGGTGTTCGGATTCGTGATCCCCGCGCTGTTCGCGACGCTGAAGTTCCTGCTCATCATCGGGATCGTCGCCCTCGTCGCCGTCGTCGTGGTCACCGTCGTCGGGAAGCTGTCCCGCTGAGGTGAACGCCCTCCAGGCCGCCATCGGATCGCTCGTCTGGCTGCTGGCCGAGTTGGCCGCCGGGTCTTCGGGCCCCGGCGCGCTGACCGCGGTCGGCCTGGCCGGCGTGGCCGTCCTGGCGTTCGCCTGGATGCTCTGCCGGCTGGCCGGTGTCCCCGTCCTGCGTCAGGGGCCGGACAGGCCGTCGTACAACGGTGAGACGGCGATGGTCAGGCTGCGCGATCCCGGCACGCCCGGCCGTCCCCGTCCCCGCGCACCATCAGGAAGCCCCGCGCTCGGCTGACCGGCGATCCGGTCACGAGCGCTTTCGTCATGCCCTCACTCACCTGGTCACAGACGAAAGGCTTCCCATGTTCGACTTCGTGCTCGACCCCGCCTACCGGCTCATCGACGCGCTCAGCCACGTCACCGGCGCCGGGCTCGCGATCGTCCTGGTCACCCTCGCCGTACGGCTGTCGCTGCTCCCGCTGAGCGTCCGCGTCGCCCGCGCGCAGCGGATCCGGGCGCGGCTCGCTCCCCAGGTGAACAAACTTCGCACGCGGTGGAAGAACGACCCGCAGCGGCTCCTGCGTGAGGTGAACGCGTTGTACGCCAAGGAGGGCGTCGGCCAGTTCACCGGCTACCTCCCGGCGTTCGCGCAGTCGCCGTTCTTCATGGTGACCTACCGGCTGTTCACGGCCGCCGTGATCGCGGGGCACCCGAACCTGCTGCTGGCGCAGAGCGTGCTCGGCGTGCCGCTGGGGGAGCACCTCGCGGCGGCGGTCGCCGGCGCGGGCCTGGTGAGCCCGCCGACACTGGTGTTCGCCGGGCTGCTCGCGCTGCTCGTGGCCGTGGCCGTGATCGCCGCCCGCAGGGTCGAGCCCACGGCTCCGATGCGGCGCCTCCAGGTGCTGGCGCCGTTCTGGACCGTGGCCGTGGCGGCCTTCCTCCCGCTCGCGGCGGGCGTCTACCTGCTCGTGAGCAGCGCCTGGACGACGGCCGAGCGGGCCGTCCTCTACCCGCGCACGGTCTGACGCCGAGGTGGAATGCTGACGGCATGACCCGTGACCACGTGATCGCGACCTGGGCGGCCGGGGACGCCGGCGGGGACGGCCTGCGGGCGCTCCTGGCCGCCTACCACCTGCGAACCGAGGCCGAGAAGGGCGTCCCGGTGGCCGACGCGACGCGCCTGCCCGAGCGCTACCGTGCCGAGGTCGAGGACCCGGGCGCGGCGTTCGCGGACGGCGTCGTGCTGGTCGCGCGGCGCGGGGACGCCGCGATCGGCTGCGTGGTGCTCGGGGCGCCCGTCGAGGGGCGGGCGGAGATCAAACGGTTGTGGGTGGACCCGGGTGAGCGCGGCAGGGGCGTGGCGGGCGCGCTCGTCCGCGCCGCGCTCACCCGGGCGCGCGCGACCGGCCTGCGGTCGGTACGGCTGTCGGTGTGGCGCTGGCGGGCGACGGCGATCGCCCTCTACGAGCGGCTCGGCTTCACCGTCACCGAGTCGTGGGACTCCCGGGACGACCTGATCTGCATGGAGCACGCCTTCGGCGGCAGCGGCGGCGGAGCGTAGCGGCCGGGCGGCGAGGGCCACGGCGGAGGCCCCGCCCCGGGCCGTCGCCGGGGTCGGCGGCACTCGCGCGGGGTGCTCAGCCGACCTCGCGCAGCACGGGGGTTTCGGACAGCTCGACATGCCCGTTTCGGGCGGGCCATGAGGCGGGGACGACGGCCCACACGGTGGTCGCCTCCTCCTCGTGCCTGACCCCCCAGCGCTCGGCCAGGTATTCGACGATGCCGAGCCCACGGCCGCCGAGGGACGACAGCGTCGGGCGGCCCGCGCGGGGTTCCGTACCCGCGCCGCCGTCGCTCACGGCCACCTCGACCTGGGTGTCCGAGCAGAACCAGGCCACTTTGAGCTGGCCGGACGGGAGAGGGTGGGCGTGGCGCAGCGCGTTGCTCAGCAGTTCGCTCATGATCAGCACGACGTCGTCGACGGCCGAGGCGAGCAGCCCCGCGTTCGAAAGTTCGGCGCTGAGGCGCTGACGTGCGACGGCGACGCTCGACGGTGCGTACGGCAGCATCACGACGCTCGACGCACTCACCTCCCCGTTACCCCCGTTTCTGCTGCACGAGCCAGTACGACCGAAATGCCCCGCTTACTCGGCTGGGAAACCGTGCCCCGGATCACAGCTTGTGCACATTGGACAATAGTTCAGTGCTTAAGTGGTGACGCCACGCTCCGATCTGTCTTATCAGGATGAAGATCCTGCCGAGTTCAACACCAGCCGCATACGGGTTCCCCCGCCGGATCGGGGCAGCGCGGCGACGTCCCCGCCCTGGGCGCGGGCGAGGTTGCGCACGATGTAGAGCC
The DNA here is from genome assembly GCF_040644635.1 of Microbispora sp. NPDC046933. Taxonomy (NCBI): domain Bacteria; kingdom Bacillati; phylum Actinomycetota; class Actinomycetes; order Streptosporangiales; family Streptosporangiaceae; genus Microbispora; species Microbispora sp. NPDC046933. Next base: position 85,001 of record NZ_JBEYWW010000023.1, on the reverse strand, counting down.
CGAGCCCGACCCCGCCGAACCTGCGCCGGTTGCCGCTGTCGGCCTGGACGAACCGCTCGAAGATCCGCTCCCGGTCGCCCGCCGCGATGCCCACTCCCTCGTCGTCCACCACCAGCACGACCCGGTCGTCCTCCGGCCATGCCTCGACCCTGATCAGGCCCCCGTCGGGGGAGTACTTGAACGCGTTCTCCAGGAGCTGGGCCAGAAGGATGTCGGTGGCCAGCGCGTCCCCGTACACGAAGGGGAGATCGGACGGGATGTCCACCTCCAGCCGGTGCCGGTCGGACAGGACCGGCAGCCCGAGCGTCGCCGCGTGCACCCGTGCGGCCAGGTCGAAGGGCTCGACCCTGACCTTCAGCTCCTCCGCGCCCGCCCGCGCGCCGAGCAGGAGGTGGTCCATGAGCTGCCCGAGCGACCGGGCGCGCTCGGCGATCGTGTGGACCGCCGACCGCCGCTCCTCGTCGGACAGGTGGTCCCAGCGGGAGTCGAGCGTGCTGGCGAAGCCGTGCACGATCGTGATCGGCGTACGCAGCTCGTGGCTGGTGGTGGCGAGGAACAGGTCCTTGGCCTCCTCCAGCTCCTTGGCCCTGGTCACGTCGCGGAAGTCGACGACGGTCTCCCCCGTCTCCCGGATCTCCGCGCACAGCACGTCGAGCCATCGGCCGGACGGGAGCTGGAAGGTGAGCTTCTCCCCCGGCGCCGGCAGCGGGAAGGGCGGCGGCCCTCCGATCACCCGCTCCGCCGGGTGGCCGGTCAGCTCGGCCGCCGCCGGGTTCCACCGCACGACCGCGCCCGCGCCGTCCAGCACCGCGATGCCGTCGGCGCTGGCGTCGAAGACGGCCCGCTCGTGGGCGCGCTGCCGCACCGCGTCCTGGTACGCCATGGCGTTGGCGACCGCGATGCCGGCGTGCCCGGCGAGCAGTTCGAGCAGTTCGAGCTCCAGATGGCTCGCCTTGCGCCGGGCGAACAACGCGTAGAGCGCTCCGTAGGGACGCCCGCCCACGGCGGCGATGCCGACGGCGATCGTGTGCAGGCCGGGCAGGCGCGCCCAGATCAGGTCCTGGAAGCCCTCCGGGCCTGTCTCGAGCAGCACGGTCTTGCCGGTGCGCAGCAGCTTGGCGACCAGGCTGGTGTGCAGCCCGGCGGTGGCCCCGCGCAGCGTCTCGGGCAGCTGGTGGACGCCGACCAGGCGCAGCCGCTCCCCCTCGATGGACACGAAACCGCCGGCGTCGGCCCCGGTCAGCTCCGTCAGGCTCGCGGCGATGCGGTCGAGCACGACGGGCAGGTCGAGTTCGGCGTTGATGTCGCCGACCACGTCGGTCAGCCGCCGCACCAGCCGGGCGCGGCGCACCATCCTGCCGTGCGCGGCGTCGTCGTCCTCGGCGGCGTGGTAGACGTTCACGTACCCGAGCAGGACGCCGCCCGGAGAGCACAACGCGCTCGTGTCCACCCGCAGGTCGAGCAGCCGCCCGTCCCGGTGGAGACGCTTGGTGGTCAGCGACACCCGACCGCCCGCGCGTACGCGTTCGAGCACCGCGTTGTGCTCCGCCATCAGCTCGTCGGGCACGATCGGGGCCCGCCTGCCGAGCAGGTCGGACGCGGGCCAGCCGAACAGCCGCTCGGCCGCCGCGTTCCAGCTCAGCACGGCCAGGTCGCGGTCGAGCGCGACGATCGCGTCGGGGGAGCCGGCCAGGACCGCACGCGCGAGGCCCTCCTCGACGTCGCCGGAGACCCCGTCCGCGTCCGCGCCGAGGCTCCCGTTCACGGCCGCGGCGACGCCCCCGAGAGGCCCCGTGCCTGCGCCGGGCTCCACGCCGAACCCGCCCGCGAGCGGGTCCGCGGCGTCCGGGACCGCGGAGGCGAGGTCCGCCGCCCTGCCGTCCACGCTGCTGTCACCCACGTCCCCATCGTGCCTTCTTTCACCTTTTGATCTTGGGGTTTTCCGTCACCTCGCGACCGCTCCGATACGCTGCCTGCACGCAGAGAAGAGAAAGTGGGGCGCCCATGTCCACCGAGGACCTCGAAGCCCTGCTCCGTGTGACCTCGCCGGGCTACGTCGGCGAGGCCCCGCCCGAGGTCGCCTTCGGCACCACCGACGCGCCGGTGGGCCGCCTGGTCCTCGCGGTGACCGCACGCGGCGTGCTGGCCTGCACCTACGAGGACGAGCACGAGGTCTTCGCCCGGGTCTCCCGCGCCGTCGGCTCGTTCATCGGGCCCGACCCGCGCCGCCTCGATCCCCTGCGCAGGGAACTGGACGCGTACTTCACGGGCAGGCTGCGCACCTTCTCACTTTCGGTGGACCTGCGCCTGGTCACCGGCTTCAGCCGTACGGTGATCCAGCTCATGCCCGCCGTGCCGTACGGCAGCGTCACCACCTACCAGGAGATCGCCGAGCGGATCGGACGGCCGCAGGCGCCCCGCGCGGTGGCCAACGCCCTGGCCGGCAACCCGGTCTGCCTGCTGCTGCCGTGCCACCGGGCGGTGGAGGGCCCGGGCTCGCTCGGCGGCTACGCCGGCGGCCCGGCGGCCAAGGAACACCTGCTCCGCCTGGAAGGCGCCCTCTGACCTCCCCGGACTCCACCCGGAGGACGGTGCCATCAGGGGCTTTAGAAGATCACTAGTGAGCCTTTAGGCGCGCTCGGCAGGCTTCCTCGGTGTCGGCATACCGGGCTCGTCCCGCCGCGGCTCTCCGGCCGTGGGCGGGCTCTCCGGGCATGCCGCCAGCCGAATGAAAGGTGGTGAAAAGCATGTCTGTTCGCATCGACGACCTCAACGGGGACGCCGAGCTGCCGGAGGACTTCCTGGACGACATCGTCGGCGGGAAGCCGCCGTTGATCGGTCCCGAATGCGCCTATGTGTCCTCCTCCCTGGGCGGCGGGCGCGGTGACCCGATCGACGTCCGCATCTGACGGTCGAACCATCACGGCGGCGTGACCGGGCGCCCGGTCACGCCGCCCCTCGACGGGGAACAGCACGTTGATCTTGATTCTCAGCGCCGCGGACGATGCCTCGGTGGAGATGGTCGTCCCGCATCTGCGTGAACGCGGGGCGGAGTTCCTGTGGTGGGATCCGGGTGACTACCCGGCCGGGAGCACGATCTCCTCGCGCCTCAGCGGCGGATCCTGGCGGCACACGCTGTGCATCGGCGGCAGGACGTACGACATGGCCCGGTTCGGCGCCGTCTGGAACCGCCGGCCCTCGCCGTCCCGGGCACCGGAGTCGGTGACCGACGCCGACCACCGGCGATACGTCGAGAAGATCGCGCAGATCCTGCTGTACGGCTGGGAGGACACCCTCGACGCCCGCTGGTTCCCCGGCCGGACCATCGACGTCATCCGGCTGCAGAACAAGCTGCTCAACCTCGCCGCGGCGGCCCGGCTCGGCTTCACCACGCCGGAGACGCTCGTCACCAACGACCCCGCGGAGCTCATCCCGTTCTGGGAGGAGGCGGGGGGCGAGCTGATCGCCAAGCAGGTGGAGTACGTCCCGTTCCACATCGGCGGCGAGGAGCACGTGTTCTACACCACCCCGGTCACCCGGCGGCATCTCACGCATCGGCACCGGCTCGCCGCCTCCCCGGTGATCCTCCAGCCGTACGTGGACAAGACGATCGAGTTGCGGATCACTGTCGTGGGCGAGCGGGTGTTCGCCGCCGAGATCCACTCCCAGGGGTCGCGGACGACCCGGTACGACTACCGCCACTACGAGCGCAGCTTCTCGGCGTATGGCGTCCATCGGCTGCCGGAGGACGTGGAGCGCCGTTGCCTGGCGCTGACCGCCTCGCTCGGCCTGCCGTACGGCTGCATCGACATGATCCTCACGCCCGACGGCCGGTACGTGTACCTGGAGATCAACCCCACGGGCCAGTGGGGCTGGATCGAGTCGGCCACCGGCCTGCCCATCTCCGCGGCGATCGCCGACTGGCTCGTCGCCGCCGAACCCGGCCCCCGCCCCGAGACCCCAGGGGAAACCGCATGACCGTTCCTCCCGAGGAGACCTCCTTCGCCGGCGTCCTGGCCGGGGCGGTGGAGCTGCTGCGCGGCCTGCCGCGTACGCGTGACGGCGTGGCGGCGGCGCGGCGCGCGGCCGAGCGCTGGCGGGCGGACCACCCGGACGTGCGGGCCCAGCTCGTGACCGACGTACGGCCCGGCAGCCCCATGGTCGACTACGACCTGGTGCTCGACCATCCGGACGGCGGAACCCTGGCGCTGACCGCCCCGGCCGACGACGGCGTCCCCTGGACGGTGGACCACTCCACCCACTGGGCCTCGGGCAGGGTGCTGACCGTCGACGGCCAGGAGCTGCTGATTCAGAATGCGCTGCTGACGCTGCGCGCCCGCGCCGAGCGGGATCCGTCGGTGCAGGAGGAGCTGGTCGACCACTGCGTCCTGGAGGAGCTGATCGCGCGTGAGCCCGAGCCGACCCAGGAGGAGCTGCAGGAGGCGTCGGACGCCTACCGGATGCGGCGCGGGCTGCGCACTCGTGAGCAGATGCTGCGCTGGCTCGGCGAGGTCGGGCTCACCCGGGAGGCCTACGACAACCACATCCACGGGCTTGCTCTGAAGCGACGGGTGCGGGCGCGGGTCGAGTGGGAGACCGCGCGGGACTACCTGGAGCGCCACCCCGAGGAGTTCGACCAGGTCTGGGCGGTGTGGGCTACGGGAAGCACGGAGCGGCTGGCCGGCCTCGCCGCGTCGGGAGACCCGTTGGCGGCTCTCGGCGCGGCCGTGCTGTCGCGGGGCGACCTCGATGTGACGGCGGCGGTCCGGGTCGCCCGCGAACTGCCGGAACCGCTCCGGGACGCCGCGGCCGGCGAGGTCGTGGGGCCGGTGCCGTACGGCGCCGGGCACCTGTTCGGGGTCGTGCGCGAACGGCGGCCGGCGGACCTCGCGGACCCGGCGACGCTGCCGGCGGCGGGCCGGGCGGGCTTCGCCGCGTTCATGGCGGCGCGCCGCGCGGCGGCCGAGATCACCTGGCACTGGCTCTGAGCGGCACAAGGCAACGCCGATGAGCGCGCCGTTCCCCCCGCCCGTGCCGGATCCCGACCACACCCGGCCCATGTCTCCCCGGCCCTCCGCCGGAAACTGGCAGGAGCACCGGGCGGTCCGGCCGGCGGCCGGACCACCGGGCCCGCCACGCGAGCCGGGCCTCCCCTCCGGGGGGCAGGAGCGGGGCGTCTTCCGGGAGGAGGCGCTGCGGCGGCACGCCGTACGGAGCCGGGAGCCGCACGTGCCGGTCGCGCTCCGTGGGCCGTCGTTCCTGGCGTTGTGGATCGCGGTGGCCGCGCTGGTGGTCGCGGGAGTGGTCGTGGCGGTGCTGGCGTCGGTGCTGGCGTCGGTGCAGATGCCGGGGGCGGCCCGGTGAGGCGTGTGCCGGTGGTGCTGCAGAACACGCCCACCGAGTGCGGCACCGCGTGCCTGGCCATGGTGCTGTCCCATCACGGCCACCGCGTCACGCTGACCGAGCTGTCGGAACGCCTCGGCGTCGGCCGTGACGGGCTGAGTGCCCGCGCGCTTCTGCAAGGCGCCCGTGAGCATGGCCTGAAGGCGCGGGGGTTCTCGCTCGATCCCGAGGACCTGGCCCGGGTGCCGCTTCCCGCCGTCGCGCACTGGGAGTTCAACCACTTCGTGGTGGTCGAGCGGTGGTCGGTCGACCGGGTGGACATCGTCGATCCCGGGCAGGGACGGCGACGGCTGACCCAGGAGGAGTTCTCCGCCGCCTTCACCGGAGTGCTGCTGGTCTTCGAGCCGGGGGAGGGGTTCCGGCGCGGGTCGACGTCGCTGGCGAGCGCGTGGCGGCGGGAGTTCGTGCGCACGCTGCTGCGGCGGCGGCGCGGCCTGCTCGTGCAGGTCATCGCGGCGTCCCTGCTGCTGCAGGTGCTCGGCCTGGCCATGCCGCTGCTGTCCGAGCTGCTGCTGGACACGGTCATCCCGCGAGGCGCCTCCGGCCTGCTGCCGCTGCTCGGCGTGGGAGTGCTGCTGGCGGGGGCCGCCCAGCTCGTCCTGGCGTACCTGCGCGCGGCCCTGCTGGTGGCGGTGCGCGCCCGCGCCGACCGGGAGCTCACCGAGGGGGTGGTCGCCCACCTCGTCGCCCTGCCGTACCGGTACTTCACCCGGCGCGGCACCGGCGACCTGGTGACCCGGGCCACCAGCGTCTCGACGCTGCGCGAGCTGCTCACCGGCCAGATCGTCACCGCGCTCCTGGACGGACCGCTCGCCGTCGGCTACCTGGCGCTGGTCTACCTGCGCGACCCCGTCTTCGGGGTGGCGCTGACAGGCGTGGTCGCACTGCAGTCGGCGCTGCTCGCGGCCACGTCCCGCCGCGTGCACCGGCTGGCACAGCAGGAGCTCGCCGCGCTGTCGGCCTCGCAGAGCAGCCTCATCCAGACGATCAGCGGGATCGAGACGCTCAAGGCGTCGGGCGCGGAACGCAGGGCGATGGAGCAGTGGTCGTCCCACTTCGCCCGGCAGCTCGACGCGGACGTGCGCAGTGGGCTCACCCACGGCCTCCTGGAGGCCGCGCTGTCCGCGATCCGCGTGATCACCCCGCTCGGGCTGCTGTGGCTCGGCGCCTGGCGGGTGATGGACGGGCAGCTCAGTGCGGGCGCCCTGATCGCGCTCAACGCCGTCGCGCTGGCCGCGCTCACCCCGCTCGCCTCGCTGATGACCAGCCTGCAGAGCCTCCAGCAGGCGGGCGCGCACTTCGACCGGCTGACCGACATCCTCGCCTCCGCCCCCGAGCCGAGCCAGGGCATCGAGGTGCTGCGCCTGCGCGGCGCGATCGAGCTACGGAACGTCGGCTTCCGGCACGACCCGCGCGGCCCGTGGACCGTACGCGGCGTGTCGGTGACGATCCGCCCGGGACAGAAGGTCGCCCTGGTGGGAGCATCCGGCTCGGGCAAGAGCACGCTGGCCCGGCTCCTGCTGGCGCTGCACATCCCGGTCGAGGGCGAGATCCGCTACGACGGCGTCCCCGCCGCCGAGCTGAACCTGAGCACGCTGCGCCGCCAGTTCGGAGTGGTCACCCAGGATGTGGCCCTGTTCAACGGCTCCATCCGGGACAACATCGCGCTCAACGACCCCGACGCGCCGCTGGAGCGGATCATGCAGGCCGCCGGGCTGGCGGCGCTGCACGACGAGATCACCGCCATGCCCATGGGATACGAGACCATGCTGACCGACGGCGGCGGGCTGTCCGGCGGCCAGCGGCAACGCCTGGCCCTGGCCCGCGCCGTGCTGGCCCGGCCCAAGGTGCTGCTGCTGGACGAGGCCACCAGCAACCTCGACAGCGCCACCGAGGCCGCCGTCGAGGCCAACCTGGCCTGGCTCCCCCAGACCCGGATCGTCATCGCCCACCGCCTGAGCACGGTCAGGGACGCCGACCTCATCCTCGTCCTCGACTCCGGACGCGTCGTGCAACGCGGCACCCACGACCAGCTGATGGCCCAGGGCGGCACGTACGCCGCGCTGGTCGCGGCCGGCCTGCGCCGGTGACAGCCCACCTCGTCCGGCTCGGCGTGATCAGCCGGCCGCGGCGACGGCACGGTCCCGCCAAAGACCGAGGCCCGCCCTGCCGGCGAGCCGGGCGAGCCTGGCGTGGTGCCGGGCCGCGGCGTCGTCGTCTCCCATGGCCGAGGCGAGCATCGCCAGGAACCAGTCCACCGGCCCCAGGAAGGCGATGGCGGCTCCGACCGAGATCCGTCCCTCGTAGGGCAGGAGGGCCGAGTACGTGGCCGCGCAGGCGCGGACGTCGCCGACCGCAGCCTGCGCGGCGCCCTGAAGACAGGTGAAGGTCAGCCACGACCAGTCGCGCGGCGCCGGCCGCCACCCGTCGGCGGCCGCCTCGCGGGCCTCCTCCCCTCTGCCCTGTCCATGCCGCAGGAGCACGCGAAGCGCCTGGTCCGCGCAGGGGTTGGTGCCGGCGACCGAGTCGATGAGGGGCTCCGCCTCGCTCATCGTCCCCCTGCCGTAGGCGAGGAGGATGCGGCCCAGGGACACGACGGATCCCGCGTACCACATGCCGATGCGTTCGGCCTGCCGCTCGAGGTCGGCGTAGAGACTCTCGGCGTCGTCATACCGTCCGCGGAGCGTGAGCCGCCCCGCCCGCCACATCGTGTGCTGGAAGCGCGGCCAGGGCAGCGGCATGCGGGCCAGCATGGCGTCGCACCGGGCGGCCGCCTCGTCCGCTCCCGCGACGTCGAACACCTCCATACGACGGAAGGTCCACATCATCTGTGCGAGCAGCTCGAACTCGGGCGTCCGGGTCTTCTGGGCCAGGTCTTCCAGCTCCCTGGCGATCTCCCATGCCTCCTCCGTGTAGATCGAGCTGGGAATCGACAGATATCGGGCGTTAAGCGCACGCATCAGCAGATGCGGGTCGCCGATACTCCGGGCCGTCTCGACCGCCTGTGCGGAGTAGAGGTGGCAGCGCGGGTCGTCCGACCCGTCGTACAGCTCCTGGGCCAGCCCGCCGAGCAGCCGCGCCCGCTCGGGGCCGGCGGCCTCGGGCATGACGTCCAACGCGCGCTCGAACCGGTGCACGAGTTGGAGTTCGACCTCCTCGTACGGATTGCGCAGGTTCCAGATCGAGGGCGCGTCCAGCGCGGTGAGCGCCCGGGCGACCAGCAGGGGCCCGTCGGCACCCACCACCCGGTCGGCTACCCGTATCGCCCGCGCCCGCACGCTTCTGGCGGCCAGGGCGTCGCCGGCGTCGAGCAGGGCGCGTGCCTGCCGCAGCAGCAACTCGACGTGGTCGGCCGGATCACCGGCCGCGGCCCCGTGTGCCTCCACCGCGCGGCCCCACCAGGTGGCCGCCTCCTCGTAGGCCAGGCGGAGACCCGACTGCTCGGCCACAGCGGCGGCCCAGCGCGCCGCCTCCGCGTACGCCGCGGGCCCGGCCTGGATCGCGTGATGGGCGATGACGGCGACGTCGGCGCCGGGCCGTTCGACGAACGCGTCCATCACCCGCCGGTGGATGACGGCCCTGCGCAGCGGCGGAATCTCCCTCAGGAGGGTCTCCCGCACCAGGTCGTGGGCGAAGCTCATCCGGCGGCCGGAGGCGACGACCAGACCGGTCCGCACGGCCTGGTCCAGCAGCTCGTACACGGGCGCCGCCCGCACCTCGCCCACGACGCCGGGATCGAAGTCCCTGCCGATCACCGCGGCGATCCGGAGCACCTCGGCGACCCCGGGATCCAGCGCCGCCAGCCGCTGGTGGATCAGGCCGGCGACCGCGTCGGGAACCGTGTCCAGCGGACGGCCCTGCGCGAGCAGCCGGGCCGTCTCACGCACGAAGAACGGGTTGCCGCCGGTGCGCCGCGTCAGCAGGTGGGCGGTCCGCTCGTCGACCTTTGCGCCCACGGTCACGGCGATGGCCCGGATAACCGGGGTTTCGAGGCCCGCGAGCCGGATGCGGAGCAGGTTGTGCCGGGCGAATCTGCCGAGCACGTCGTCGAGGGGACCGGCCCCGGCGGTGTCCCGGAACGCGGTCACCAGCGTGAGCGGGACATGCTCCGCCGAGTCACCGACGAGCGCCGTCACGTCGCGCAGCAATCCCAGGGTCGCCGGGTCGGCCCACTGGAGGTCGTCCAGCATGATCACGATCGGCCGGTCCCGGGCGGCGGCGCGGAGCCAGTCGGCGACGGCCTGATGACGCCGCTGACGCGCCCCCTGCACCGACCCCTGCACCGACCCCTGTGCCGACCCCCGTGCCGATCCCTGTGGGACCTCCTCGTCGAGGAGCCCGGCCAGGGCCCCGAGGTCGGGAGCCGGATGGACGCGCTCCAGCGACCTCAGGACCTGGATCCACGGCCACAGGGGCAGGGCGGTGTCGAGATCGTGGCAGCCGCCCCAGAGGGTCAGGTGTCCCCGCTCCGCGCACCGGTCCCTGAACGCCTCCAGCAGCCAGGTCTTGCCGATGCCCGGTTCCCCGGTCACCACGATCGTGCTCATCCCGCTGCCGAGCGCCGACTCCATCTCCGCGAGCTGCCGGTCGCGCCCGTGCGGCGAGCGCACTTTTGCGGCGGCCGGCCGAGCCGGCTCGGGTCCTGCGGGCCCACCGGGGATGGTGAGGGACGGCGTGGAAGGCGGAGCGATGAGAGATGGGGCCTGGCGAAGGATGTCCTGCTCCAACGCCCGCAGCTGCGGGCCCGGATCGAGCCCGAGCTGATCGGCGATGAGACTCCTGACGCGGCGCAATGTGGCCAGCGCGTCCGCCTGGCGACCGGCCCTGTAGTACGCGAGGGCCAGCAGCCACCACAGCCGTTCGCGTAGCGGATGCTCCCCGGTCTCGGCCTCCAGGTCCTGGATCACCGCCTCGGGCCGGCCCAGATCGAGCTGTGCCTGTGCGCGGCGCTCGACGGCGACCAGGCGCAGCTCGTTGAGGCGGTTCACCTCGGTGACGGCCCACAGCTCGCCCGCGAAGTCGGCGTACGGCAGGCCGCGCCAGAGCCCCAGCGCCTCGTCGAGCAGCGCGAGCGCCCGGGCGGGCGGCCTGCGTTCCGCGTGGGCGACGAGCGCGCCGAACCGCAGGGCGTCGACGTCCGAGGTGGCGAGCAGGTAGCCGGGGCGTTTCGCCACGAGGAGCCGGGGAGGGGTGCGCGGTGCCCGCCGCGGTTCGATGACACGACGCAGGTTCGACACGTAGACGTGGATCGACTCGAGTGCGGTCGCCGGCGGCGTGCCGTGATAGAGGTCCTCGATCAACGTTTCCGTGGAGACGACCGCGCCCGCGGCGAGCACCAGCCGGGCCAGGACGGCCCGTTGCCGCGGGCCTCCGACGCCGACCGGTGCCTCACCGTCCCGGACTTCGAAAGGGCCCAGCACCCGGAATTCCACTGCCCCCACGGCCTCTCTGATGGTGGAGGCCGGCGCGGGCCTTCCCTGGGCAGCAGTCTTGAGGTGCCGTCTTGCAACTCACTTGCCTGTGGGTGGGAATCCGACCAGGTGAGAAACCAGCCCGGGTGAGAATCCGGCCGCCTCTAACGGCGCGACCGCAGGCGGCGCGCCGGGACGGACACCGCCACGGTCGCCAGCGCGGCGACGAGGAACGCGGCGAGCGCGGCGTTCATCCAGGGCTGGTGGACGAACCCGAGGGCGAGGCGGACGTCGGTCCAGAACCCGTCCCACCAGCCGACGGTCGGGGTGGACGTGACGATCCAGTACGCCACGAACCCGAGGACCCAGGGCACGACCATGAGCCAGCGGGAGGGGGCGTCCCCGGAGGTGTTCCACCGGGCGGCCCCGCCGAGCAGGAAGTAGTCGACCACGAGCACGGAGAACATCGGCACGAACACCGCGCCGATCACGGCCAGGAACGCGCCGTACGAGTTCACGTCGGCGAACAGCGCGATCAGGGTCGTGAGCACGCCGATCACGATCGAGATCACCCTGCGGTCCCAGCGTGGCGCGAGGTTCTGGATCGACACGGTCGTCGAGTAGACGTTCGCGAACGACTGGTCGGCCTCGCGCAGCACCAGGATGCCGAAGAACAGCACCCCGAGAGGGGCGGCCACGAACGGGTCCCACACCTTGTCCGGGTCGTTGCCGACCAGGGCGAGCGCGGCGATGCCGAGGGCCAGGCAGGCCACCTGGGCGATCGTGTATCCGGCGACCACGCCGGTGAACGCCGCGCCGCTCGACCGCGAGTGCCTGGCGTAGTCGGCGGCCATCGGCACCCACGACACCGACAGCGCGATCACGTAGTCGACGGCCGGGGCGAAGGCGTCCCAGGAGCCGCCCCCCACGGACGGCCCCTGCGTGAACAGGGCGACCGACAGCCAGATCATCGCGACCACCACGCCCGCCGTGACGTATCGCCGCAGCAGCCGCAGCGCGCCGAGCGGCCGGATCGTCAGCGCGATCGTCAGCGCGCCCGCCGCGACCGCCCACACCGCGTACGGCACCGCCGTGCCGAACAGCGCCTGCGCGCCGTTGGCGATGACCCACAGCTCGAAGGCGCCCCAGCCGAGCATCTGCACGATGTTCAGCACGGTCGGGATGTACGAGAGCCGGGCCCCGAACAGGCCGCGCAGCAGCACCATCGCGGGCCGCCCCGTGCGTACGCCGGGGATCGCGGCCAGGCCGACCATGGCCGTCCCCAGCAGGCTGCCGACGACGGCGGCCAGCACCGCCGCGGTGAACGTGAGCGGCCTGCCTCCCAGCGGGTCGAGCAGGAACAGCGCCCCCGAGAAGCCGAGGAGACTGACGCCGAGATTGGCCCAGAACGCCCCCTGGTCGAGCAGGCCCAGAGTTCTCGGGGCCTCCTCGTCGAGGGTGAGCGGAACCTCCGCGTGCGCGTCGTCGACGACGGCAGAAGTCATCACACGCTCCCTACGCCGGCATTATCCGGACAGGTTCATGCGGTCGGCGGCACGAGTTCGATCCGCCCTCTCAGCCCGGTCACGCCCGAGCTCCCGCGGGTATTGATGATGTCTTTGGGATTATGACACTTCTTTGACCGTTTTCATACGCCGGCCGTGTCCCAGCGCCGCCGTGTCCCCGCGCCGCCGTGTCCCAGCGCCGCCGTGTCCCTAGGCCACGTAGGGCGCCTGACCGGTCTCGCTCACCATCGGACGCCCGGCCGCGGCCCAGGACCGCATGCCGCCGTCCACGTTCACGGCGTCCCGGCCGATGTGGTTGAGCCACATCGCGGCGTGCGCCGACCGGCCGCCGACCCGGCAGACCACGTACACCGGCCGGTCGTACGGCACCTCGTCCACCCGCGCCTGCAGCTCGCCGAGCGGGATGTGGACGGCGCCGGGGGCGTGGCCGGCCACCCACTCCTCGTTCTCACGGACGTCCAGCAGGTACGCGTCCTCGGGCAGTGCGTCGGGGGCGATTTCCGGCAATGTCATGCGCCCATTCTGGCGGCACGCCGCCGATGCCCGGGCCGGTGCCGCGACCTGTGACCCACGCTGATCCGCGGGCCGGCTCCGAGGCCGACTCCAGGGGCCGACTCCGGGGCGCTACTTGAGCAGGCGCGACAGGCGGCGGTCGGCCAGCGGCTTGCCGCCGGTCTGGCAGGTCGGGCAGTACTGCAGCGACGAGTCGGCGAACGACACCTCCCTGATCGTGTCGCCGCACACCTCGCACGCCTCGCCCGTACGGCCGTGCACGCGCAGGCCCGACTTCTTCTCCGACTTGAGGTCCTTGGCGGCCAGCCCCCTGGCCCGCCCGACCGCGTCCCGCAGCGTGCTCACGATCGCGTCGTGCAGATCGGCGACCTGGCCGTCCGTCAGCGTTCCCGCGATCTTGAAGGGGGACATCTTGGCGACGTGCAGCACCTCGTCGGAGTAGGCGTTGCCGATGCCCGCGATCACCTTCTGGTCCCGCAGCAGGCCCTTGATCTGCGTGCGGCTCCCGCCGACGATCGTCTTGAGCAGGTCCGGCGTGAAGTCCTCGGCAAGCGGGTCCGGCCCGAGCCCGGCGACGCCGGGGACGTCCTGCGGATCGCGCACCACGTAGACGGCCAGGCGCTTCTGCGTGCCCGCCTCGGTCAGCTCGAAGCCGGGAGCGCGGCCGTCCTCGCCCGGCGACAGCCTCACCCGGACGGCGAGCGGGCCCTTGCCCGGCCGCACCGGTTTCGCACCGGTGAGGTCGTCACGCCAGCGCAGCCAGCCGCCGCGGGCCAGATGGGTGACGAAGTGCAGGCCGTCGCAGTCGACGTCGAGGAACTTGCCGTGCCGCGCCACGCCGGTGACGAGCAGCCCGGCGAGCGCGGTGACGGGCGGGTCGACGGTCTTGAGCGCCTGGAAGGCGGTCACGTCGACGCCGACGACGGCATGGCCGACGGCGTGCTCGCGAAGGAACTCGGCGAGCGCCTCGACCTCGGGCAGCTCCGGCATGCCCTCACACTAACCCGGCCGGTCAGGGGACGTCCCAGAACGCGAGCTCGTGCTCCATGCCGCGGACGAACAGCTCCCTGGCGCGCGCCGGGTCCGGAGCCGCCTCGTCGATCATGACGGCGATGCGCGCGGCGAGGGCGGCGAACCCGGGGTCGGCGTAGGTGTCCACCCAGGCCCGGTAGCGCGGCTCGGCGGGCGGGTCGGCGGCCAGGATCCGGCCGAGCGTCGAGTAGCCCCACATGCAGGGGTACAGGGCCGCCAGTCCCTCGCCGTAGTCCGCCGCCGACTCCAGCAGGAACGAGGTGTACGCCGCGCAGGCCGGCCCCTTCACGGCGCCGTCGAGGTCGGCGCCGAACTCCGCCGACAGCGACCGGTGCAGGTCGAGCTCGTCGTGCCACGTCGCGTACGCCAGGTCGACCAGGTCGCCGAGGTGGGCGTCCGGAGCCTGCCAGGCCAGCCGCGAGAACACCCGCACGTAGTCGAGCAGGTACAGGTAGTCCTGCTCCAGCCATGACCGGAAGACCGGCTCGGGCAGGTCGCCCGCCGCGATGCCGCGTACGGTCGGGTGCGCGAGCTGGGCGTCCAGCATCGGCCGCCCGATGGCGTGCAGGTCCGCAGAGATTCCCATAAGGGCTCATTGTGGCCGCAATCGGCGAGCTAGGCTCGATCGAGTGACACTGACGATCGCCGAGGAAGTGCTGCTGCTGGCCTACCGGGAGGACACCGGCAAGCCCGTCATCGGGCCGGTGGAGCTCGACTGCGCCCTGGCCGGGGCCCTGCTCGCGGAACTCGCCGTACGGGGACGGGTGGACCTCGACGGCGCGAAGGTCGTGCCCGTCGACCGCACCCCGGTGGGCGAGGAGGAACTGGACGCGACGCTCACCCGCATCGCCGAGGAGGAGCGCGGGCCGCGCAAGGCCGACTGGTGGGTGGGCAGGCTGCGCGCGGGCGGGCTGCGCAAGCGGCTGCTGACCCGCCTGGCCGCGCGGGGCGTGCTGAGCGAGCAGGCCGGCAAGATCCTGGGCATCTTCCCCACCACGCGCTATCCCGAGCTCGACCCGAGCCACGAGCAGGGCGTGCGGGAGCGCGTCCAGAACGTGCTGGCCGGGGCCGAGCCCGACGAGCGGACGGCGGTCCTGATCGCGGTCATGCACGCGGCCAGGCTCGACCGCAAGGCGTTCCCCGACGCGCCGAAGGGCCGGATCAAGGAGATCGCCGAGGGCCAGTGGACCGCCGAGGCGGTTCGCAGGACGATCTCCTCGATCCACGCCGCCGTGGCCGCGGCCACGACCGCCGCGACGGTCGCCGCCACCGCCGGAAGCTGACCGCCGCCCCACCTGCCGCAAGCTCGGGGGCGGCCGGGGCTACTTGGTGATCACGTCCTTGGGGACCTGCTTGTCGGCGGCGAGCGCCTCGAACAGGCGCAGCGCCTTCTGGGTGTCCCACTTGACCACCGCCTGGCCGCCGATCGTCGGCAGCGAGCCGATCGGCACGGCGGTGGCGACGGGCCCCTCGCGCATGGCCATGCCGACCGACAGCAGGTCGAACAGGCCGGTGCCGGGGTCGACGGAGACCGAGTCGGCCGCGCTCAGTGCCAGCGGCACCGAGGTGAACGGGTTGAGCAGCGTGCCCGGGCTCGCGGCCTTCTGCACGACGGCGGAGAAGAACTGGCGCTGCCGCTGGGTGCGCTCGAAGTCGGGGATGGCGCCCGTCTTCCGCGTCCGCACGTAGCCGAGCGCGGTGCCGCCGTCCATGTCCTGGCAGCCCTTCTTCAGGTTGATCCCGGCCTTCTCGTCCTGGATGTCCTGCTTCACGCAGATGTTGACCCCGCCGATCGCGTCCACGATGCCGACGAAACCGCCGAAGCCGATCTCCATGTAGTGGTCGATCCTGATGCCGGTCACCCGCTCGACCGTCTTGGTCAGCAGTTTCGGGCCGCCGAAGGCGTACGCCGCGTTCAGCTTGCCGCTGCCGTGCCCCTCGATCGGGACGTACGAGTCACGGGGCAGGCTGACCAGGGTCGGCCGGCCGCTCTCGGGGATGTGCAGCAGCATCATCGTGTCGGTGCGCTTGCCGACCGCCTTTCCGGTGGCGAGCTTCTTGCGCTGCGCGGCCGTCAGGCCCGCCCGGCTGTCGGACCCGACCAGCAGCCAGTCCTGGCCCGGCGTCTCGGCGGGCCGTCCGTCGTAGTCGGTCAGCGACTCCACCGGACGGAGCCGGGAACCGATCCAGAAATATCCGGCGACGGCGGCGACGAGCAGGAGCACGACCAGCACCACGACGACCCGCAGGACGGTCCTGCCGGTCCGCCGCGGCCCGCGGCCGCCGCGCACGGCCCCGTCGCGGCCCCTCGACCCCCCGTCACCACCGTGCCCGGCGCTTCCCTGATCCCCGGCCTCGTGCCTGCTCCCGCCGAGCGGGCGGACGGGAGCGGTGCCGGCACGCGGCTTGCCGTACACCTTGGATCGGGCGCGGGGGACCGTGTCCTCCCTGCCGGAGCCCGCCGGACCCGCCGGACCCGCCGGAGCGGCCGCCTGAGGCCGATCGGCCGGGGGCTGCGCTGCCGGGGGTTGGGCCGTACGCCGGTACGCCCGGGTCGCCTCGTCCTCGTCGGCCACGTGAACCCCCAGCTCAGCGTCCTGACCAATGCTTTGACCGCACCGGCCGGACTTTTTGCCGATGGGCCCCCTGCTTCACGGTACTCAGACGCCTTCTAAGCAGCCAGTAAAGGCTGCCGGGAAACACAGGAGAGATTCCAGTCGTTACGGTGGTATACCACCACCCGAAAGGATCGACGTGTCCGTTCCGGACCCCTGGAGTACCTGCCCGTGCACAGGCACGGGATCTCATGATCGCATGGCGGGCGCCCGATGAGCGCCGCCCTCGGCCTCCTGGCCGTCCTCCTCCTGACCCTGGCCACCGGATTCTTCGTAGCGCAGGAGTTCGCCTTCGTGGCCGCCGACCGCGGCACCCTCCGCGAGCAGGCGGCGGCCGGTAACGACGCCGCGCGCCGGGCCCTCGAGATCACCGGACGCCTGTCGTTCATGCTCTCCGGCGCGCAGCTCGGGATCACCGTCACCACCCTGCTGGTGGGCTTCATCGCCCAGCCCGCGATCGCCGGCGTGCTACGCGGCCCTCTGGAGGCCGCCGGGCTGCCCGGCTCGGCCGTCCCGGGTGTCGCGGTGGCCTTCGGCGTCGCGATCGCCACGGTCGTGCAGATGATCATCGGCGAGCTGGCTCCCAAGAACCTCGGCATCGCGCGGCCCGAGGACGTCGCGAAGTTCCTCGCCCGTCCGACGCACGTCTATCTCGTGGTCGCCGGGCCGGTCATCCGCCTGTTCGACGCCGCGGCCACCCGGCTCGTGCGCCTGTTCGGCATCGAGCCGGTGGAGGAGCTCGAACACGGCGCCACCCCCGAGGAGCTGTCGCGCATCGTGACGGAGTCGGCCGCGGCCGGCGAGCTGCCGCCCCGGCTGGCCGACACGCTGGAGCGCGCGCTGGAGTTCGGCGACCGCACCGCCGAGGACGTCATGGTCCCCCGCCCGCGCGTGGTCTCGCTGCGCGCCGAGTGGCCGGTCGCCGAGTTCCTCGACGCCCTGCGCACGCACGGCCACTCCCGCTATCCGGTCCTGGGCACCGACGCCGACGACGTCGTCGGGGTGGCCGGGCTGCCCGAGTATCTGAAGGCGGGCTCCCCCTCCGGCGGGCTCGTCGGCGGCATCACCCGCGCGCCGCTGCTCGTCCCCGCGACGCTGCCGCTGCCCGAGCTGCTGCGGCGGATGACCGCCGCAGGCGAGACGTTCACCTGCGTGATCGACGAGTACGGCGGGCTGGCCGGCGTGGTGACGCTGGAGGACCTGGCCGAGGAGCTCGTCGGCGAGCTGGTGGACGAGAACGACCCCGAACCACTCGGCGTCGTACGGCATAGCGAGGGTGTCTGGGACGTGCCGGGCACCCTGCGCCTCGACGAGGTCGAGCGCGCGACCCGCGTCCGGCTGCCCGAGAGCGAGGACTACGAGACCGTGGCCGGCCTCGTCCTCGCGCTCCTCGGCCGCATGGCCGAGCCCGGCGACCGGGTCGTCTCCCCCCTCGTGCCCGAGCCCCATCTCTTCGACGACGAGGAGGACGACGCCGAGCGGGCCGTGCTCACGGTCCTGAGCGTGCGCCGCCGCGTCCCCGAGTGGGTGCGGGTGTCGACGGAGACGCCGACGGACGTGTCGCCGGAACCGGAGGAGCGGCCGGAGCCGGAGAAGGCCCGCGCCGCGGCCCGCGGCACGGGAGGCTCCGACTACGCCCCCGAGCTGTTCTCCGCGCTGTTCCAGGGCAGGCCCGCATGAGTTCTCTCACCGGCGTTCTGCTCGGCATAGTCCTGCTCGCCGCCAACGGGTTCTTCGTGGCGGCCGAGTTCGCCCTGGTCTCCGCCCGCCGCCACCGGCTGGAGGAGATCGCCGTCAGTGGCGGCCGGCTGGCCAAGGTCACGGCCCGCGCCGCGGTCAGGGGCGGGCGTGAGCTGTCGCTCATGCTCGCCGGGGCGCAGCTCGGCATCACACTGGCCTCCCTGGGCCTCGGCATGGTCGCCGAGCCCTCCATCGAGCACCTGATGGAGCCGGTGCTCACGCTGCTGCCGGAGTCGCTGCGCACGCCCGTGGCGTAC
This sequence comes from Microbispora sp. NPDC046933, assembly GCF_040644635.1. NCBI lineage: Bacteria > Bacillati > Actinomycetota > Actinomycetes > Streptosporangiales > Streptosporangiaceae > Microbispora > Microbispora sp. NPDC046933. The sequence continues at coordinate 66,504 of NZ_JBEYWW010000023.1, read as the reverse complement.
GTCGTGGCGCTCGCCCTGGTGACGTTCCTCCACATGGTCGTCGGCGAGATGGCGCCCAAGTCGCTGGCGCTCACGCACCCCGAGCGCGCGGCGATGGGGCTGGCGCTGCCGTTCCGCAGCTTCGCCTGGATCGTCCGCCCGATCCTCGCCGTGCTGAACGCGCTGACCAACGGCATCCTGCGGCTGGCCGGCGTACGGCCCCGCGACGAGCTGGCCACCACCCGCACGCCGCGCCAGCTCGCCATGCTGGTCGCAGAATCTGGCCGGATGGGCATGCTCGACCGCGACGAGCACGACCTGCTCACCCGCGCGCTGCGAGTCCACTCCCAGCCGGTGGAGCGGCTGATGGTGCCCGTCGGCGAGGCGCCCTCGGTGCCCGCGAACGCCGACGACCTGCTCGTACGCCGGACGGCCGCGCGCGGCGGGAACCTGCGCATGCTGGTCGTCGCACACAAGACGACCCCCGACGACGTGGTCGGCGTGCTCCACGCGCGTGACGCGGTCCTCCAGCCGGGACGCCGGGCCGGCGAGCTGGCGACCCCCGTCCCCCGCATGGCGAAGGACACCACGATCTCCGACGCCGTGACCCTGCTGCAGGAGGCCCGGGCCCAGCTCGGGCTCGTCACCGACGCCGGCGGCACGCCCGTCGGTGTGATCGATCTCACCACTCTGGTCGGCGAACTGCTCGTCGCCTGACGGCGGGAGACCCGGCGCGTTCGCCCGCGTTCACTTCGTGTTCATCGGCGGGCGGGCGCGCCGGGCGTCGGCCTGCTGCGCCCCGGCCCGCCCCTGTGCCTGCGACTTCACGAAAAATCTCCCATGGCGAGACATCTTCGCTCACGGGCTGGGACACAAGGTAAAGGTCGCCACCTGCAAGCCCGTGGAAAGTGGTTTGAAAGGCGGCCTCCTGAGAATGTGCAGTGCGCGACGGAGGGGCCCCGATCTTCGGGCCCCCGCCGCGACATCGCCATGAGGGCCCGTGCTGTACGGGCCGGGAGGGGAGGCCGGACGTGGAAGCTTCGCTTGCGACCAGGCGAGGCTGCCCATCCGCCCGGGGGTTCCAGGGGATTGCCCCCCGGGGCGGCACAAAGAAAAAACCCCGCCGGGCGGCTGCCAAGCGAGGCCGCTCGTCTGCCCGGGGGTTCCAGGGGGTTGCCCCCCTGGGCGGCACAAAGAAAAAACCCCGCCGGGCGGCTGCCAAGCGAGGCCTGTTCTTGGTGGGCAAGGGGGGAGTTGAACCCCCACGTCCTCTCGGACACACGGACCTGAACCGTGCGCGTCTGCCATTCCGCCACTTGCCCTTGCGGTTGGCCCCCATCTCTGGGTGCCTGGAAAGGTTAGCACGTATCCGCCCGTGCTTACGAACCCGGATACGATCCTTCTAAACGACGATGCGAAGGAGCTCAGTGCAGCACCGGAGCGGTCGCGACCGTAGTGGCATTGGAAGGGAGGTATCCGGTGGGAGTCCTTCAGCGCTTCGAGCGCAGGCTCGAAGGGTTGGTTGAAGGGGCCTTCGCGCGGGCGTTCAAGTCCGATCTCCAGCCGGTCGAGGTTGCCAGCGCCGTGCAGAGGGAGATGGACGAGCGCGCCGCGATCGTCGCTCAGGGTCGCACGCTCGTGCCGAACGACTTCGTGGTGGAGCTGTCGACGACCGACAGCGAGCGGCTGGAGGTGTACGCCGACAGCATCGGCCACGAGCTCGCCACTCTCGCACGGGAGTACGCCAAGGAGCAGGGCTACTCGTTCGTCGGGCCGGTGCGGGTGCGTTTCGAGACCGCCGACGACCTGGCGGTCGGGCTGTTCCGCATCCGGTCCGGTGTGATCAGGGGCGCCACGGTCGAGCAGGACGAGATCCGTCAGCCGCCGAGCGACCTGCCCGCCAGCCGCCCCGGCGCGTTCCACGGCCGCCCCCGGCTGCTCGTCTCGACCCAGGACGACCCCCAGGGCCAGCGCTCGTACGAGCTGACCACACCGGTCACTTTGCTCGGGCGCGGAACCGATTGTGATCTTCGGCTGGTGGATCCCGGCGTATCACGGCATCATGCCGAGCTAAGAGTGGAAGGGCCGCAGGTCGTGCTCGTGGACCTGGGGTCGACCAACGGCACCTTCGTCAACGGCCAGCCGGTCCGCAGGATCGAGATGCAGGACGGGACGAGGGTGACCCTCGGCCGCACGACACTGGTGTTCAGGCGCGATTAGAGGTAGACAAACGGTCCATGTCCGAGCTAACGCTGCTGCTGATCCGGCTCGCCTTCCTGGCGGTGCTGTGGTTCTTCGTGATCGCCGCGGTCGGCGTCATCCGGACAGACCTGTTCGGTCCGCGTACGGCTCCCGCGCCCGCACGCAAACCGGCCAAGCAGCCCCGACCGGTTTCCAAGCCCAAGAAGGGCGAACCCCGCCAGCTGATCGTCACCGGTGGCCCCCTGCAAGGGACCATCATCAACCTCACGGAGACGCCAATCACCATCGGCCGGGCGAACGACGCCACGCTGGTTCTCAGCGACGACTACGCTTCGAGCCGGCACGCCCGGCTCTTTCCCCAGGACGGCCAGTGGATCGTGGAGGATCTCGGCTCCACGAACGGCACGTACCTCGAACGCTCGAAAGTGACCCGCCCGACCCCGGTGCCCCTCGGAGTTCCGATCCGCATCGGCAAGACCGTCATCGAATTGCGCAAATGACCATCGCACTCCGCTACGCCGCTCGCTCGGACGTCGGGCTCCTCCGTGAAGGCAACGAGGACTCGGCGTACGCCAGCGGCCGCCTGCTGGCCGTCGCAGACGGCATGGGCGGGCATGCCCACGGCGAGGTGGCCAGTTCGGTCGCCATCGCCGCACTGTCGTCCCTCGACCGGGACGCCTTCGGCGGTGACCTGCTCAGCGCCATCGAGGCGGCGGTCCGGGACGCCAACCACCAGCTGCACGCGATGGTGGCCCGCGACCCGAGCCTGAAGGGCATGGGCACCACCCTCACCGCGATGCTCTGGAGCGGCTCACGATTCGCCCTGGTCCATGTGGGCGACTCCCGCGCGTACCTGCTCAGGAACGGCGAGCTGTACCAGATCACGCACGACCACACGCTGGTGCAGTCCCTGGTGGACGACGGGAGGATCACCCAGGAGGAGGCCGCCAACCATCCCCAGCGCTCGATCCTGCTGCGCGCGCTGGACGGGAGCGGCGAGGTCGACCCCGACCTGCAGGACCGGGAGGCCCAGGTGGGCGACCGTTACCTGCTGTGCTCGGACGGCCTGTCCACGGTGGTCAGCGCCGAGACCCTGCATCACACCCTGACCACGATCGACGATCCCGAGGACGTCGTCCGGCAGCTCATCGACCTCGCCAATCGCGGCGGCGGGCCGGACAACATCACCTGCGTGGTCGCCGACGTGATCGAGGTGGACGACCTGCAGCCGCCTCTGGGGGCGGCGGCGGTCGTCGGCGCGGCCGGCTCGGGCCGGGTCCGCTCGGCGCCGCCCGACACCCCCGCGGGCCGGGCCACCACGGTCACCGCGCCCCAACCCGTGATCACGGACGACGACCTGGACGACGAACCCGCGCGCGAGGCCCAGGCCTCCGCGCGGCGTTCGCGCAAAGGCCGGTCGGGCCCGAAAGCGGCCGTCGGGGTGCTGGTCGTCGCCGCCGCTCTCGGAGTCGGCGGCTATTTCGGCTACCAGTGGACGCAGAGCCAGTTCTACATAGGCGCCAAGGGGGACGAGCTCGTCGTCTTCCAGGGCGTCGACGCGGAGGTCGGGCCGGTGTCCTTCAAGAAGGTCGCCTACACCGAGCACGTGCGCGTCTCGTCGCTGCCGGCGGTGCAGCAGGACCAGGTCCGCAGCGGCATCCCGGTCGACGACCTCCAGGCCGGGATCACCAGGATCAAGAGTTTCGGCGCCTCGGCGACCCCCACGACGGACACCGAGGCGACACCGACCCCCACGAGGTCCGCTAAGTGACTGCTGTCGAAGCCACGCCCGTACCGATGACCGCGAAGAGGCGCGGCGCCCAGCTGGGCATGCTCGCCTTCGCCGTACTGATCGTGATGGGCGCGTACGCCAGCGTCGGGCTCGGGATCAACGGCAAGGTCCCGTCCGGCATGCTCGGCTACGGCCTCGGCCTCGGCGGTCTGATGCTCGCGGCCTACCTGGTGCTCGCCAAGTGGGCACCGTGGGCCGATCCCCTTCTGCTTCCCCTCGTGACGCTGGTCAACGGCATCGGCCTGGTGATGATCTACCGGATCGAGCAGACGGGCCAGGTGGGCGCCTCAGCCACCAACCAGCTCATGTGGACGGCGCTCGGTGTGGTGATGTTCTCCGCGACCCTGATCGTGTTGAAGGACCACCGTGCCTTGCAGCGCTTCACCTACACCGCGGGCTTCGCGGGAATCGTGCTGCTCATCCTCCCCGTGCTACCGGTGGTCGGCACGGAGCACTACGGCGCCAGGATCTGGATGAACCTCGGCCCGTTCTCCCTGCAACCGGGTGAGTTCGCCAAGCTGGCCCTGGTCGTCTTCTTCGCCGGCTACCTGGTGGCCAAGCGCGACGTGCTGGCCCTGGCCGGGCGCCGGCTGCTGTTCATCGACCTGCCCCGCGCCCGCGACCTCGGCCCGGTCCTGATCACCTGGGGCGTCAGCATCGCGGTCCTCGTCGCCGAGAAGGACCTCGGCACCTCGCTGCTGCTGTTCGGCGCGTTCATCGCGATGCTGTACATCGCCACCCAGCGCACCTCCTGGGTGCTCATCGGGCTCCTGCTCTTCGTCGGGGGCGCCGTCCTCGCCGGGCAGATCTTCAGCCACGTCCAGGCCCGCTTCGACGGCTGGCTGCACGCCGACTCGACCGAGGTCTACGGAGCCGGCACCAGCTACCAGCTCATGCAGGGACTGTTCTCGATCGGCTCCGGCGGCATCCTCGGCACCGGCCTCGGCCAGGGCTACCCGAGGGAGATCCCCTTCTCGTTCTCCGACTTCATCTTCGACGCCGTCGGCGAGGAGCTGGGCCTGACCGGCCTGATGGCCATCCTGATGATCTACGCCCTGATCGTCGAGCGGGGACTGCGCACGGCCCTGACGGCCCGCGACCCGTTCTCCAAGCTGCTGGCCGGCGGCCTGTCGTTCATCCTCGCCTGGCAGGTGTTCATCATCGTCGGCGGCGTGACCCGGCTGATCCCGCTGACCGGTCTGGTGACGCCGTTCATGTCCGCCGGAGGGTCGGCGCTGCTGGCCAACTGGATGCTCATCGCCCTGCTCATACGGATGTCCGACGCGGCCCGCCGGCCGCCACCGCAGGCGATCCAGGACGAGGGACTGACCCAGGTGATGCAGCGATGAACAGCACACTCAAGCGCGTCTCCGTGGCCTGTCTGCTCATGTTCGGGCTGCTCATGGCCAACGTGACCTACCTCGGGGCCGTGAAGGCCGACGACCTGCGCAACGACTCGCGCAACGTCCGGATGCTGTACTCCCGCTACAAGGTCGACCGCGGCTGGATCACGGCCGACAACGGCAAGACCACGCTGGCCAAGACCGTCGACACCGGAGACCCCAAGTTCCGGTTCGAGCGCGAGTATCCGCTGGGCAAGCCGTTCACGCACGTCGTCGGCTGGTTCGCGCCGGAGAGCGCGTCGGGCATCGAGGCCGCGATGAGCCGCTACCTCGACGGCAGCCACCCCGACCTGGTGGTCCGCCGGGCCATCGACATGGTCAGCGGCAAGCCCGCCAAGGGCGCGAGCGTCGACCTCACGCTGAACACCAAGGCCCAGGAGGTCGCGTACAAGGACCTGGCCGGCACCGGCAAGCGCGGCGCGGTCGTCGCGCTCGAGCCGAAGACCGGCAAGATCCTGACGATGGTGTCGGTGCCGTCCTACGACCCGAACCCGCTGGCCAAGGCGAACAAGGAAACGGTCAACAAGGCGTACAACAAGCTGGACAAGGACGACAACAAGCCGCTGCTCAATCGGGCCATCGACCTGACGTTCGCCCCGGGGTCCACGTTCAAGACGGTCACCTCGGCGGCCTACCTCAGCGACGACTCCTCACGGGACGAGAACACCCAGGTCGACGCGCCCGACTCGCTGCCGCTGCCGGGCACGAGCATCTCGCTGCCCAACTACCACGGCGAGTCGTGCGGCGGCCGGGCGACGCTGGTGCAGGCGCTCACGATCTCCTGCAACACGCCGTTCGCCATCATGGGCATGGACGTCGGCTACGACAAGCTCAAGGAGCAGGCCGAGAAGTTCGGGGTCGGCCAGCCGCTGGAGATCCCTCTCGGCGTCGCGGCCAGCAACATCGGCCCGGACGAGGGCAAGGCGGCCCTCGCCAAGACCGCGATCGGCCAGCAGAGCAACCAGATGACCCCGCTGCAGATGGCGATGGTCGCGGCCGGCATCGCCAACCAGGGCACGGTCATGAAGCCGTACCTGGTCAACAAGATCATGGGACCGGACGGCGCGGAGATCGACGGGACCGACCCCGAGGAGCTGGACGAGGCCGTCACCCCGGAGGTGGCCGGCGAGCTGACCAAGATGATGATCAGCGTGGTCGAGCACGGCACCGGCGGCGCGGCCAGGCTTCCCGGGATCACCGTGGCGGGCAAGACGGGCACGGCGGAGACCCTGCCGGGCAAGCCGTCGCACGCGTGGTTCATCTCCTTCGCCCCGGTCGACGACCCGAAGGTCGCCGTGGCGGTCTTCGTGGAGTCCGGCAGCGCCGGCAACGACGCCACCGGCGGCGCGGTGGCCGCGCCGATCGCCCACGACGTCATGCAGGCGGTGCTCGGACAGTGACGGAGACGGTGCTCGGCGGGCGGTACCGGCTGACCTCCCCCATCGCCGCGGGCGGCATGGGCGAGGTCTGGCGGGCCGACGACGAACTCCTCGGCCGGGAGGTGGCGATCAAGCTGCTCGGCCGCCATGTCGCGGGCGACGCCACCTTCCGCGACCGGTTCCGCTCCGAGGCCAGGATCACCGCCGCCCTGACCGACCCCGGCATCGCCCAGGTCTTCGACTACGGCGAGACCGACGGCCTGGCCTACCTCGTCATGGAACTGGTGAGGGGCGAGCCGCTGTCGGCCATCCTCGCCCGCAACGGCGCGCTCGGGCCGGACGTCACGCTCGACATCGTCCAGCAGACCGCCCGGGGCCTGCACGCGGCCCACCGGGCCGGGGTGATCCACCGCGACGTCAAGCCGGGCAACCTGCTCGTGACCGAGAGTGGACAGGTCAAGATCACCGACTTCGGCATCGCCCGCGCGCTGGAGGCCGCGCCGCTGACCGCGACCGGCACCATCCTCGGCACCGCCCAGTACGTGAGCCCGGAGCAGGCGTCCGGCACCACCCTCACCCCGGCGAGCGACATCTACTCGCTCGGCGTGGTGGCCTACGAATGCCTCGCGGGCCGCCCGCCGTTCACCGCGGAGACCCCGGTGGCGCTCGCGCTGCGCCACCTCAACGACACGCCCCCGCCGCTGCCCGGGAACGTGCCCGCGCCCGTGGCGGCCCTCGTGACGGCCATGCTGGCCAAGGACCCCGCCGCGCGGCCCGAGACCGGGCCGGTGCTCCTCGACAGGGTGCGGGTGCTGCGTGAGACCCTCGCGGGCACGGCGGCCTCGACGGCGGTCCTCGGTTCGCTGACCGACCCCCGGGGCTTCCCGGCGGCAGGCGGTGGCGCGGACCACGCCACTCCTCCGGCCGTGCCCGGCCTGACCGCGCCGTCGGGTCATTCACCGGACCCTACGCAGAGCCAGGGCGCGACGCGTCCCGGCGCCACCGCGCCGCTCGGTCCGGTCCCGGCCTCCCCTCGCAGGGCTCCCGCGGGCGTCCCCGGCGCCCGTACGCGGCGCCCCGGCGGCCCGGAGGGGCCCGCCGGCGGGCGGCGTCGCCGGACGACCCTGCTCCTCGCGACGGCCGGTTGCGCCGCCGCGGTCGGCATCGGGGTCCTCGCCTTCGCCGCCAGGACCGGCGAGGCGCCGCCGGACCCGGGTGAGACGGCCGCGCCGGTCTCACCGTCCCCCTCGCCGTCGCCATCGCCGTCGTCGGCGCGAACGCAAAGGTCAGAGGTTCCACGGACGCATCGGCCGACCGCTCCGGCGACGTCGGACGAGCCGAGCGCCGTTCCGTCGGCTACCGTAAGCAGGTCGGCATCAACCACCCAGACGCCCACACCGGCTTCGTCCCCGACCTCGACCCCGACTCCGACGTCCACCCCGGCCACGGAAACCAGTGAGACTCCGCTCCCGACGGAAGCCCCACCCGACACGAGCCCTCCGGATGCGGGGGAGTGATGAGGAGAGGGGTCGATGATGGAGACCGGTGGCACCCCACGATGAACGGCAAGGGACAGTGCAGGAAATGACTCAGCCACGACTACTCGGCGGACGCTACGAGCTGGATGGCGTCGTGGGGCGTGGCGGCATGGCCGAGGTGTATCGCGCCCGGGACATCCGGCTGGACCGTGTCGTCGCCATCAAGACGCTCCGCTCCGACCTCGCCAGGGACCACACGTTCCAGGCGCGCTTCCGGCGTGAGGCGCAGTCCGCCGCCTCGCTCAACCACCCGTCGATCATCGCCGTGTACGACACCGGCGAGGACATGATGGACGGCACCCCCGTGCCGTACATCGTGATGGAGTTCGTCGACGGGCGGACGCTGCGCGACCTGCTGCGCGCCGACCGGCGGCTGCTGCCCGAGCGGGCCATGGAACTGGTGGACGGCATCCTGCGGGCGCTGGACTACAGCCACCGGGGCGGCATCGTCCACCGGGACATCAAGCCGGCCAACATCATGTTGACGGTCAACGGCGAGGTCAAGGTCATGGACTTCGGCATCGCCCGGGCCATGGCCGACTCCGCCGCCACGATGACCCAGACCGCCCAGGTGATCGGCACCGCGCAGTACCTGTCCCCCGAGCAGGCCCGCGGCGAGCGCGTGGACGCCCGCAGCGACATCTACTCGACCGGCTGTGTGCTGTACGAGCTGCTCACCGGGCAGCCGCCCTTCACCGGCGACTCCCCCGTGGCGATCGCCTACCAGCACGTGCGGGAGGACCCCATCCCGCCGTCGCGGATCGACCCCGAGATCCCCCAGTGGGCCGACGCGATCGTGCTCAAGGCGATGGCCAAGGACCCGGTCCACCGCTACCAGAGCGCCGCGGAGATGCGCGGCGACATCCAGCGGGCCCTGTCCGGCATGCCGGTCGACCCGCAGACGATGGCGATGGCCACCCAGCAGTACAACGGGTACGGCGCGGCGGACCGCACGCGGACGATGACCACGGCCGGCGGCGCCCCCATGACGCAGAGCACCCGCGCCGTCCCCGACTACGAGTACGGCCAGGAGGAGCGCGGCGGCGGCCGGTACGACGGGCGGCGGCGCAGCGGCGGCGGCAACAGCACGCTGAAGACCGCCCTGTGGATCCTCATCCCGCTGCTGGTGATCGGTGCCATGGTCGGCGTCGGCTACGCCTTCCTCGGGTCCGGCGGCTCCTCCACGGCCGACAAGGTCGAGGTGCCGCGGGTGACGAACCAGACGAAGGCGGCGGCCCAGAAGGCGCTGGAGGGGGCCGGGTTCAAGGTCGCCTTCGGGCCGGAGGAGTTCAACAGCGACGTGCCCAAGGGCTCCGTGGTGAGCACCGACCCCGCCTTTGGCGAGCAGGCCGACCGCGGAGCCACGGTCACCGTCATCGTGTCCAAGGGCGAGGAGAAGGTCACCGTCCCCGACGACCTGATCGGCAAGACGCCGGAGGAGGCCAGGACCGAACTGGAGGCGCTGGAGCTGAAGGTCAGCATCGTGCCGAAGGCCTCCACCAAGGAACAGGGCAAGGTGTTCGACAGTAACCCCAAGCCCGGAGAGAAGGTCGAGAAGGGCGCCCTGGTCCGGCTGTACGTGCCCAAGGAGATGACCGAGGTGCCGAGCGTCGTCGGCCTCACGCTTGAGGACGCGAGTCAGACGCTGAAGGGCGCGGGCTTCAGGGTCAAGACGTCGGAGCAGCCGAGCGACGTGGTGCCGCAGGGCAACGTGATCGACCAGTCGCCGCAGGCGGGGACCAAGCTCAACCCCAACACCACGATCACGCTGACCGTCTCCAGCGGGCCGCAGCAGCAGGAGACGCCGACCCAGCCGCCGGTGCAGAACGAGCCGACGGACTCGCCGACCGGCGACGACACCGGGGGCGACAGCGGGGGCGGCGTGGACATCGGAGGGCCCGGAGACGGCGGCGACAACCCGTTCGGCAACTAGACGAGATGGGTGGACGGCGGTCACCGCGAGGCGGTGGCCGCCGTCGGCGTTTCAGAGGCGTTTCGGAAGGCGTTTCGGAAGGCGTCTCGGGGGCGTCTCGGGGGCGTCTCGGGAGCACTGCCGCGACGCGGACGGCCCGACGAACAGCGCGGACGAACGGCGCGGGCATGAGGAAGGGCTTCCGCCACTCGGGGGCAATGGCGGAAGCCCTCACTCTTGTAGTCGTAACGAGAGCGGAAAGCGTTACACGATCTGCGCGAGCCAATTTCCGAGCAGCCGATGGCCGTGCTCGGACACGACCGACTCGGGGTGGAACTGCACGCCCTCGATGGGGGCGTCGCGGTGGCGCAGGCCCATGATGACGCCGTCCGGGGTGGTGGCCGTCACCTCCAGCGCGTCCGGCACGGTGCCGGGGACCACGGCGAGCGAGTGGTAACGCGTCATCGTGACCGGCGAAGGAAGCTCCCGGAACACGCCCCGCCCGTCGTGGGAGATCAGGCTGGTGCGGCCGTGCATGAGCTCGGGCGCGCGGTCCACCACGGCCCCGTACGCCACGGCGATGGCCTGATGGCCGAGGCAGACCCCGAGCAGCGGCAGGCCGCGCTCGGCGCAGTGCCGGACGAGGGGCACCGACACCCCGGCCGCCTCCGGCGCGCCGGGGCCCGGCGACACGAGCACGGCGTCGAAGGCGTCGGCGTCGCCCACGGCGACGTGGTCGCGCGGCCGTACGTCGCAGTCCGCGCCCAGACCGCGCAGATACTGCACGATCGTGTGCACGAAGCTGTCGTGATTGTCGACCACGAGCACCCGGATCGGGCTCATAGCTGTCTCCCGCTTGACCGGGGTGGCTGGGTGTGCCAGAGCGGAAATCGGACTTTCAGCGTACGGCAATCCCGCATGGGGGATCGCCCCGGCGGCTCCGCGCCGACTATCCTTGCTCGGGACTTCACCGCCACAGCGATTACGCTATTGACACCAGCCCGCACGACCGCGCGGGTACCCACCAGGAGAAGCTCCCGTGCCCAAGTCGAAGACCCGCAAGAAGGCCGTCTACACGCCGCCGCAGAAGGCGCAGACAGTCAAGGTCAGCCCCCGTTGGCTCGCCCCCGTCATGGTGGCCTGCTGGATCATCGGTATCGCCTGGATCGCGGTCTACTACATCGCGCCGAGCGTTCCCGGCATCTCCGCCCTGGCGAACTGGAACCTGCTGATCGGTTTCGGGCTCATCATCGTCGGCGTCGTGCTGTCGACCAAGTGGCGTTAGGGCGCTTTCCCAAAATCTTTCCACAGCTTTTATCCACAGCCTGTGGGCAGCAGGCGATGAGCGGCCCCTGCGGCGGGTTCGGGCCGGACGGCGAACCGTCCGGCCCGGCCGCAGGGAGGGTCAGCTTCGGCCGAGCATCTCGGCGGTGAGGATGTTCCCGCCGAGGCCCCAGCCGCCGTCAGGCACCTCTTCGACGAGGACCAGGGTGGTCGCCCGGGCCCGCTCGCCGTACACGCCGACGTAGGCGTCGGTGACGGCGTCGATGAGCTTCTTCTTGGACTCGGGGGTCAGGGTGTCGGCGGGCACCTTGAGGTTGGCGAACGGCATGGTCATTCCTTCCGTTGATTTCGAGATTTTGATGTGATGTCGGTTCAGGGTGCGGCGGGCGTCAGACGATGCCGCCGTTCGCGCGCACGACCTGCCCGTTGACCCAGTGCCCCGCGGGGCTCGCCAGGAAGGCGACGACCTCCGCGATGTCCTCGGGGGTGCCGAGCCGTTCGAGCGGGGGCTGCTTGGCCATCCGCTCGATCGTGGCCTCGTCCTTGCCGTCGAGGAACAGCTCCGTGGCGGTCGGGCCGGGCGCCACCGCGTTGACCGTGATGTCCCGACCCCGCAGCTCGCGGGCGAGCACCAGCGTCATCGCCTCGACGGCGCCCTTGCTGGCGGCGTACGCCCCGTAGGTGGGCGGTTGCAGGCCCACGATGGACGTGGACAGGGTGACGATCGCGCCGCCGCCGCGCACGCGGCGCGCGGCCTCCCGCGCCATGACGAAGGTGCCGCGGATGTTGGTGCGGTGCAGGGCGTCCAGGTCGGCGAGGTCGAGGTCGGCGATCGGGGACAGCGACAGGCGCCCCGCCGAGTTGACGACGACGTCGACCCCGCCGAACTCCTTGTCCGCCGCGTCGAACATGGCCGCGACCGCGTTCTCGTCCGCGACGTCGGCCTGCGCCGCGATCGCCCGGCCGCCGGCCGACGTGACGGCGTCGACCACCTCGGCCGCGGCCGCGGCCGATCCCTGATATCCCACGACGACGGCGAAGCCGCGGGCGGCCAGCGTCGTCGCGATCGCCCGGCCGATCCCACGGGAGCCGCCGCTGACGACGGCCACGCGCTGATCACTCATTGGAGAATCCCCCTCGGATATCACCGATATGTACTGCTCGTATCGGCGTTACGACACAGACGCTAGCACGCTCTCCATATCAACGCTAGCGAGGGTCCGTATCATGGTTACATGGCAGGTGCGGAGACCCTACGCGCGGCGATGATCGAGGCCGCCGAGAAGCAACTGGCGACGTCCTCGGACAACGACATCGCCACGCGGGCGGTCTGTGAGGCGGTCGGCGTGACCCAGCCCGTGCTCTACCGGCTGTTCGGCGACAAGCGGGGGCTCCTCGACGCCGTCGCCGACCACGGGTACGAGCGCTACGCGGCGCTCAAGGCCGCGCAGGAGCAGACGGCCGACCCGGTGGCCGACCTGCGGGCCGGCTGGGACGGCCACATGGCGTTCGCGCGGGAGAACCGGGCCCTCTACCAGCTCATGTTCACGCCTCGGCCGTGGTCCCGGTCCACGGCTCGCGACCGGGTGTTCGAGCTGCTGGAGGCGACGCTCGTACGGTGCGCGGCGATCGGCGCGCTGAAGGTCGAGCCGCCGGTCGCCGCCCGGCTGATCCTGTCCGCGAGCGTCGGAGCCGCGCTCGACCACATCGCCGGCCCCGAGCTCTTCGACGACCCCGCGCTGTCCCACCGCATGCGCGACGCCGTGTTCGCGCACGTGCTCACCGAGGCGACCGTGCGGGAGGACGCCGATCCCCTCCGCGAGGCCGCGCTGCGCCTGCGCGCGCAGCTCGACCTCGCCGGCACCGACGCCCTGGAGCCGGTCGAGACCGCCCTGCTCCGGCGCTGGCTCGACCGCATCACCGCCCCTGGCGGGGCCACGGGGAGCGTCAGGTGAAGGCGCCCTCCAGGCGCAGGCCGTACGGCGGGAGCATGGTGAGGAGCAGGACCAGCGCCACCAGCACCGCGGCGGCGACGCCGGCCTGCACGAGGGTGCGGTTGCGCGGCGGGGCGTAGGCGAAGCCGGCCGCGACGATCGTGCCGGTCACGAGCCCGCCGAGGTGGCCCTGCCAGCTGATGCCCGGCACGACGAACGTGAGCACCACGTTGATGCCGATCAGCCACAGGGCGCCGCGGGCGTCGTATCCGAGCCTGCGGGCGACGACGAACAACGCGCCGAACAGGCCGTAGATGGCGCCGGAGGCGCCGACGGCCCACGTGCCGAACAGGTAGATGGCGACCGAGCCGCCGAGCGCCGACAGCAGGTAGAGCGCGGCGAACCGGCCCGAGCCGAGCCTGCGCTCCAGTTCGGGACCGAGCGCGTAGAGCGCCCACATGTTGAACAGGATGTGCCAGAACGACGGCGGCGGGGCGTGCAGGAAGGCGCTGGTGATCAGCCGCCACCACTCGCCCAGGTAGACCCATGCCGACGACATGGCGAACCGCTGGACGACCTCGTCCGGGCGCAGGACCTCGGCCGCGTACGCGAGCACGTTGAGGATCAGCAGGGTCCACGTGACGCGGGGAACGGCCACGGCGGCGCCGCCGAACGTCGCGCGGGCCTGCCGCACCTCGCGACTGCCGTCGCGGACGCACTCGGGGCACTGGTGGCCGACCGCGGCCTCGCGCATGCAGTCGGGGCAGATCGGGCGTTCACAGCGCTGGCAGCGGACGTAGGTCTCGCGCTCGGGGTGCCGGTAGCAGGTGGGTACGGCTTGCGCCCCCGGCTGCGGGGGCGGCGGAGGCTGGGAGGTCATGGGGTCCTTTCCTGGGCGAATCCCGGTGTGGGGGCGCATCCACGAGCCAGCCTATAAGCCGGAAACGCCCCGGCCGCGTGTTCGCGCGGCCAGGGCGTCTCCGGATGCGGCGTCAGGACCGCTCGATGGTGACCTCTTCGAGGACCACGTCGTTCACCGGCCGGTCGTTGCGACCGGTGGAGGTCATGGCGATCGCGTCGACCACCTCCGTGCCCTCGATCACCTCACCGAAGATCGTGTGCCCCTGGTTGAGGTGCGGCTGGGGGCTCACCGTGATGAAGAACTGGGAGCCGTTGGTGCCCTTGCCGAACCGCTTGCCGGCGTTCGCCATGGCGAGCAGGTAGGGCCGGTTGAACTGGTTCTCCGGGTGGATCTCGTCGTCGAAGCTGTAGCCGGGGCCGCCGACGCCCTGCCCGAGCGGGTCGCCGCCCTGGATCATGAAGCCTTTGATGACGCGGTGGAAGATCGTGCCGTCGTAGAGCTTGGCGTTCGTCTTCTCGCCGGTCTCCGGGTGGGTCCACTCCCGGGTGCCCTCGGCGAGTTCGACGAAGTTGCGCACGGTCTTCGGCGCCTTGTTGGGGAACAGCTGGACGCGGATCGTGCCGTGGTTCGTGCGCAGATTCGCGATGAGGTTGTCAGCCACGAGGGCCGCCCCCTTTGTTAGCTCGTGTTAGTTGTCCGGTGAACAGGGTATCGAGCATGCCTTCAAACACCGCTCGTGATTGAGCCACGACCATCCGGGAAGGGGTCGTTCCGGGGCCCCGTCGATTGGGGAGGTTGATCGTGTCCCTGACAATGAACAGAAGGCGCCGCGCCGAGGTGATCATCCCGCAAACGTGGCTGAGCAGGATGAGGGACCAGGCGATGAAGGCCAGCGGCCGGATGAGTCCGGTGGCGGAGACCGCACGGGATCTCGCCACGCACCGGATCGAGGACGCCAGGATCTGGGCGGCGCCGAAGCTCGACCAGGCGGCGCAGTCGGTCGAGGAACAGATCGCTCCGATCGTGAGCGCGTTCCTGACCGAGCTGGCCCGCCGGATCGACGTGACCAGTGCCAGGAAGACCCGCCGGCGCTGGCCGGTCGTCGCGCTGCTGGGCGGCGTCGCGATCGGCGCGGTGGGTGTGGCGATGTACCGGAACAACGCCCAGCGCTGGGCCGAGACCATGCGGGAGAGCATGCGGCACACCGGCTCCGACGCCAGCAAGTGGGTCGGAGACAAGGCCGGGGAAGTCGGCGAGAAGGCCGACAAGGCCGCCGACGAGATCTCGGGAAAAATGTCCTAACACGCCCCTCACAGCCACCCGGTACGGCCGGCGTTCCCCCAACGCCGGCCGTGCTGTGTCTCCCGCTTCGCTCATCGGAGCGCTTGTGGGGGCTCCAAGCGGTGCAGTAGGGCGGGGAGGCGGTCCTCGTAGACGACGGTGAGCCGCCGGGTCGCCCGGGTGATGGCGACGTACAGGTCCTGGCCGCCCTTCGGCGACTGACGCAGGATGCCCTCGGGATCCACGACCACCACCGCGTCGAATTCCAGGCCCTTCGAGCTCCGCACGGTGAGGACGGCCACCGGGCTGTCCAGGGGATCGACGGCCTCGGGGAACAACGCGGCGACCTCCGCGTGCCGGGCGTCCGGCGTGACGACGCCGACCCGCCCCTCCCCGATCTCGCGCAGCTCCGACTCCACGAGCAGCCGCAGGTCGGTCCCGGCGGCGGGCACGGCGCGGGGGCGGGCGTCACCGAACCGGACCGACTCGGGCGGCTCCTCCCCGGGCGCCACGGCACGCAGCACGTCGGCGGCCACCT
Organism: Microbispora sp. NPDC046933; assembly: GCF_040644635.1. Classification (NCBI taxonomy): domain Bacteria; kingdom Bacillati; phylum Actinomycetota; class Actinomycetes; order Streptosporangiales; family Streptosporangiaceae; genus Microbispora; species Microbispora sp. NPDC046933. Next base: position 50,400 of record NZ_JBEYWW010000023.1, on the reverse strand, counting down.
CCATGATCTCGGCCGGCGTCCGGTAGTTGACCAGCAGGCGCTCCTCCCGCCAGCGTCCCTTCACGTACGGATCGAGCATCTCGCCCCACGACCGCGCGCCCGCCGCCGAGCCGGTCTGGGCGAGGTCGCCGACGACCGTCAGGGAGCGGGCCGGGACCCGCCTCATCACCGTCCGCCAGGCCATCGCCGACAGCTCCTGCGCCTCGTCCACGATCACGTGCCCGTACGCCCAGGTGCGGTCGCGGGCGGCCCGATCGGCCGTCGTCAGGTACGGCCCGTCGTCGCGGTTGCGGCCGGCCAGCAGGGTCGCGTCGAGCACCGGGTCGACCTCGGTGATCGTCAGGACCTCCCGCGCGTACAGTTCCTCCTCGCGGCGCTCCTCCTCCGCGCGGCGCCGCCTGGCCCCGGCCCCGTAGTCGTACTCGCCGAGCAGTTCGGCGGCCTCGTCCAGCAGGGGGACGTCGCCGACCGTCCACGGCGCCTCGCGGGGCCGCAGCAGGAGCCCGCGCTCCTCCTCCGCCAGGTGGGGCCCGGCCGCCGTACGCAGCCGCTCCTCGTCCGACAGGAGTTCGCGGACGAGCCGCTCCGGGGTGATCTCCGGCCACAGCGCGTCGAGCGCGTCGCGCACCGACCGGTGCTCCCACAGGGTCGTGGCGGCGTATCGCAGGTCGCCGTCCTCCAGCGGCCGGTCGAGCTTGGCCGCCTCGTCCCGGGCCAGCGCCCGCAGCACCTGGTCCACGAAGGTCCACCGGGCGATGTTGTGCTGCCGCCGCAGGCCGCGTGCGCGGTCCCGGGCCCGCAGGCAGGTGGCGTGGTCCACCCGCAGCGTCATCTCCTCGACCACGACCTCCACGCCGCCGCGCACCGAGGTGCGGACGGGGATCTTCACCTCCAGGTCGCCCTCAGGCACGCGCTCGCGGTCGCGGACCGCCTCCTCGACCACCTTGGCCATGCGCGGGTCGCCCTTGACGACGGCGACGGCCGGCTCGTCCTCGGCGGTGGCCCGCACCCCGGGGTGGAGCCCGCCCATGCTCGCCAGCACCACCTGCGTCTCGCCCAGCGCGGGCAGCACCTGGCTGATGTAGCGGGAGAACGCGGCGTTGGGCCCGACGACGAGCACGCCGCGCCGATCCAGCGTGTCGCGGTGCGTGTAGAGCAGGTACGCCGCCCGGTGCAGGGCGGCGACGGTCTTGCCCGTGCCCGGCCCGCCCTGCACGACCAGCGCCCCCGCCAGGCCGGAGCGGATCACCCGGTCCTGCTCGCGTTGGATGGTGGCGACGACCTCGCCCATGCGTCCGGTGCGCCCGCGCCGCAGCGCCGCGAGCAGCGCGGCCTCGCCGACGAGCGTACGGCGGTCTCCGTCGGCCATCCGGTCGAGGTCGAAGACCTCATCGTCGATGGCCACGACGTCGCGGTGCCGGGTGTGCAGGTGACGGCGGCGGACGAGGGAGCCCGGGTCGCTGGGGGTGGCGACGTAGAAGGGGCGGGCGGCGGTGGCCCGCCAGTCGACGAGCACGGACGTGTGGTCGTCGTCGCGCAGCCCGATGCGGCCGATGTAGAGGGTCTCGCCCCCGGCGTCGTCGATGCGGCCGAAGCACAGGCCGCGTTCGACGGCCGACAGTTGCGCGAGGCGGCGGGCGTGCTCGGCCGCCGCCACCTCCCGCTCCACGACGGCCTGGCGGGTTCCCGCACCGCCACGGCCCAGGACTTCCCGCATGCCGCGCTCGGCCCGTTCGCGGGCGATGTCGAGGCGGTCGTACAGCATGGAGACGTAGGACTGCTCGATCCGCAGGGCCTCGGCGCGAGCGGAGTCGGATTGACGGTCACCCATTCCTGTGATAAACTCCTAGTGACAGCGTCTGAACTTCAGATGATTGGGAATCCTCTCACTATAGGCCATCACGCCCGTGTCCACTCCGCCCTGGAGTGGATTTTTTGTTTTCCGGGACTTCTGTGACGGATGTAAGTGATGTCGCGTCCGTCCTGGGTAGCCCGCGGTACGGCGCGATCGGCGGGACGCATCGCCACATTCCATCCGTATTCGCATCGCGCCATGGTCAACCGCCGCGTGCCGCGGGACGTCTTTGGAAACAAGGAGGCCCGGATGGACGTCCTCGACAGCCTCGTGGACGACGAACTCCGCCTGGAGCTCGTCCTCATCGAGGCACTGCACCATGAGGCGGAACGGCTGGCCGCCCCAGCCGTACGCTGAGATCACCAGCCCGCCGCCTCGCATCGGGGCGGCGGGCGCTGTCTCGCAGGTCAGTCAGGCCCAGGGGCGGAAGACGGCGCGGACGCAGCCGTCCTTCTTGTGCTTGAACATGTCGTAGCCCTTCGGCCCCTCGTCGAGCGTCATGGTGTGCGTCGCGAGGTAGGAGGTCTTCAGATCGCCCTTGGCGATGAGGTCGAGCAGCTTCGGGATGTACCGCTGGCCGTGCTGCTGCGCGCCCCGCAGCGTGAGGCCCTTGTTCATCAGCGCGCCGAGCGGGAACTTGTCCACGAAGCCGGCGAAGACCCCCAGCACGAACACCGAGCCGCCCTTGCGGCAGGCGTGGATCGCCTCCCGTACGGCGATCGGGCGGTCCTGCTCCAGGCGGAGCTGCTGCTTGATCCCGTCGTACACGCGCTGGATCCCGGTGCTGTCGGCCTCCATGCCGACGGCCTCGACGCACACGTCCGGGCCCCTGCCGCCGGTGCGCTCGCGCAGCTCGGCGGTGACGTCGGTGCTCGTGTAGTCGATCACCTCGCAGCCGACGTGGCGGGCGGTCATGGCCAGCCGTTCCGGGTAGCGGTCGATCGCGACGACCCGCTCGGCGCCGAGGAGCATGGCGGCCCGGGCGGCCATCTGTCCGACGCCGCCGCACCCCCACACCGCGACCACGTCTCCGGGCCGTACGCCGCCGAGCTCGGCGCCCATCCAGCCCGTCGGGGCCGCGTCGGAGGCGAACAGGGCGTCGAGGTCCGAGACGCCCTCGGGGACGTTGAACGCGTTGTAGTCCACGAAGGGCACGCGGATGTACTCGGCGTGGCTGCCCCGGAAGCCGCCCATCGCGTGCGAGTAACCGAAGATGCCGGCGGTCGTGCCGCCCCACATCAGGTCCGTGACCCCCGGCTTGGGGTTGCTGTTCTCACACAGCGACCACTCGTCGTGCCGGCAGGCCCAGCAGCGGCCGCATCCGATGATCGAGCAGACCACGACCCGGTCGCCCGGCCGGTGCCGGCGCACCTCGGGGCCGACGTCGACGATCTCGCCGATGAACTCGTGCCCGATGACGTCCCCGGCCCGCATGGCCGGGATGTAGCCGCCGAGCAGGTGGAGGTCGGAACCGCAGGTGGTGCTCGCCGTCACCTTCACGATCGCGTCCTGGGCGTTGAGGATCACGGGGTCGGGCACCTGCTCGACCGACAGCTCGTTCACACCCTGCCAGCACAATGCCTTCACAACCGGCCCCCTTCGGACGCGCGTCCCAGTGCCATGTCGAGCACCTTGCCCGGCAGGGTCGGCCGGGTCGTCGCGATCTCCTCGTCCGACCGCAGCACGTCGCCGGTCTCCAGCAGGGACTTCGTTTCGCGCAGCGCCGTACGGACCGTGGTGCGGGGGTCCTCACCCCGCAGCCGGGCGAGGACGCCTTCGGCGCCGGCCCGGTGTTCTCTCGGCCGGGCGTAGATCTCCGTGCCCCGGTCGCCGGGCGCCCGGTTCATCCGCACCTCGGCGTCCACCCGGGCCAGCGGTTCGGGCAGGTGCCCGGCCGGGGCGACCTCGTCCGGCGGCCGGTTGATCGTGACGCCCAGCCAGCGGCTGGACTCCAGCGGGTCCTTCGCCGCGCCCGGGACTCGGCCACGTGAGGCCGCCCATCGCGCCATCCCCAGGCCGGCGGCCGCGAGCGCCGCCGCTCCGGCAACGAGACGTTTCATGGCTGCGCCCCCTCCATGGCCGACTTCCTCGGGTGCTACCCCCGCTCATGGGCTCTATCCCGCCCACAGCGGGCATGTGAGGAGGAGTTGGGCGCGGGGTGACGGTCCCCGGGCGAGGCCGTGGCGGTTCGCTGCGGGCCACTCGGCGTCGCGGCGGGCTACTCGGCGTCGCGGCGGGCTACTCGGCGTCGCGGGACGTCGCTGCCGGTTATTCGGCGTCGCTGCAGGCTACTCGGCGTCGCGGGACGGCGCGGCGGCGAGAGCGTCCGCGACGGTGGGGAAGACCGGGACGTGGGACGTCAGGCCGGTGATCCACAACGCGCGGGCCGCGCCCTGCTCCACCGCGACGAGGGCCAGCCAGCCTCCCCCGTCCAGCGCGCGCTTCCAGGAGTTGACCAGCAGCCCCGTCGCTCTGGAATCGAGGAAGTCCAGTTCGAGCAGGTTCACCACGAGGTACGGCCCGAACTGGGCGAACGCCTTGTCGAAGAATTCCGTGGCCGGCTCGTGCGTGGTGAAGTCGAGCGTCCCCCGCACCGTCAGCACTCCGATGCTTCCGCTGCTCTCGGCGGCGAACGTGGTCTCGGCTGTCGAGATGTTGTGAAGGTCAGACATCAGGACGCTTCCAAGGAGTTCGGCAAAATGCGGGCGACCAGGATGCAGGTGTCGTCGCCGGTGTTGCTCGGGGCCAGGGCCTCCATGACCGCCGCCACCCGATCCTGCGGTGGCACCTTCGGCACGGTCTCGCCGATCGCCGCGCTGAGGATGTCCAGGCCCTCGAACAGGTCCCGGCCCGGCCGTTCGATCAGACCGTCGGTGAACATGAGGAGCAGATCGTCCGGCTCCAGCCGGATCTCGGCGCAGCTGTAGGTCACGTCCTCGAAGACGCCGAGCAGCACCCCGGGGTGGAGCAGCCGGTGGACCTTGTCACCCCGGACCAGCAGCATCGGCGGGTGCCCCGCGTGGGTCCACCTCAGCGTGCGGTCCTTGGTCCGGTAGCGGGCCACGACCGACGTCGCCAGCACGTCGGGCCGCATGCGCCGGAGCAGCCGGTTCAGCGCCACGAGGATCTGCGCCGGATCGTGGTCGGCGAAGGCCAGCCCGGTGATCGCGTGCCGCAGCTTGGCCATCGCGGAGGCGGCGGCCAGGCCGTGCCCGGCCACGTCGCCCACCGCCAGCAGCGCCTCCCCGTGGTCGACGTGGATGGCCTGGTACCAGTCGCCGCCCAGCGGCGCCGTCTCGGCCGGGAAGTAGCGCACGCCGATCTGCAGCCCGGGCACCGAGTCCTGCACCGGCAGGATGATGCTCTGCAGCCGCGCGGTGAGCTGCGACTCCTCCTCCAGCCGCTGGGTGACCTCGGCGAGCTCGTCGGCGGTCCTGCGCCAGTCGGTCACGTCCTGCACGACGCCGTGGATCTCGACGGGCCGCCCGTTCGCGTCCCGGCTGACCTCGGCGGTCGCCCTGATGTGCCGGTACTCGTCGCGGACGCGGATGCGGATCTCGAACTCGTGCGGCCCGCCGGTGCCGGTCAGCGTCGTGAGCGCGTGCTCGACGACCGGGACGTCGTCGGGGTGGGCGATCTCACGGTAGTACTCCAGCGCGAACGGACCCTCGGCCGGATCCCGCCCGTGGATGATGTAGAGCTGGTCGGACCACTCGGCCTCGCCGGTGATGAGGCTCCAGTGCCCCCATCCGAGGTGGCCCAGGCGCTCGGTGTGGAGCAGCCGGGCGGACAGGCGCTCCTCCCTGTCGTGGCGAACCCAGGAGGCGAGCAGGCCACCCTGCAGGCGGGCCAGGCGGACGCCGTAAGTGGACAGATGAGCGACGCCGTCCCCGTCTTCCCGGTGCACGTAGGGATCGACGTCCTCGGGTTCCCCGGTCTCCATGACACGGAGGTAGGCGTCCCACAGAGGGGAGCCGGCGACACCCGGGTATGCCTCGATCGCGCGCAGGCCGACGAGCTCCTTGCCGGTCCTGTCCTGGATGTCCCTGGCCTCGGGACTGGCCGCGCACACCTCGAAGTCGACGATCACACCGGCCTGATCGCGGATGGGCACCAGCCAGACGCCCTGGATCAAGGTCGCATCGAGCATGGCCTGCACCAGCCCGGCCATCGCTTCGGGGGACGATTCGCTCGCGTCGAGAGAGTGGCCGCTCACAGGAGTAAGCCGCAGAATGCGATCACCTCCGCTCATCGGATCCGCCGGCCACCTTCCGCGAGGCATCCACAAGAGCGGACTTTCGGGAGGATCGCTCTTGCCTTCCCGATGAGGTTACCCTCCACTCTTCAGGATAGGCACTTGGTGCCCCTTGGTCTCCCCGCGAGGTTCCGTCCGTCCTGGGCACGCCCCCCTGTCGGCTCTTAGGATCTTTTAGGAACTTTTTACCCTTCTCGGTTCCGGTAGGGAGATTGTCGGGATGGTGCTTCCGCACAACGCTCTGGACCATCGGTACCGGGGCGAGCACCCGCTCCGCACGCTGGCCTATCTCTTCCGGGAGCACCGGCCCCGCCTCGTCCTCGCCGTCGTGGCCTTCACGGTCAAGCACAGCCCGACCTGGCTGCTCCCCCTGGTCACCGCGAACGTCATCGACGCGCTCGTCCGGCACGCGCCCGTCGCCGACCTGCTGACGTCGACGGCCGTGCTGCTCGTCCTGCTCCTGCTGAACCTCCCCGGCCACCTGCTGTACGTACGCTGCCTGCACGGCGCGATCCGCCAGGTGGGCACCGGGCTGCGGTCGGCGTTGTGCCGCAGGATGCAGCACCTGTCGATCGGCTACCACTCCCGCGTGAGCGCCGGGGTGCTGCAGACCAAGGTCGTCAGGGACGTCGAGAGCGTCGAGCAGATGGTGCAGCAGACGGCCGACGGCGGCCTGGCGGCGGTGACCATGCTCATGGGCGGTCTCGTGGTGATCGCCTTCCGGGTGCCGGCCGCGCTGCCGGTCTTCCTGCTCGTCGTCCCGGCGGCCGCGGTCCTGGTGATGCGGATGCGCAACCGCCTGCGGGCCGACAACGAGAGCTTCCGCCAGGAGGTCGAGCGGCTGTCGGCGCGCGTCACCGAGATGACCCACCTGATCCCCATCACCCGCGCCCACGGCCTGGAGCAGGACGCGCTGCACCGCATGGACGGCACGCTCACCCGCGTCCTGCGTACCGGCCTGCGGCTCGACCTGCTCAACGGCCGGTTCGGCGCGATGGCCTGGATCACGCTGAACGTGCTCGCCGCGGGCTTCCTGGCCGGCTCCGCGCTGATCTCCTACTACCAGGTGCTGCCGATCACGGCCGGCGACGTGGTCATGCTCAGTACGTTCTTCACCACGCTCACCACCTCGGTCACCACGCTGATGAGCCTGACGCCCGTGATCAGCAAGGGCCTGGAGTCCGTACGCTCGATCGGCGAGGTGCTCCAGGCGCCCGACCTGGAGAACAACGACGGCAAGGCCGAGGTGACGGCGGTCCGCGGCGAGTTCGAGTTCCGGTCGGTGTCGCTCGCCTACGAGGCGGACCGGCCCGCCGTGGACGACTTCAGCCTCACCGTGTCTCCCGGCGAGACCATCGCCCTGGTCGGGGCCTCGGGGGCGGGCAAGTCGACCGTGCTCAACCTCGTGATCGGCTTCCTGCGCCCCACCTCGGGCCGCATCCTGCTGGACGGCCGGGACATGGAGGAGCTCGACCTGCGGACCTACCGGCGCTTCCTGTCCGTGGTGCCCCAGGAGTCGATCCTGTTCGAGGGGAGCATCCGCGACAACGTCACGTACGGAATGCGGGACGTGCCGGAGGAGACCCTGCGGGCCGCCCTGCGCGACGCGAACGCCCTGGAGTTCATCGACCGGCTGCCGCACGGGCTCGACACGATCGTGGGCGAGCGCGGCGCGCGGCTGTCCGGCGGGCAGAGGCAGCGGCTCGCCATCGCCCGCGCGCTCGTCCGCGACCCGCGGGTGCTGATCCTGGACGAGGCGACCTCGGCGCTCGACACCGCGTCGGAGGCGCTGATCCGGCAGGCGCTCGCCCGCCTGGTCGCGGGCCGCACGGTCTTCGTCGTCGCCCACCGCCTGTCCACCATCCGTACGGCCGACCGGATCGTCGTGATGCGGGACGGCCGGATCGCCGAGGTGGGCACTCACGACGAGCTGAGCCGCAGGCCGGGCGTCTACTCCGGGCTCCAGGCCGCCCAGCTCGCCTGAACCGCTCCCCAGCGTCGTAAGGAATCCCGGTGTCGTCAAGAAAGGGTCCGCCCGCGCGGCGCCGGCCGCACGGTCCATCCGCGTCCGCACACAATGCGCTGGTCAGCCGTGGTCGAGTGGGGAGGACGAGCGATGACCAGGGCATCGGCGGGAGCCGCGCTGGCCCTCGTGGTCGCCGTGGTCGCCGTGGTCGCCGTGGTCGCACCCGCGCCCGCGGCGGAGCTGCCGCCGTGCCCGCTGGTGATCGGCCACGGCGGCTACCCGAAGAGCGCCGGCGCCAAGGCGAAGGACGTGATCCGCCAGCCCAACGTGCTGCGGGCCGTGGACGACCAGGCGTCGTGGGGCGCCGACGGAGTCGAGGCCGACGTCCAGCTCACGCGGCAGGGCACGAAGGCGGTCATGTGGCACAACAGGACGACGAACGGGCTGACCGGTCCCCGGCAGGAGATCCGCGAGATCGGGTGGGCCGACGGGCCCGGGAACCTGCGCGACCGCCGCGTCGCCCGCGGACCGTACGCGGGTGAGCGCGTGCCGACGCTGCCGGAGTGGCTCGACCACGTCCGCGCCCGGGGGCTGATCGCGCTGCTGGAGATCAAGGCGTCCGCCGAGCCCGTCCTGGCCGACCCGGAGCACGGCGCCGCCGCGTGGCGGGAGATCGTCGATCCCGTCGTCGAGCGGCAGGACGCGCAGCCGATCCTCGTGTACTCACACGACGAGTGGATCGAGGCGGGGCTCGCCGACCGGCTGCCGGAACATCTGCGAGGTTCGGCGGCGAAGTGGACCGACGGCGTCAAATGGGACGAGCCGCCGCCTCCATGGCAGCTCAACGTGCCGCGGTGGCAGGCCGTGTTCGACCAGGCTCCCACCAGCGTGATGACCAGCCACACCCACGACTACCGCGCCTGGCTCGACGGCAGATGCCGCCGCTACGCGGACGCGTGAAAGGGCGCCGTCCACCGGGTTGGCAGCCGTCGTAGGAGACGTCACCGCGCCGGTCGGAAGGTCCGGTCGGAAGGTCCGGTCGGAAGGTCCGGTCCGCTCCTCCCGTCGAATCCCGTGCGGCCGTAAATCAGGTGACGGGCGCGGGCGGGGACGGCACGATGGAACGTCGCCCCCTTCCCCATGTCCCACATCCTCCGGAGTTGTTCTCATGCCTGGCCTCCGCCGTGATCTCGGCCTGCTCAGGGATCGGCGGTTCGCCCTGCTGCTGGCGGCCCGGACGATCTCCGTACTCGGCACCGCCTTCGCCCCGGTGGCCCTCGCCTTCGGCGTGCTCGGCCTCCCCGGCGCCACCGCCACGACGCTGTCCGCCGTGCTCACCGCCGAGGCGCTGCCGATGGTGCTGTTCATGCTCGTCGGCGGCGTGATCGCCGACCGGCTGCCGCGCCACCGGGTCATGATGGCGGGGGAGACGCTCAACGCGGCGGCGTACTTCTCTCTGGCCGCGATGATGCTCACCGGCTGGACTCCGCTGCCCGCCCTCGTGACCGCGAGCGCGGTGAGCGGCATCGCCGCCGCGGTCCTGTTCCCCGCCCTGACCGGGATCATCCCGGACGTGGTGCCCGCCGACCGGCTGCAGACCGCCAACGCGCTGCTGGGACTGGGACAGAACATCTCCCGCGTCGCCGGCCTCGTGCTGAGCGGCGCGGCCGTGGTCCTGCTGGGAGGCGGATGGGCGCTGACGGCCAGCGGGGCGATGTTCGCCGTGGCCGCCGTGCTGATCGCACTGCTGCGCCTCACGCCGGCCGAGCGGGCGGCCGGCGGCGGGCACTCGGTGCTGGCCGAACTGCGGGACGGCTGGCGCGAGTTCGTCTCCCGGCAGTGGCTGTGGGTGGTCGTCGCCCAGTTCTCGATCCTGGTCATGGCGCTGCAGGCCGCCCACGGCGTGCTCGGGCCGCTGGTGGCCAAGCAGTCGCTGGGCGGGGCGCCCGCCTGGTCGGCCGTCCTCGCGGGCGAGGCCGTCGGCATGATCGTGGGAGTGGTCGTCACGCTGCGCCTGCGGCCCCGGCGGCCCATCCTGGTCGCCACGCTCCTCACGCTGCCCACCGCCGCGCCGTACGTGCTGCTCGGCCTGAGCGCACCGCTGTGGACGGTCGTGGGCGGGGCGTTCGTGATGGGCGTGTGCTTCGACATCTTCGGCGTGCTGTGGCAGACCACCATGCAGCGCGAGATCCCGGCCGAGTCGCTGTCACGGGTGAGCTCCTACGACGCGCTCGGGTCGCTGATGTTCGGGCCGCTCGGCCTGCTGCTGGCCGGACCGGTGGCCATCGCGGTGGGACCGCGGCCGGCGCTGGTCGCCTGCGGGGCGGTCATCATCCTGGTCACGCTGGCCGCGCTGCTGGCCCCCGGCGTACGCGGGCTGCGGGTCGTCGAGGAGAAGCCCTCGGGCGTACCGGCCGCGTCCTGAAACGAGACATCGGACGCGGCCTCTTACGTGTGACCAGGGCCCGGGGCGGGCCGGAACGCCGCACCCCGGGCCGGTTGACACCTACCGGGCCCGCTTGGTCAGCCGGACCTCGATGCTGATCCCCTCCGCACGGATCTCACAGGTTCCGAACGCGCTCTCGGCGGCGAGGCGGGCGAACACCTTCCGGGAGTAGGCGCGGCGTCGCAGCGCCAGCAGCGGCACCTTGGTCAGGAAGGAGTTCAGCGGCGTGAGCCCCATCCCCCTGACCTCCTCGTCGATGGCGGCCCGGGACGCCTCCCGGCTCATGTCATGGACGATCGCCGTGCCGCCGGGACGCAGCACCCGGTGCATCTCGTCCAGCACGCGGACGGGCCGCCCGAAGTTCTTGAACGCGGCCTGACAGACGATCAGGTCGAACGAGCCGTCGGGATAGGGGAGGTCGGCGGCGTCGCCCTGCCGCACGTCGACGCGCACCCCCTCCCGGGCGGCGTTCTCCGCGGTGATCTCCACAAATGTGCGGCTGAGGTCGATCGCGGACATCGCACAGCCGAGCCGGGCCATCTCGACGGCCAGGTAACCGGGCCCGGGAGCCACCTCCAGGACGGCCGCCTCGGCCGGCAGGTCGGCGGTGACCTGCGCCGCGTACCGCCGTACGGCGGCGATCTGGGGCGCCGAGGCGCGCTGCCGCGCGTACCACCGGGCCATCGCACCCTCCATGCCGGGCGCCTGGTTTTGCCTGATTTTCTCCATGCTCTCCTCCGGTTTCGGATCACGCGTGTCCGAACCGGCCCGTGGAGGAAGCCCGGCTATCCTTGCGGTTGCCACCTTCCGACCGGATTCCGCCCGCGGGTTTCGGTTCGAGGGTCACGGGCTCCGGCCAGGTGTTCCCGCACCTTGGCCGGGGTCCGTCCTGACGAGTTCAGTCCGTTGTGAGGCCCCTTTCCGCGAGTTCGGCCGCCTCGGGCGGCATCTGCCCGGACTCGTGCCAGGCCTGCCACATCGGCCGGGCGGCGATGCCCTCCTCCAACAGGTGCGAGCACGGCCAGGCCCAGAAGATCGCTCACCTTCCGCCGTCCGGCCATTGTGCTCACCCATCCTGATACTCGTGAGCGACTATACGTCGGCGAGTATGGCGTGTCCATGCCGTGAACCCGAACAGGGACAAGTGGCGAGATATGGCTGTCAGATCCCGGAAGGGTTAGGCCGGCTCGATGCCATGGTGTCGTTGATGATCCCCCTTGCCACCCCACGCCTGGACTCGGACCTGATCGCCGAGTCCAGGGCGCGGCCCGAGGCGTTCGCGGCGCTGTTCGACCGCTACGCGTCGATGCTCTACCGCTACGTGTCCCGCCGCCTCGGTCCGGAGGTCGCCGAAGACCTGGTGGGCGAGACGTTCCTGGTCGCGTTCCGGCGCCGGGACCGCTACGACCTCACCCGCCCAGACGCCCGTCCCTGGCTGTTCGGCATCGTCAGCAAGCTCCTCTCCCGGCACCACCGCGACGAGGCCGCCCGCTACCGGGCGCTCACGCGCAGCCCCTACGACGACGTCGCGGAGCCGTACGCCGAACGAGTCGAGGACGGCGTGAGCGCGACGGCCGTCCGGCCGCTGCTGGCCGCCGCGCTCGCGCGCCTGTCCAAGGGCGACCGCGACGTCCTGCTGCTCATCGCCTGGGCCGACCTGTCGTACGACGAGGCGGCGCAGGCCCTCGGCATCCCCGTGGGCACCGTGCGCTCACGCCTGAACCGGGCCCGCCGCAAGGTGCGCGAGGCGCTCGGCCACACCAACCCGCTGCGCGACGAGGAGTAAGCATGGACGACCTGACGATGCTCCGCGACCTCGGCCGCGGTCTCGAGCACGAGCCCCCGGCCGACCTCGCGCGCCAGCGGCGCCGCCTGCTGGACGAGGCGGCGGGCGGGCGCCGCCGGCGCCTCACGCTGTGGACCGGCGGCCGCCGGGCGGGGTGGATCGCCCTGGCGGCGGTCGCGGTGGTCACCGCCGCGCTCGTCGTGGTGCCGACCGTGCTGCTGCGCGGGACCACCGGCGCGCAGACCGTGGCGCCGCCCACGGGGGACCGTCCGCCCAAGACAGGCGAGGCCCTGACCGTGCTGCTCCTCGGCTCCGATCGGCGCCCGACGTCCGCGAGGGTCGGCGACCTGGGCGAGCGCAGCGATCTGATGGTCCTCCTGCGGCTGTCCGCCGACCGCAAGCGGGCGACGGCCGTCAGCCTGCCCCGAGACTCCGTGGTCCGGATCCCGCAGTGCCGGTCAGCCGACGGCCGGACCGTCGCCGCACATCAGGACATGATCAACCAGGCGTACGCGATCGGCGGCCTGACCTGCGCGTGGAAGACGGTGGAGAGCACCACGGGCGTGCGCGTCGACCACGCAGTCGCCATCCGTTATGACGGATTGGAGAAGCTGGTCGACGCGCTCGGCGGCGTCGAGGTCACCCTCCCTCAAGCGGTGAACGACCCCAAGGCGAAGCTGAAGCTGCCCGCCGGCCGATCCGTCCTCGACGGCAGGACCGCGGTGGCGTACGCGCGCCTGCGGTTCGCGCTCGGCGACGGCTCCGACATCGCCCGCGTCAGGCGCAACCAGGCCCTCATTCAGGCGTTGCTGAAGAAGGTCTCCCGTCTCGACGATCCCGCCGCCCTGACCCGCCTCGTCCGCGTGGCCGCGACGTCGGTCACCACGGACGCGGGGCTGGATCTGGACACCATGCTCGATCTGGCTCTGGACGTGCGGCAGGCCGGCACCCGGGTCACGTTCGTGACCGTGCCGTGGCGGCCCTACACGAAGGATCCGAACCGCGTCGAGTGGGAGCAGCCGGACGCCGCCCGCCTGTTCGCACGGCTCGCCGAAAGCTGAGTCACGACGCGGGCTCCCACAGGGCGGCGGCACGTGCCTCGACGAGAGCGCCGATGCGGGCCAGTGCCTCGGCGGCGGGCATCGCCTCCAGGGCGCGGCCGTCGCGCAGGCGCAGCGCGACCTCGTCGCCTGCGGCCTCCCTCGCGCCGATCACCGCCTGGTAGGGCACCAGCCGGGCGGCCCGGACCCGGGCGCCCAGGCTGCCGTGCTCGTGCCCGGCGACCTCCGCCCGCAGGCCCAGCTCGGCGCAGCGCCGTACGAGCGCCTCGGCCGGGGGCAGCTCGGCCTCGGTCACCGGCAGGACCACCACCTGGGTGGGGGCGAGCCAGGCGGGGAAGGCGCCGCCGTACACCTCGATGAGGTGCGCCACGGCCCGCTCCACGCTGCCGATGATGCTGCGGTGGACCATGACCGGCCGGTGCCTCGCGCCGTCCTGGCCGATGTAGTGCAGGTCGAACTGTTCGGGCTGGTGGAAGTCGACCTGCACGGTGGACAGCGTGGCCTCACGCCCGGCGCCGTCGGCGATCTGCACGTCGATCTTCGGGCCGTAGAACGCCGCCTCGCCCTCGACGGCCTCGTACGCCAGGCCGGAGCGGTCGAGGACGTCTGTCAGCATGGCGGTCGCCCGCCGCCACATCTCGGGGGCGGCCACGTACTTCCCGCCGGCCCCCGGCAGGGAGAGCCGGTAGCGGACCGGGCGGATGCCGAGCACGTCGTACGCGCGCCTGATCATCTCCAGGGCCCCGGCCGCCTCGGCGGCGACCTGGTCGAGGGTGCAGAAGATGTGCGCGTCGTTGAGCTGGATCGCCCGCACGCGGGTGAGCCCGCCGAGCACGCCCGACAGCTCGGAGCGGTACATGCCGCCCAGCTCGGCGACGCGCAGCGGCAGCTCGCGGTAGCTGTGCGAGCGCGAGCGGTAGATCAACGCGTGGTGGGGGCACAGGCTCGGCCGCAGCACGACCTGCTCTCCCCCGAGGTCCATCGGCGGGAACATGTCGTCGCTGTAGTGCGACCAGTGCCCCGAGATCTCGTAGAGCTCCCGTTTGCCCAGCACGGGGGAGTACACGTGCCGGTAGCCCGCCCGCCGTTCGGCGTCGCGGATGTACTCCTCCAGGGTGTGCCGGATGACCGCGCCGTCGGGCAGCCAGTAGGGCAGCCCGGAGCCGATCAGCGGGTCGGTGTCGAACAGGCCGAGCTCGCGGCCCAGCTTGCGGTGGTCGTGCATCGCGGTCTCCTCGCGTTTCGTCTGCGGCGAGGCGAGTGACCGGACGACGAAGCCCCGGGGCACTCGCCCCGGGGCTTCGTCGAAAGTACGTGTCAGCGCGCCGGGACGGTCTCCGGCGTCGTCGTCAGGCAGGCGCGCATCATGCCGCGAACGCTAGCACAGCCAGTGATCGTCTCCGAGCGGATTTCGCGGCAGGAACCCGGTGCTCGCTACCTAGGTTGCAATCCTAACTAGCTCGCTTTATCGTCTAAATCGCCAACACAGGTAAGAAGGACGGCAATCCATGAGCATCACTGCGAGCTTCTCGACCCCGGGCCTGCTCCTGACGGTCGCGCTGACGGCCTATCTGGCCTTCGTCGCTCCCTGGCTGGGCAAGCGCCAGTACGACCGGCTGGCGCGACGCCGCGCCCACGACCCCCGGGCGCTGGTGCACGCGTACCGGCTGTGGATCGCCGAGGAGTGGATCTGGGTCGGCGTCACGGCGCTGATCCTGGTGCTGTCGCCAGGGCTCGACCCGGCGGACCTGGGATTCGCGATGCCGGGCCACCTGGACCAGGTCGCCGGAGCGGTCGTCGGCATGACCTGCGCCATCGTGATCGGCACACTGCTGCTCCGCCGCCTCGCCCGCTCGGGCCGTGCCGTACCCGGCCAGTCGGCCGTGACGGAACTGCTGCCGCGCACTGCCGCCGAGCGGTGGCACGGCCTCGCCATGGCGGTGACCGCGGGTGTCTGCGAGGAGATCGTCTACCGCGGCCTGCTCATCGCGCTCGGCGTCGGCGTGCTGGGCCTCAGCACCGCCGCGGCGGCTGCCCTGGCTCTGGCGGTCTTCGTCGCGGGCCACTTCTACCAGGGCTGGAAGGGCATGATCGTGGTGACCCTCCTCGGCCTCTGGCTCACCAGCGTGTACCTGTCCACCGGCAGCCTGCTGCTGCCGATCGTGGCGCACGTCCTGATCGACGTCCGTGGCCTCGTGCTCATGCCGGCGCCCGCCGGCAAGACGGTCGGCGAAGCGGCCTAGGTAGTACTCCTACCGTGCGAGGATGAGGCATATGGCGACCGACCGCCGCGCGAGCTGGCTCAAGGGCGTCCTCGACCTGCTGGTGCTGGCCAGCCTGACCGAGGGCGAGAACTACGGCTACGAGATCGCCAAGATGCTCGCCGGCTCCGGGCTCGGCCAGATCCGGGGCGGCACGCTCTATCCCGTGCTCAACCGGCTGGAGGAGGCGGGTCTGGTGTCCGCCGAGTTCCGGGTGACCGAGCGTGGGCCGGGCCGGCGCTACTACCGGCTGACCGACCAGGGCCGGCGGACGCTGGCCGAACAGGGCCGCCTGTGGCTGGCGTTCGACGAGTCCGTACGAACGGTGCTGGCGTCGGGAGGGCTGAAATGAGCGGCTACCTCGACGAGCTCGGCGCCCTGCTGCGCGCGGGCGGCGTGCCCGCGGCGCAGGTCGAGGCCACCGTCGCCGACCTCGCCGCGTACGTCGCGGAGACCGGCGCGGACGCGGAGGATGAGTTCGGGCCGGTCGGCGAGTTCGCCGGGCAGCTGCTGGCGGCGCACACGCCCGAGACGGACGCGGCGGACGCGACCGAGTGGCGGTGGACCGCGGACATCTTCGCCGACCGGCAGACGCTGGCCCGGCTCGGCGACCAGGGCTGGGAGGTCGACCGGGTCGACCACCTCGGCAGGTTCGTCAGCCACCGCGACCCGGAACGGCCGCAGCGGTGGGAGTATCGCAGGGAACCGGTGACACCGGGCGGGGGCCGTGCCCTGGCCGCGCGGCTGGCGCCCGACGGCTGGGAGCCCTGCGGCACCTGGATCTGCTTCGAATACTTCAAACGGCCCAGGGCCGCCAGCGTGGGACCGGCCGCGCAGCTCGACTCCCCGCCCGCGGCCCCCGGCCGCAGCGTCTTCTTCAGCCGGAGGTTCTATCTGCTGCTGGCGGTCCTCCTGCTCGCCCTGGTCACGCCCGGGATCCTGTGGGGGTCGTCGGACGGCGACGGGCCGGGCTTCTTCGCCGGCATGGCCGTCGGAGGCTGCGTCGCGATCGCCGCCCTGGCGGCGATGTGGCTGTGGACGGCCCGCCGCCGCGACTAGCCAGTGGCGGGCCTAGAGGTCCAAGCCAGGCCCCACCGGCACGCAAGGCCTGGGCGGCAGCATGCCTCCCATGCTGACCGAGACACTGGAGTTCCTGAGGGGCCTGGACGGGGTCGAACCCGCCCAGGCCCGCGAGCGCCTGGACGACCTGCGCGCCCGCTTCCCCGACGTCGTCTTCCGCCTGCTGTGGCAGCGCGAGGAGTACGACGGCTCGCTCCACTACGACCTGCTCGCCCGCACGCCCGACGGTGAGACCGTCTCCCTGTCGCGTACGGCGGGGCAGGAGCTGCCGTGGCCGCTGCGCGGCCTGCACCGGGTCTCCGAGAACGTCCTGTGCCGGGTGGACGGCATGGACGTGCGGGTGGATCAGGCCGTGGCGCTCCTCGACTTTCTGTGGCAGGAGCGGCCGCTCATGGACCGCATCGTCGAGTCGGCGCTGCTGCGCGGCCTGCTGGAGGAGCAGCCTGCCGAGCTCGACGCGACCGCGTTGCAGGCGGCCATGGACGCCTTCCGCCGCGCCCGTGGCCTGCTCACCCCGGAAGCGACCGAGGCATGGATGGCCGAGCGCGGGCTCAGCCACGAGGCGCTGGAGGAGATCGTCGCCGAGCAGGCGGCCCTGGCCCGGCTGCGCGCCCGTGTGCCCGGCCTGGAGGAGCACCTGCGAGAACGGCGGCGCACCGCCAAGGTCGAGTGGTTCTGGGGACCCGCGTGAACCGGGAGGTGCTCGTGGTCACCCTGGGCGGCGACAACCACGCCACCCACATCGCGACTCTCCTGCGACGGCGAGGCGCGCGGCCGCGCTTCCTGCGCACCTCCGACTTCCCCGCCTCGCTCACCGCCACCCAGCACCGGATCGGGGAGATCGAGCTCGGCGGGCTCACCTCGGCCTGGTTCCGCCGCTGGGAGCCGCACCAGCTCGACCCGGCGATCACCGACCCGCAGGTGCGGCGGCATCTGCTGCGCGAGTCGGAGATGTTCGCCGACTCGCTCTGGGACAGCCTGGAGTGCCGCTCGGTTCCCGCGCCGTTCACGCTACTGCGGCGGGCCGAGCGCAAGCCGTACCAGCTCGCCGTCGCCAAGCGGGTGGGCTTCGACGTGCCGGACACGCTCGTGACCAACGACCCCGACGACCTGCTCGACTTCTACGGCAGGCACGACGGGCAGGTGATCTACAAGGCCCTCTACGCGCCGCAGGTGGCCGGGCTGTCACGGCCCACGCAGCAGGTCTCGACGCGGGACGTGCTGCACGCGGGCGGCCTGCCGTACGCACCGGTGATCGTGCAGGAGTACGTGCCCAAGCGGCAGGAGATCCGCGTCACCGTCGTCGGCGAGCGGCTGTTCGCGGTGGCCATCGACTCACAAGCCTCCAACCGCACCCGCTTCGACTGGCGGCGGCACGACCGCAAGGCCCGCCAGCTCTCCCCCTGCGAGCTGCCCGGCGAGGTGGCCGAGCGGTGCCTGAAGTTCACCAGGCGGCTCGGGGTGAGCTTCGGCGGGATCGACCTCATCCTGACCCCCGACGGGCGTCACGTCTTCCTGGAGATCAACACGAGCGGACAGTGGCTGTGGCTGGAACGCGCCACCGGGCTGCCCATCAGCGACGCCCTGGCCGACCTTCTCGTCGCGGGATGACCATTGATCCACAAGTGGGATCCAAGCGACGCCGACGACGATGCGATCGTCCGCAGAGATGATCTGGAGGTGATGATGCGCAAGACCACATTCGGCGAACTCGACGTCGCCGGCGCCGAGCTGGACGAGAGCGCTCTCGTCGCAGTGCAGGGCGGGATGCCGCCAAACGAGTTGTATGGGACGGTGGACTGGTCCTATTGGCAGTACGACAACCTCGTGGAGTCGGGCCTGATGGCCTACGAGTACGGCGGCTCCTTCTTCTACCCCTGATCCTGTGGCACTAGCTGCCGCAGACCGCTGACGCGCCCGGGCCGGGGTAAGCGGCCCGGGCGCACGTATAAGCTTCTCAGAAAACAGTCCTCGCCCACCAGGTCAAGCGGCGCGGTGGGCCTGCGCGGTGGGCCTGTGCGGTGGCGGGCACCGGCCGTCCGTCCGCACCTGGCGGGGTCCCAGCGGTAGATCGTGGGCACTAGCCTGAGGCGCGATGGACCGTATGACGACGGCGCGGGGTGAGTTCGACCTCGCCCGCTTCCCCGAGGACCCCCGCGACCCGCTCCGCGCGTGGGACGCGGCCGACGAATACCTGCTGCGCCACCTCGACGAGCGCGAGGGCGGGCCGGTGGACCTGTCGGGGAGCCTGGTCGTGCTGGGCGACCGGTGGGGCGCCCTCGCCGCCGCGCTCGCCGCCCACGGTAACGTCCACCGGCCCGTGCAGATCAGCGACTCCTTCCTCGGACAGCAGGCCACCCGCGCCAACCTGCAGCGCAACGGTCTCGACGCGGACGCCGTACGGCTGCGCACGACCAGGGACGCGCCGCCGGACCGGATCGACGTGCTGCTGGTGCGGGTGCCCAAGAGCCTCGCCCTCCTGGAGGACCAGTTGCACCGCCTCGCCCCGCACGTGCACGAGGGCACGGTGGTCGTCGGCGCTGGGATGGTCACCGAGATCCACACGTCGACGCTGAAGCTGTTCGAGCGCGTCCTCGGGCCGACCCGGACCTCGCTGGCGGTGAAGAAGGCGCGGCTGATCTTCTGCTCGCCCGATCCCGGCCTGCCTGGCGGGGCCGATCCGTGGCCGCGGAGCTACGCCCTGCCCGCCGGCATCGGCGTGGTCTCCGGCCTGACCGTCGTCGACCACGCCGGCGTCTTCTCCGCCGAGCGTCTCGACGCCGGCACCCGCCTCCTGCTGCGCAGCCTGCCCGTGCGTACGGGTCCCGAGCACGTGGTCGACCTCGGCTGCGGCAACGGGGTGGTCGGGCTCGCCGCCGCGCTGTCCAACGGCGAGGCCGAGGTGACCTTCATCGACGAGTCCTACCAGGCGCTGGCCTCGGCGGAGGCCACGTTCCTGGCGAACGCCGGGGCGGGCGCCACCGCCAGGTTCGTGGCGGCCGACGGCCTTGCGGGCTTCCCGCCGGGCACGGCCGACCTGGTGCTGAACAACCCGCCGTTCCACAGCCACCGGGGCAGGACCGACGCCACCGCCTGGCGCATGTTCAACGGCTCGCGTGCCGCACTGCGGCGGGGCGGCGAGCTGTGGGTGGTGGGCAACCGCCACCTCGGCTACCACGTGAAGCTGCGCCGGCTCTTCGGCAACTGCGAGGTCGTCGCGAGCGACCCGAAGTTCGTCGTGCTCCGTGCCGTCAAGCGGTGATCAGAACAGGGTGAGCGGCTCGTTCGGCAGCGCCTCCTTGGACATGGGCTCGGGGAGCGGTTCCACGCCGGGCACCTCGGCGCGTACGTCGTCGTGGAACCGGCGGGCGAGCGTCAGCGCGTCGGCGTTGTCGGGGGTGTGGACGAACACCGTCGGCGAGCGGCCCTCACGCAGCCACCCGGCGACCGCGTCCACCCAGTGCCGCCAGCCCTCGGCCGTACGCTGCGGGTCGTCACGGCCGATGTAGCGGACGATCGGGCGGTCGGTGAGGGCGACCGTCCGCAGCGGCACCCGCGGCTTCTTCGACCAGGCGTCCCGTTCGGCGTCGCTGGTCGGCGGGCTGCGGAACAGCACCGTCGTGTCGAACGGCACCCACTCTGCGCCGGCCCCGGTCAGCACCCGCTCCAGGAGCCGCGCGGCCCGGGGGTCGTCGAAGAACGCGCGGTGCCGGACCTCGACGGCGTAGCGGTGGTCGCGGGGAAGGCGGCCGAGGAAGGCCGCGAGCACGCCGACGTCCGCCGGGCCGAACGAGCCCGGGAGCTGGATCCACAGCGCGTGGGCCCGCGAACCCAGCGGCTCGATCGCGTCGAGGAAGGCGCGCAGGTCGTCGTCGGGCCCGGTCAGGCGGCGCTCGTGCGTGATCGGCTTGGGCAGCTTGACCACGAAGCGGAAGCCGGGGTCCGTCTGCCGCGCCCAGGACTCGACCGTGCTCTGCGAGGGCGTCGCGTAGAACGTCGTGTTGCCCTCGACCGCGTTGCACCAGGTGGCGTAGGCCCGCAGCCGCTCCCCCGGAGGAAGCGGGTGCGGCAGGAGACGCCCCTGCCACGGCGCGTGCGTCCACATCGCGCATCCCACATGAAGCCGCATGGCCCCGACGCTATCCAAGGCGCACGACAGGTTCCGAATGTGGTAGACGATTCCGTCGTTGTCCACAAGGCCCGGGGTTGGGCCACCGCAAGGCTGACAAGCATGGCCACGCACTGGCGATCAGGTACACGCCGGTGAAGAGCCAGTGCCGGAACCCGGTCACGAAGCCAAGGGAGTGTGCAGAACGGAAAACGCCGCGCCTACTTGTTCTGACGCTCCATACTCGCTGATCAACCGATGGTAAAACCATGGATGTGCAGCTCAGGTACAACTTCCGCCTCTTCCCGACCGCTGGTCAGCGTGTGGCGCTGGGGCGGGCGTTCGGGTGCGCGCGGGTGGTGTTCAACGACGGGCTGCGCGCACGGCAGGACGCCCACACCGCCGGGTTGCCGTTCATCTCGGATGGGGAGTTGTCCAAGCGCGTCATCACCAAGGCGAAGAAGACCCCGGAGCGCTCGTGGCTGGGTGACGTGTCGGCTGTGGTGTTGCAGCAGGCGGTGGCGGACCTGAACAAGGCATACCGGAACTTCTTCGACTCGATCACCGGCAGACGTAAGGGGCCGAAGGTGGCCCCGCCCCGCTTCCGGTCCCGCAAGGACAACCGGCAGGCGATCCGCTTCACGAAGAACGCCCGGTTCTCCATCACACCGGGTGGGAAGCTTCGCCTGCCGAAGATCGGGGATGTGCCGGTGCGCTGGTCGCGTGCCCTGCCCGCCGAACCGTCATCGGTCACGGTGGTCGAGGACGCGGCCGGGCGGTACTTCGCCTCGTTCGTGGTCGAGATCGCCGGACAACCCCTGCCGCCGGTCGAGCCCGAGAAAGGAATCGACCTGGGCTTGTCGGCCTTCGCGACCCTGTCGAACGGGCGGAAGATCGACTCCCCGCGGTTCCTACGCCGGGCAGAGAAGAAGCTCAAGCGACTCCAGCGAGCGCTGTCCCGCAAGGCCAAGGGGTCCCGCAACCGAGTCAAGGCCCGGCAGCAGGTTGCCCGCCAGCACGCGAAGGTCGCCGACGCGCGCCGCGAGTTCCACCACCGGCAATCCACGAAGCTGATCCGCGATAACCAAGCGATCTACGTAGAAGACCTGGCGGTCAAGGGACTGGCACGCACCCGGTTGGCCAAGAGCGTGCACGATGCGGGCTGGGCGGCATTCGTCGGGATGCTGGAGTACAAAGCCCGCCTGTACGGTCGGGTCTTCCACCGGATCGACCGGTGGTTCCCCTCCTCCAAGCTCTGTTCGGAATGCGGGGCGCTCGCCGAGTCGATGCCGCTGAATGTGCGCGAGTGGACCTGCGCGTGCGGGGCGGTCCACGACCGGGACGTCAACGCCGCCAAGAACATCCTCGCCGCCGGACGGGCGGAGAGGCTAAACGCCTGTGGAGGGCAGGTAAGACCACCCCACCAGGTGGCACAGCCCGTCGAAGCAGGAAGCCTCAGAGGTGCCGCATGACGCGGCGCGAGCTGAATCCCCAGCCTTCACTTCAGGTTGGGGAGCGCGTCAACCCGACCGCTCCTTCGCAGAATGGTGACCGGCGTGCAACCACACGATCTGCTCGACCTCCTCAGGACCAGGCGCCTGCTGGCCATCGTCCGCGGCGACGACCCGGAGGCGGCGCTGCGCAGCATCGACGTCCTCGCCGAAGAGGGCGTGACCCTGATGGAGGTCTCGCTCAGCGGCGCCGACGCGCTGTCGGTCATCCGGAAGGCGGTCTCCACCCTGGGCGCGGGCGTGCATCTCGGCGCCGGAACCGTGCTGACCGCGCGGGACGCCGTCGCGGCCAGGGACGCGGGCGCGACGTTCGCCGTCACCCCCGGTCTGGGCGAGGGAGTGGACGAGGCGCTACGCCTCGGGCTGCCCGTGCTCGCCGGGGCGATGACCCCCACCGAGGTCATCGCCGCGACCGCGCGGGGCGCCGCCGCCGTCAAGCTCTTCCCCGCCTCCGCCGGAGGGGTCTCCTACCTGCGCGCGCTGCGCGATCCGTTCCCGGCCGTGCCGTTCGTGCCGGTCGGCGGTGTCGGCCTGGACAGTGTCCGCGACTATCTGGAGGCCGGGGCCGTCGCGGTCGGCCTCGGCTCGCCGCTGCTCGGCGACGCCCCGCGCGGCGGCGACCTGGACGACCTGCGCCACCGGGTGAGGACGGCGCTCGACCTGGTGGGCGCTCCATGAGGGCCGACGTCCTGACCATCGGAGAGGCGATGGTCACGGTCCGCTGCGCCGGACCGCTGCGCCTCGGCGGCGACTCGCGGGTGTCCATCGCCGGCGCGGAGGCCAACGTCGCCATCGCTCTGTCCCGCCTCGGGCACACCGCCCGCTGGACCGGCGCGCTCGGGAACGACGAGCCCGGCGAGCTGGTCCTGCGCACGCTGCGGGCCGAGGGCGTGCTGACCGACCACGTCGTGCGGCGCGCGGACGCCCCGACCGGCCTGCTGCTGCGTGACGTGGCCGCCGGGGGGCGGGCCCGCGTGCACTACTACCGCAGGGACTCGGCCGCCTCGACGCTGTCGTGGGACGAGGCGCGACCGGCCGTCGAGGCGGGTCAGACGGGCCTGCACCTCACCGGCATCACGCCGGCGCTGGGGCCCGCGCCGCTGGAGGCCGTCATCGCCGCCGCCCAACACGCCTGCGAGGCGGGCGCCTGGGTCAGCCTCGACGTCAACCACCGCTCCCTGCTCTGGTCCCGGGAGGCGGCCGTGCGGGCGCTGCGCCCCCTGCTGCCGTACGTCACGGTGATGGTCGCGTCCGACGACGAGCTTGATGTCGTGGCGGACGGCGACGGCGAACGCGACCGCGTGGCGGCCCTGCTGGACGCCGGTGTCGAGGAGGTCGTCGTCAAGCGCGGCGCGGCGGGCGCGAGCTACCACGACGCGCGGACCTCGTTCGACGTTCCGGCTCGCCGGGTGCCCGTGGTGGACGTCGTCGGCGCGGGCGACGCGTTCACCGCCGGATATCTGTCCGGGCGGCTCGACGGGCTCGACGCGTACGGCCGGCTCGAACGGGCGACCCTGCTCGGCGCCGCCAGTGTGGCCTGCGCCGGGGACTGGGAGGGGCTGCCCACCCGGGCGGAGCTGCCCGCGCTGGCCCTGCCGGAAGGGGAGACGCTGCGATGACATCGCCGGAGATGCTGGTGGACGCCGGTCTGGAGCTCGGCGAGGGCGCCCCGCTGGCTCGGGGACCGGTGGGTCGTCGTGGACATCCTCGACGGCGCGCTGTACGAGGTCCCCGCGGGACCCGGCGCGGCGCTGACGCCGTTGCTGCGCACCGGCGGCGAACCGCTGGGCGCGGTGGCCCCGCTCAGGGACCACCCCGGGCACTGGCTCGCGGCCGTCGGCGAGGGCGTCGCCGTCCTCGGCTCGGACGGCACGGCCCACTGGCTGGCCCGCCCCGAGGCGGGCAAGAGCGTGCGTTTCAATGCGCCCGCAAGCGCCGCGCCACGGGAAAGGGCGGTTACCCCTCCGTCGGCCGGGTCGAACGTGTACCGCCAGGACCGGCGACCGTGGTGAACGACGAGCTGTCCGTGCTGGTTTGCACCGACAACGTCTGCGTACGCCTCTCCCACGCGGTGGCGGGCGGAAGCTTCAACACCATCCGCCCAACCGTCGCGGCGGCACCCAGGTCGACCTGCATCCACTGCGGGAACGCGTTGTTCGGGCTCTCCCAATAGCTGTTGGCGTCGCCGTCCACCGCGTTGCCACCGGCGTAGTTCTGCGTGTGCCCGCTCTCCGCCGTCGCCTTCCCTCGCGCGAGGTTCGTGTCCCCGCCGCCGCCGCCGGCCACGGGCGGGGTCGGGCGTACGGAGGTGAGCGCGATCTGGCCCTTGAGCATCCGGCCGCCGTGGCGGGTGAGCCGCAGGTAACAGTCCGATTGCGTACGGTTGCGCTCGACCCCAGCCCTGGCCTGCGGAAAACCGCAGGAGGGAACGGAAACGCGCATCATTCCGGGCGCGGGGCGGCCGAACCTAACGTTCCCACCCATGACAGAAGCGTTGATCGACGTGCCGCGCCGGATGATCTCGGCGGTCGCGGCCCTGGGCGTCCTGGCAGCGGTGATCATGCTGACCGCCATGTCGGGAAGCACCATGCAGCCGCTTCCGGCGTCGGCCGCCGCCGGGGAGTTCAGCGCGGACCGGGCGCTCGCCCACCTGCGGACGTTCGCGACCGAACCGCGCCCCCTCGGCAGCCCGGCCGGTGACCGCGCCCGTGACTACCTGGCCACCACGCTGCGGGCGGACGGCTTGAAGGTCCAGATCCACCGGGCCGTCGGAGCGTGGTCGTCCACTGGGCTGGCGACGTTCGGCACGGTGGACGACATCGTGGCCACGCTGCCCGGCACGGACCCGACGGGCACCCTCCTGCTGGCCGCCCACTACGACTCCGCGGCCATGGGGCCCGGCGCGTCGGACGACGGCGCGGCCGTCGCCGCCATGCTGGAGACCGTACGCGCGCTGCGCACCGGCGCCGCCCTCCGCAACGACCTGGTCCTGCTGATCACCGACGGCGAGGAGGACGGCGTGCTCGGCGCCGAGGCGTTCGTCCGGGAGCACCCCCTGGCGGGCGCGGGCGGGGTGCTGCTCAACTTCGAGGCCCGCGGCGTCAGCGGCCCCTCACTGATGTTCGAGACGTCGAGGAACAACGCGGGCCTGGTCGCCACGTACGCCGACGCGGCGCCGCGACCCCGGGGCGACTCCTCGATGGCGGAGCTGTACCGGCTCCTGCCGAACAACACCGACTTCGCCCCCCTGACCAGGGCGGGCTTCGCCGGCATGAACTTCGCGTACATCGAGGACTCCGCGAAATACCACACCGCGGGGGACTCGATCGCCAACCTCGACCACGGGAGCCTGCAGCACCACGGCTCCACGATGCTCGCGCTGGCCCGCGCCTTCGGCGGGGCCGACCTGACCACGCTCGCCTCGGACCACGACGCGACGTACTTCCGGATCCTCGGGGTCATGGTCACCTACCCCGCGTGGCTGGTCTGGCCGCTCGCGGTGGCCGCCGTCGTGGCGCTCGCCGTGCTGACGCTGCTCGCGCGGCGGCGGGGGATCACCACCGTTCCCCGGGTCGTCGCCGGCGCCGCGTCCTCGATCGTGCCGCTCGTCGCCGCGGTGGCCCTCGCGCAGGGGCTGTGGGCCGTGCTGGCGACGTGGCGGCCCGCCTACGACGCCATGGGAGGTCTTCTGCATCGTCCGCTGCCCTACCGGGCCGCCGTCGTGGTCATGGCGATGCTCGCGGTGCTGCTCTGGTATCTGTGGGCGCGCCGCGCGATCGGGCCCGTGGGGGCGGCCGTCGGCCCGCTGGCCTGGCCCGCCGGGCTGGGAGTGCTCTGCGCCCAGGTCGCGCCCGGGGCGTCCTTCCTGTTCACGCTGCCGGCGCTGGCCTGCGCGATCGGCGGGATCGTGGCCGTGCTGCTCCCCAACTCCGCGGGAGCGCGGCCGGGGCAGGTCGTCGCCGTGACTCTCGGGGCGGTCGCGAGCGCGGCGCTGCTGCCCGCGCTGGCCGGGAACGTCTTCGACGGGATGGGCCTCGCGCTCGGCGGGGCCGCGGCTCTGGTGTTCGCCCTCTTCTGCCTCACCCTGCTGCCGATCGCCGATCTGGCGCTGCCACGGCCCGGGACCCGGCCGGGCCGCCGCGTGGCCGTCGCCGTGCCGTCGATCGGCGCCGTGCTCGTGCTCACCCTGACCGGTCTCGGCCTCCACGTGAACAGGCCCGGCGCCGCGAGCCCCCAGCGGACCCATCTCGCGTACGTGCTGGACGCGGACACGCGCACGGCCCGCTGGGTCAGCGGGGACGTCGACCCGCCGGCCTGGACGCGGCGCTACGTGAGCGGCCGCGACGTGACCGCGCTGCCGCCCGGCTACGCCCGGGGGGAGCTGTGGACGGGTCCGGCCCAGGGGATCGACGCCGACGGCCCTCGGGTGACCGTGCTCTCGCGGGCCGGAGACACCGTCACGCTGCGGGTGGCCGCCGGTCGTGGCGCCCGCTCGCTGACGCTGCGCGTCGACCACCCGATCACCTCGGTGACGGCCGTCGCCGGCGGGATGCGACCGGTCACCGCCGCCGTGACCGGCACCCGCGCCCGCACCTGGCCGGGTGAGGTCCGCTTCCGTGGCATTCCGCCCCGGGGCGCCCGGATCACCGTCCGGATCCCGGGCACGCGGACGGCCCGCCTCACCGCGATCGCGGAGACGGACGGCCTGGCGGCCGTGCCGGGCTTCGTGCCGAGGCCTGCGGAGCTGGTCGCCTCGACCCGTGAGGACGGCGAACTCCTCGCCGTCACCCGGACCTACGTCATCTGACGAGCCGGAACATCGTGGGCACGTCATGCCGGTCGGCCAGGGCCCGGGTGAGGGTGCTCTTGCCGGCTCCGGAGCCGCCTGCTGTCCCGCGGACATGCGCGAGCCTGCGGCGGAGATCGGCGGTGGAAGGCCGGCTTGTCATGCCCGGCAGTCTCGCGACGGAGCCGGTCCAGGACCACCGTGGCCTTCAGCAGGTGGGCCGGTAGTCCACCGTGGGGAAGTAGGCGGCCCACTCCGCGCGGGTGAGGTCGCGGCCGATCTCCTCGCACAGCCGTCCCACGAGCGGGCCGGGCCGCAGCTCCCAGCGGATGATCCTGCCGTCCTCGCCGCCCGAGATCAGGTCCGCGTCGGCGGTGAAGGCCAGGCCCCGGATCGGGGCGGTGTGCCCGGTCAGTGTGGCCGCCGGCCTTCCGGTCCCGAGGTCCCAGACCATGATCGTGCGGTCGTCCCCCGCGGACGCGAGCGAACGGCCGTCCCGGCTGAAGGCGACGGCCTGGACCGGGGCGGTGTGGCCGGTCAGCGTGGCGTACGACGCCCAGGTCCGCGTGTCCCAGAGCTTCACGGTGCGGTCGGCGCCCGCCGTGGCGATCGACCTGCCGTCCGGGCTGAAGGCGACGTCGAGCACCGAGCCCTGCCTGGTCCTCAGGGCGCGCGCCTCCCCGTCCCCGGCGAGATCCCAGACGACCAGGTCGCCGGTGGGGCCGGTGGTGGCGAGCAGCGGCTCGCGGGGGCTGAACGCCAGCGCCGAGACGAGATATCCGCCCGCGAACGGCACTTCGACGGGCTTTCCCGGATCGCGGACGTCCCAGCGGAACCGGCCGAGCGCGGTGGCGACGAGAAAGCGCCCACGCGGATCGAAGCCGACGTCGGTGGACGCGCCGAGCCCCTGGTACGTCGCCCTGCCGAGCCTCCGTCCGCTGCCGACGTCCCAGAGGGTGAGCGTGTGGCTGCGGGTGACGGTCGCGAGCCTGCGGCCGTCCGGGCTGAAGGCGACGGCCCGGACATGATCGGGGTGGTCGCCGAACGTGGCGATCGGATTGCCGCGCACGTCCCACAGCCGGACGGTCCTGTCGCTGCTCGCCGAGGCCACGAGACGGCCGTCCGGGCTGATCTCGATGTCGTTCACGGCCTGGTTGTGTCCGCTGAACGGAGGAACGGCGTGCTCGCGGACCACGATGGTCCGGCCCAGCCCGGCCGAGGCGAGCATCGAGCCGTCGGCGCTCAGGGCGAGGGACAGCGTCTCGGTGCGGCTTCTGTCCTGGTAGGTCTCGACGGGCTGCCGTCGCTCCACGTCCCAGACCGTGATCAGGCCGTCCTCGTCGGCGACGGCGATCCGGCCGGCGACCGGAGCGGACATGTCCCAGGTGTACGGCGACCGCTTGGGCAGCCCCGGCAGTCGCGTCACATGCCCGTGACCGATCCGCCAGAACCGCACGCCGTAGTGCGACGATCCCGTGGCGAGGACGCCGTTCGCGGGATCGAAGCCCAGCCTGTGGACGTTCACGGCGTCGAGCGCCGCGGTCTTGGTGCCGGAGGCGGCGTCCCACACGAGGGGGTTCTCGGTTCCGCCCGTGGTCGACACCAGGAACGCCTGGTCGGGACTGAAGGCGAGAGCCACGACCTCCTCCCGGTGTCCCTTCAGGGTGCGCATGCTCCCGTCGCGCAGGTCCCACAGCTCGACCGCGCCCTTGTCCACTCCGACGGCGATCCTCGTCCCGTCGGGGCTCAGCGCCATCGCGTCGGTGATCCGCTCCCGCTGCCGCTGGAACACTGGCCGGCGGGAGGCCAGGTCCCACACGACGACCACTCCCCTGCTCGATTCGAGCGCGGCGTCCCTGACCACGGAGGCGAGCAGCCTGCCGTCGCGGCTGAACGCCGCCGCCCTGGCGTGGATCTCCCCCGGTCCCGTACGGGGCAGCGGCCCGGGGAAGGCGGCGACGCGGGTGCGGGTGCGCGGGTCCCAGAGGCCGACGGATCCGTCGGTGCCGGCCGCGGCCAGCCGCGACCCGTCCGGGCTGAACGCCAGCCCGAAGACCGCGGGCCCTTCCACGTTGAGCTCGACGCGGCGACGCGCCGCGGCCGACACGCTCAGCAGGGCGCCCCGCGTCTCCGGCTCCGGGTCGAGCCGGTACGCCGCGATCGCCAGCAGGCCGGCGAGATCGGGATCGGTGGCGAGGAGCGATCGGGCCTGCAGGGACTGCTGCCGTGACAGGGCGACCAGCTGCTGGTGGCCGGCCTCCCTGCCCTGCCGTACGGCGACGCCGCCGCCGAGCAGGGCGAGCAGGAAGAGCGCGGCCATCCCGGCCAGCAGGCGTTGCAGCAGCCGGGTGCGGCGCCGCGCAGCGGTGCGCTCGCTGTCCTCCAGCGCGCGGCTGTCCCGCAGGAAGGCGCTCTCGATGTCGTTGAGCTCCTGCGGATGGTCCTCCGCCCAGCTCCCGGCGACGAGAAGCTGGGCGCCCCGATACAGGGCCCCCGGGTCGCGGTCCAGTTCCCGCCACGTCTGCGCGGCGTCGGTGAGCCGCCGGTGGACGAGCAGGTTCTCGCGGTCGTCGGTGAGCCAGCGGTGGAGCCGGGGCCAGGCCCTGATCAGCGCCTCGTGCGCCACGTCGACCGTCTCCTCCGCGAGGACGACGAGCCGCGCGGCGGCGAGCCGGTCGAGCACGCGGGCGGTGACGCCGGGGTCGGCCACGCCGACGAGTTCCGTACGGGAGATGGGGCGCCTGGTGTCCTCGGTGCCGTCTCCCAGCGCGGTCAGCCGCAGGAAGATCCTGCGGGCGGCCTGCCGCTCCGCCGGGGCGAACTCGCCGAAGACCCGCTCCGCGCTCTGCGCGATGGCCCCGCGTACCCCACCGGCCGCCTGGTAGGCCGCCAGCGTGAGCCTCGGGCCGGTCGCGTTCCGCCAGGTCTCCAGCAGCGCGTGCGAGACCAGCGGCAGGCTGCCCGGCTCCTCGGCGGCGTCGGCCAGCACCGTGGCCAGCAGGTCGGGATCCACGGTGAGCCCCGCCCGGGCGGCGGGCCGTACGACGATCTCCTGGAGGTCCGGCGACGACACCGGCCCGACGAGCATCTGGGCCTCGCCGCCGAACGCCTCGACCAGGGCGGGGTGCTGGGTCAGGTGGGCGAGGAAGTCGGCGCGGACACCGAGCACGAGGACGACGCGGCGTTCGGCACCGAGGGCGGCGCCGAGGATGGCCTCGACGAACCGGCGGCGCTCTCCGTCGTCGGCGCACAGCGTGAAGATCTCCTCGAACTGGTCCACCACCAGCAGCAGGCGGCTCTCCGGCGCGCCGCCCAGCGCACCGGTCAGTGCGCCGGACAGTGCGCCGGACAGTGCGATGGTCAGTGCGACGGTCAGGGCTTCCGGATCGCGGGCCAGGTCGTCGCGCAGCGCCACCGGATCGACGCCGGACGCCTTCGCCACCACGTCGGCCAGCGCGTCCAGCGGGTGTTCCCCCGGCGTCATGAGCAGGCCCCGCCACGGCGCCGCCGCACCGTCCTCGCCGGAGACACCGTCCTCGCCGGAGACACCATCCTCGGCGGAGACACCGTGCCCGCCGGAGACACCGTGCCCGCCGGGGACGGACCCCAGCAGGCCGGCGCGCAGCAGGGACGACTTGCCGCTTCCCGACGCGCCGAACACGCCGACCACGGGAAGGCGGTCGACCAGTTCGCGAAGCCGGTCCACCAGGTGGGAACGGCCGAAGAACCAGTCCGCGTCCTCCGGCTGGAACGCCGTCAGACCCCGGTATGGGCAGTCGTCCGTCTTCCGCCGCTCGGCGGCCGGGGGCGGGGCCAGGGCCGGGAGGAGGTCCTCGTCGCCGCGGAGCATCGCCTCGTGCAGACGCTGGAGCACGGGGCCGGGTTCGATGCCGAGCTGGGCGTTCAGGAGGTCGCGGGTCCCGCGGAAGACCTCCAGCGCCTCGACCTGGCGCCCGGACCGATACAGCGCGAGCATGAGGTGCCCGTGCAGGCTCTCCCGGTACGGATGCTCCCCGGCGAGGCCGGCGAGTTCGGCGGCCACCTCGACGTGCCGGCCCAGACCGAGTTCGGCCTCCGCCAGCCGCTCGTGCACCGTGAGCCGCGACTCCTCCAGCCGCCGGGCCTCCTCGGCGACGAGCGGGCAGTCGGCGAACTCCTCGAACGCCGGCCCCCGCCACAGGTCCAGCGCCGCCCGCAACCGGTCACGGGCGGTTTCGAGGTCTCCCCGGTCCAGGGCCGCGCCTCCCTGCGCGGCGAGGCCGCGAAACCGCGCCGCGTCGAGCGCGTCGGGGATGATCGCGTAGCCGCCCGGCCGTCCGGGCAGGACGTGGGCGCCGTACGCTCGCCGCAACTGGTGGACGTAGAGGTGGATGTTGCGCCGCGCGGACGCGGGCGGCCGGTCGCCCCAGACCGCGGCGATCAGCCAGTCGACGGACACCGGCTGGCCCGCCTTCGACAGCAGCGCGGCCAGGGTGAGCCGGAGTTTCGGCGCTCCGCCGACAGGG
Source organism: Microbispora sp. NPDC046933 (assembly GCF_040644635.1). Taxonomy (NCBI): domain Bacteria; kingdom Bacillati; phylum Actinomycetota; class Actinomycetes; order Streptosporangiales; family Streptosporangiaceae; genus Microbispora; species Microbispora sp. NPDC046933. The sequence goes on along the minus strand of NZ_JBEYWW010000023.1, from coordinate 18,780 downwards.
ACCAGGTGACCATCGCGGGAAACGCTGAGCGGCCCCAGGACGTGAAATTCCACTCAGATTCCGCCTCTGTCGGACACCGGAGTGAAGAATCCAGGATCATCACCTGATTTGTCAACGATTCAGTCAGGGCGGCGATTACCCCCGAACCGGAGCCGATTACGTGGTGGCGGATAAGGCCCTATCAGGGGCTATACGGCCCGTATACCCGTCTGTCCGATGCTCGGACCCGAGCCCCGCCCCTACGCGGGGCGAGCCCCGCCCGGGGCGCTGTGTCCTCCAGTCGGGGGCCTGGAGGACACAGCGGCGCCACCGACAAGAAAAATTGTCTTGACAGTTCCACTCGTCGGATGCCAATCTTGAGTCACGCAAGCAACGCGAGACAGAGGAGATCCAGATGAGCAAGATCGTCGCCAGCTTCTTCATGTCCCTGGACGGCGTCGTCGAGTCGCCCGACCAGTGGCACTTCCCCTACTTCAGCCAGGAGATGGGCGCGGCCGTCGGCGCGCTGATGTCCGAGTCCGAGGCGATGATGATGGGCCGGGTCATGTACGAGAGCTGGGCGGCCTACTGGCCGGGCAAGACCGAGGCGGACGACCCCTTCGCCGGCTTCATCAACAACGTCCGCAAGTACGTCGTCTCGTCGACCCTCGACACGGTCGAATGGGAGAACTCCACCCTCGTCAAGGGCGACTTCGTCGAGGAGATCACCAAGCTCAAGCGGCAGCCGGGCAAGACGATCGGCATCAGCGGCAGCACCAACCTCGTCCGCTCGCTGATGCGGCACAACCTGCTCGACGAGCTCCGGCTGCTGGTCCACCCGATCGTGGTCGGCAAGGGCCAGCACCTGTTCGAGGAGGGGCTGGAGATCCCGATGAAGCTCACGTCCTCGGAGACCTTCCCGACGGGCGTGCTGTCCCTGTCCTACCAGCCCGTGGAGAAGTGATCGCCGCGGCCGCCGAAGCCCCGGCGGCGGGCCGGAGCGCCGGTAGTATCCGGCCACGTGACCGAAGCGCAGCCCATAATCCGGCAGGTTTCCTCCCGGATCGTCTACACCAACCCGTGGATGACGGTCCGGGAGGACACCATCGAGCACCCTGACGGCTCACCCGGCCTGTACGGATACGTGGTCAGGCCCGACTTCGTCCTGATCGTGCCGGAAGAAGACGACGGCTTCCACATCGTGGAGGAGTACCGATACCCGATCGGCCGCCGCTCGTGGAGCTTCCCTCAGGGAACGGCCGAGGCGGACACCCGTGAGGACCAGGCCCGGCGCGAGCTGGTCGAGGAGACCGGGCTCCGGGCCGAGCACCTGCGCTGTCTCGGGCGCATGGACAACGCCCACGGGATGACCGACCAGGGGCTGCACGTGTACGTGGCCACCGGCCTCACCCGGGGCGAGCCCCACCGCGAGCACACCGAGCAGGACATGCGCCAGCGATGGGTGCACCGCACCGAGTTCGAGCAGATGATCCTCGACGGCGCCGTCAGCGACTCGTCGTCCATCGCCGCCTACCTGCTCTGGCGGCTGCGCCGGCCGTAGCCGTAGGGCCGTGTCGTTTCCGTACAAGACCCTCGCGAGCGTTCCCGCCTAATCTCCCATTCGCAGCCACCGTCACACGGCAACAGGAGCAGAGACATGGCCAGGATCGTCGCGAACTTCTTCATCTCCCTCGACGGCGTCGTCGAGTCGCCCGACCAGTGGCACTTCCCGTACTGGAACGACGAGATGGGCGCCGTGATCGAGGGGGGTATGCAGAACTCGGCCGGGATGCTGATGGGCCGCAAGCTGTACGAGGAGTGGTCCACGTACTGGACGACGACGGACCAGGACCAGGAGATGGCCGCGATCTTCAACAACGCCCCCAAGTACGTCGTGTCGAACACCATGGAGAAGGCGGACTGGAACAACACCACCCTCGTCAACGGTGACGTCGCGGCCAGGCTGCGCGAGCTCAAGGAGCGGATCGAGGGCGGCGACCTCCAGATGTCCGGCAGCGCGACGACCGTGCGGTGGCTTCTCGCCAACGGGCTGCTCGACGAGCTGAACCTGCTGGTCCACCCGATCGTCGTCGGCCGGGGGCAGCGGCTGTTCGAGGACACCCCGACGCACAAGCTGAAGCTGGTGAAGTCCGAGACGTTCAAGACCGGCGTGCTCAACCTGAGCTACGTCCCGGACGCCGGCTGACGGCGCGCCTCAGACGTGGTGGCCCTCGGCGGGTCCGCGCGCCTGCCACGCCCCGCGACGTCGAGCGAGTACGGCGAGCGACGGCGGTCAGGACGAGACCGCGACGGGACGGCCGAAGGTCGACGGGTCGTCGAGGCGGTCCACCACGAAGGCGGCCAGATCGGCGCGGGAGGTCCGGTTGCCGACACGCCCGGTCGCGCCGATCGAGACCCGCGGACGGCCCGTGCCCGGCCGGTCGGTCAGCCCGGTCGGCCGCACCGCCGTCCACCTGAGGCCGCTCCCGGCGAGCAGCTCTTCCATCCGGGCCATGTCGGCGTACGTATCCCGCATCAGGCGATGCAGGACACGCCCGAGCAGCCGCGCTCCCGGTCCGGCGTCCGCCGGGACCGCGAGACCGGCGGACGAGATCACCATGAGACGGGCGTCCGGCGGCAGCGCCGCGACGATCGCGGCCGTCCCCGCCGAGTAGACGGTGGTGGGCCCGCGCCCGGCCGAGCCGAGCGCGGAGACCACGACGCGTAGGCCGGCGAGGGCGGCGCGGAGCGCGCCGGGGTCAAGCGCGTCGGCGGCGCGGCGGGTGAGGCGGGGATGGTCGAGGTCGAGGTTCTCGGGGCGGCGGGCGACAGCGGTCACGTGGTGTCCGGCCGCCAGGGCGCGTTCGACGACGAGGCGGCCGGTGCGGCCGGTGGCGCCGACGACGGCGAGAGGGGCCATGGGAGTCCTCCTCCGGTCGGTCGTGATCAGGCGGCGGGCCTGGCGGCGGGCTTGGTGGCGGGCTGCGCCTTGAAGGAGATGGCCTCCATGAGGGCCTTGTGCTTGGTGTTCTGGAAAGCGGCCACCTTCCAGTCGCCGCCCTGGCGGACCACGGTGTAGGTCTGGATCTTGCCGAGCTTGCCGGGCCTGCCCTTGTGGACGTCGCCCCGGGTGATGACCAGAGCGGTGTCCGGGCCGGTGAAGCGGATGCCGACGATCTCGCAGGCGAGCCGGGTGCCCTTGAGGAAGCTGCCGAACAGGGCCTGGTGGGCGGTGCCGATCTCGGCGCCGCCGACGTAGAGGGTGCCGACGTAGGTGATGTAGGTGGCGTCCGCGGTGAACTCCGCGCCGTAGGCGGCACCGTCCCCCGCGTTCCAGGCGGCGGTGAGGCGGTCCAGCACGGCGGTGACAGCGGCGACGTCAGCGGTTGTCCCGGTGGTGGTCCCAGTGGTGGAGGCGTTCATGACCCATGCCCTCTCATGATAGCTTCTTTGAAGCATTTGCTTCTTCGAAGATTTCTCTTCTCTGAGGAAGAGATTAGGGAAGGGCTCGGCACGTGTCAACACTCGACGACGCGGGAGCGGTGTACCGGCGCTACCTGAGTGCCGTGATGCTGCACGGTCACGCCAGCGCCAAGGCCGTCGGCCTGGGCGCGACCGACCTGTACGCGCTGAACATCCTGGGGCTGGGCGGCGCGATGACCCCCGGCGAGCTCGGCCGGCGCACCGGTCTGACCACCGGGCCCACGACCAGGCTGATCGACCGGCTTGAGCAGGCGGGCTACGTGCGCCGCGCGCCCGACCCGGAGGACCGTCGCAAGGTCATCGTCGAACTCGTCGCCCGTCCCAGCGGCCTCGACGAGGCCCTGGCCCCGGCCCGCCAGAAGATCGGCGCCATCGTCCAGGGCTACTCGTCCGAGCAGCAGGCCGTCCTGTTCGACTACTTCGCCCGCGCCTCCGACGCGTACCTGGAAGCCGCCGCGGAGCTCCACGACAAGCGGACCGGTTAGCGGAGGTCAACCGGCCGGACGCGCCGCAGCGGGTCACGCCTCCTGTGTCAGTCCGGCCGATCTCGCGACGGCGGCGCAGCGGTCCTCACCGGGAGCCGCCCCGGTGGCGGCGTGCTCCAGCAGCGCCAGGAGGACGCGCCGGTCCTCGGGCGGGAGATTGGAGAGCAACTCGTCCTCGGCCTGCGTGACACGCGCGTCCACTTCGGCGAGGACCCGCCGTCCGTGGTCGGTCGGCACGATGCGCCGCGCCCGGCGGTCGGCCGGGTCCTGCCGGCGCTCCAGGAGACCGCACCCCTCGAACTTGTCGAGCAGGTAGGTCATGACGGTGCGGTCGATGCCGAGGCGGGTGGCGAGCGCGGCCTGCGTGGGCGGGGCGTCGTGCACGACCGCGGAGAGCACCTGGTAGCCGCGCACCCCGTGCGGCAGGTCACGTGAGGCGCTCTCGACGCGCGCGCTCCACTCCCGCAGCAGCACGGTGAGGGACCACCCGAACACGGATCCCTGCGAGGACGGCGTCTGGGAGTCGGCTGGTTCGGGGGTGGTCACGCCGTCCACTCTAACCCGGAATACGATGAGGTCTCGATAAGTTGTGCCGCATATAGTCTGTTCGACAGATTACTTTTCGGAGAGGCCCGGCATGACGGACTACGGCCACGAACTGGCCTTCGGCACGTTCCTCACCCCGCAGAACCAGGACCCGCAGGGGCCGGTCCGGCTCGCACAGGTCTCCGAGGCCGCCGGGCTGGATCTCGTGACGTTCCAGGACCATCCGTACCAGCCGGGGTTCCTGGACACCTGGACGTTGCTGTCCTGGGTGGCCGCGCGGACCGAGCGCATCACGGTCTCGGGCAACGTGCTGAACCTGCCGCTGCGCCCACCGGCCGTGCTGGCCCGGGCCGCGGCGTCGCTCGACCTGCTCTCCGGCGGCCGGTTCGCACTCGGCATCGGCGCGGGCGGCTTCTGGGACGCGATCGAGTCGATGGGCGGCACCCGCCTGACGCCGGCCGAGTCCGTGACCGCGCTGGAGGAGGCCATCGAGATCATCCGCGGCATCTGGGACGTACGCGAGCGCCGCATCCTGCGCGTCGACGGCGCACACCACCGCGTGGCCGGGGCCAAGCGCGGCCCGGCCCCCGCGCACGACATCCCGATCTGGATCGGCGCCTACAAGCCGCGGATGCTGCGCCTGGTGGCGCGCGAGGCCGACGGCTGGCTGCCCTCGCTCGCCTACCTCAAGGACGGCGACCTGCGGCGCGGCAACGAGATCATCGACGAGGCCGCCGAGGAGGCCGGGCGCGACCCGGCTCAGGTGCGCCGCCTGCTGAACATCGGCGGCGCGGTCACCGAGACCCGTGAGGGATTCCTGCAGGGGCCGGTCGAGCAGTGGGTGGAGGAGCTGACCGCGCTGGCGCTGGAGGACGGCATCGGCACGTTCGTCCTGGGCTCGGACGACCCGCGGCTCATCCAGGTGTACGGCGAGGAGATCGCCCCCGCCGTACGGGACGCGGTGGCGCGCGAGCGGGCCACCAGCGGCACCGTTCCCGCGGCCGCCCGCCGCGGAGCCGCCGCGATCGCGCTGCGCCGCGACGGAATCGACTACGACAAGGTCCCGGCGAGCCTCGCGGCCGACGCCGTCGAGCCCGGCGACCGCGCCTACGAGTCGGTGCGGCACAACTACCTGCGCACCGGAGCCCCCGGCCTGGTGCTGCGCCCCCGGACGACCGGCCAGGTCGTCGAGGGGCTCGCGTACGCCCGCTCCCAGGACGTGCCGCTCGGCGTACGCTCCGGCGGGCACGGGATCAGCGGCCGTTCCACGAACGACGGGGGCATCGTGCTCGACGTCGGCGCGCTCAACGCCGTCGAGGTCGTCGACCCGGCCACGCGCCGGGTGCGGCTGGGCGCGGGCGCGACCTGGGGCGAGATCGCCGAGGCCCTGGCCCCGTACGGCTGGGCGATCAGCTCGGGCGACTTCGGCGGCGTGGGCGTGGGCGGCCTCGCGACCACGGGCGGCATCGGCCTGCTCGGGCGCACGTTCGGCCTGACGATCGACCACGTCGTCGCCGCGGAGGTCGTGACGGCCGACGGACGGGTGCTGCACGCCTCGCGGGAGGAGAACCCCGACCTGTTCTGGGGCCTGCGCGGCGCCGGGGGCAACCTCGGCGTGGTCACCTGGGTCGAGATCGAGGCGATGGAGCTCGGCGACGTCGTCTTCTCCCAGATGGCCCTGGACGCCCGCGACACGGTGGGGCTCCTTGAGCGCTGGGGTGCGGCGATGGAGAAGGCCCCGCGTGAGCTGACGAGCTTCCTCATCCTCTCCCCGGCGCGCCGCGGCCAGGACGCGGTCGCCCAGCTCCTGACCGTCTACGCCGGCGCGGACACCACGGCCGCGGTGAGCGAGCTCGAACGGCTCGCCGAGGCAGGCCCGCTGCTGGGGCACCAGGGATACGTGCTGCCCTATTCGGGCGTGGTGCAGCCGGCCGAACGGCATCACACCGGCGGCGGGAGCCCCGCCGTACGCTCCGGCCTGGTCACCCACCTCGACGGCGACGTGAGCCGTGCCTTCGACCGGATCGCGCGATCCGGGCTGTCGTACTTCCTCCAGATACGCGCCACCGGCGGGGCCGCGCACGATCTGGCTCCCGGCGCGACCGCCTATCCGCACCGGCACCAGAACTTCCTGCTCACCGCCATGGGCGCCGCCCAGCCGGCCCTGAATGCCGTGTGGGACGCGGAGGTCGCGCCGCACACCGACGGCCTCTACCTGTCCTTCGACACCGACACCCGGCCCGAACGGCTGCTCGACGCGTTCGGCGAAGCCAACCTCGCCCGTCTGCGGCAGGTCAAGCGCGCCTACGACCCGGACAACGTGTTCCGCGCGAACTTCCCCATCCGACCGGCACACGAGTGAGCCTCAGGCCCGCTGGAATCTGGCCCCCCAGTTGTGGATCTGGTCGCGCAGTTCGGGCGGGCCGACGACGCGGAAGTCGGCGCCGACCATGCCCAGCCACATGGTCGGCCAATCCAGGGAGTGGGTGGTCGTCCGGATCCGGCAGTGCCCGGCGTCGATCTCCTCGACCGTGCACCAGCGGCCGATCCGTTCGCGCACCGTGGGGGCCGGGGCATCGACAAGCACCTCCACCCGGTAAGGATGAGGCAGGTTCTTCAGGCCGGCACGGACGAACTCGGCGGCGTCGGCGGCGGGCAGGTCCCGGGGGCGGAACCGGGAGCCGGTGCCCTCCGGCGCGGTGATCCGGTCGGCCCGGAAGCTTCGCCAGTCGCGGCGGCTGAGGTCGTACGCGACCAGATACCAGCGGCGGCTGAGACAGACCAGCCGATGCGGTTCGACGTGCCGGTCGGTCTGCCTGCCGTCGGCCGCCTGGTAAGTGAAGCGGAGCTGTTCATGGTCCCGGCAGGCCAGCGCGACCGCGGTGAGCACGTCCGGGTCGACGCCCGCGTCGGCCGGACCGCCCCACCCGGCGGCTACGGTCATCGTGCGCAGTGCCTCGACCCGGTGTCGCAGCCGGGCCGGCATCACCTGCACCACCTTGGCCAGCACCCGCACCGATGACTCGGCGATGCCCTCCACCGCCCCCTGAGCGGCGGTCTGCAGTCCCACGGCCAGGGCAACCGCTTCCTCGTCGTCGATGACCAGGGGCGGCAGTGCGGCGCCCGCGGCGAGCTGGTAGCCGCCGTCGACGCCGCGCTGCGCCTCGACCGGATAACCCAGCTCACGCAGCCGGTCGATGTCCCGCCGCAGGGTGCGGACGGAGACTCCCAACCGCTCGGCCAGTTCGGTGCCCTGCCAGTACCGGTGCGTCTGGAGCAAGGAGAGCAGCCGCAACGTCCGCGTGCTGGTGTTCGCCATGTTCCGGATTCTCTCGTCGATTCAGGCCGGAAAGTGACCGCTATGACTTCTATCGTGGTCCTGACCGACGAGCGGAACAACGGAAGGCGGAAACCGTGAACGAGACGACCACTCGCGACCTCGCCGACGCGCCGGCCATCACCGGCGAGCGCGCCGACCTGCTGGCGGCGCTGGCCAAGAACCGGCACTTTCTGCGCTTCACCACCCGCGACCTCACCGACGAGCAGGCCGGGCAGCGGACCACGGCCAGTGAGCTGTGCCTGGGCGGCCTGATCAAACACGTCACCCTGGTCGAGCGCAACTGGGCGGACTTCATCCTGAACGGCCCTTCAGCGATGGGCGACGCCACGACCATGACCGAGGCCGACTGGACCGCGTGGGCCGACCAGTTCCGGATGCTGCCCGGCGAGACGCTCGCCGGTGTGCTGGCCGCCTACGCCGAGGTCGCCCGCCGTACGGACGAGCTGGTGGCCACCCTGCCCGACCTCGACGTGACCCAGCCGCTGCCGAAGGCCCCGTGGTTCGAGGCCGGTGCGCGATGGTCGGCCCGCAGGGTGCTGATGCACATCATCGCCGAAACCGCCCAGCACGCCGGCCACGCCGACATCATCCGCGAGTCCCTGGACGGCGCCAAGAGCATGGGCTGACTCACGAGTCCCGCAGCAGCCGACCCGCTGAAGATCGCGGGGATCCTCCCCCGCGCCGGGGGCCGGGCCGAGCCGGGCCGCTGCGATTCACATCGCGTTCCAGTTGTCGAGGACCACGACGGGCGCCTCTTCCACATCCAGCCACTCGCTTTCAAGGCCCATGCCGGTGGACGCCTCGATGAAGGCGAATGCCGCACTGCGCTTGCCCCGGTAATCCTCCGGGGCGAGGCTGTCGAGCATGGCGCGAAAACCGGCCAGAACGCTTGGATCACCCTCCTGTGTCGCGTGCTCTCTGAAGAGGAAGTCCCGCATCCGGGCCCTGATCCTGCCGTCGGCCGCGTAGAGGATCGTGTGTCCGCCCTTGAAGTGCCAGGTCGTCATCCACACGCGTGACCCCTTGCTGAGTTCGGTGAGGATGTGGTCAGGCGTGGCGAAGCCGTAGGAGAACTCGAGGAAACCGTAGGCTCCTTCGCCCTCGTACACGAAGAGCACGGGCAGATCCTCCATGGCGGCGTCTTCCGTGGGATACGCCATGGTGCGTTCCTCGGGATCACGGCCTCCGTTCAGCCGCCAGAGGAGATCGTCCACCGTGATCTCTTCGTCGAGGGGTTGCACCACGGTCCAGCAGAGCCCGTCCTCGAACCACTGCTGCCGGTTGAAGAGATCGCGGTAATGATCAATCACGCGGTGATTGTCGCGAAGCCTCGGCGACCCTGTCACGGTGATCGCGAGAAGGCGGAAGCCGCACGCCGCGGGGAAGCGGTCAGCGGTCCTCTACAGTCGCATCCGTGACCGTCGCACGCTCCCTCCTGCTGTTCGTCGTCGCCGCGCTCGCCGAGATCGGCGGGGCTTGGCTGGTCTGGCAAGGAGTGAGACAAGAGCGCGGGCTGTTGTGGGTCGGGGCAGGGTTCGTGGCTCTCGGCCTGTACGGCTTGGTGGCCACTTTCCAGCCGGATGCCCACTTCGGCCGGATCCTCGCCGCCTACGGGGGCGTGTTCGTCGCGGGCTCGCTGGTATGGGGCATGGTGGTGGACGGCTTCCGCCCTGACCGATGGGATCTGATCGGAGCGGCCGTCTGCCTGCTGGGCGTCCTGGTCATCATGTACGCGCCACGCGGCTGACCAGAACGCCCAAAGGGGCCGCCGGCGCCCGGCTGGTCCTGGCGACGACGGCGGGACGATCAGCACCGCGACCGCCTACGGCCCTCAGTTCTGTCGCAGGCGCGATCCGGGCCAAGACGACCGGTGGAAAAATCTGGTCGCAGACTCGAAAAACAGGGGGAGCCGGTGAGCGATCAGGACACTCCAGAAGTCACCTTCCGCGACGACATGACTGTCGAGCTGATCAAACACTGTGCCTCGGACACCGACGTCCTGTGGGCGGCGCGGGTGTCCACGAAGGGAGAAGGGTCGCTGGAGGACATCCAGGCCGACCCGGAACGCTCGGCAGGGCTGATCAACTTTCTGATGCGAGATCGGCATGGCACCCCCTTCGAACACTCGTCGATGACCTTCTACGTGAACGCCCCGATTTTCGTATTGCGTGAGTTCATGCGGCACCGGACCTTCTCCTACAACGAGGAGAGCGGGCGTTACCGTCGGCTGGAGCCCGTGTTCTACGTTCCTGGACCGGATCGTAAATTGGTCCAGATCGGCAAGCCTGGCCAGTATCAGTTCGTCGACGGCACCGATGAGCAGTACAAGCTGGCGACCGAGCTGATCAGAGAGAGCTGTAGGCAGTCCTACCGTTCCTATACGGAAATGCTTCAGGCGGGGGTGGCACGCGAGGTCGCGCGTACGGTCCTGCCCGTGGGCCTGTACTCCTCGATGTACGCGACGTGCAACGCGCGCGCCCTGATGAATTTCCTGTCCCTGCGTACGAAGCGCGAGGACTCGGCCTTCCCTTCCTTTCCGCAGCGAGAGATCGAGATGGTGGCCGAGCAGATGGAGGCCGAGTGGGCCACGCTCATGCCGTTGACCCATGCGGCCTTCGAGAAGGCTGGGCGCGTTTGCCCCTGACAGGCACAGCGTAGAGACCCGCGATGGGGCGTCCACCCGGTAAGCGGCAAGCACCGGTCCCCACGCACAGCACCCCAGGAAAGATCCGTTATCGCGTGTTCCGTAGCTTGAGGATGTACGTCGCAGTGAGCGCAACGGCACGGTCTTCGTCATGTGACAGATCCGCGAGGGCACGTGACGTCGTGGTCCCCGGGATATCCGCGAGCGCCTGTGTCAGCCGCCGACGTGCGAACGCTTCGATGCCACCATGGGCGAGGCGGTCGACCAGCCCGGCGCCGATCTGATCCGCCAACGCGGGATCACTCGCCAGCGCGCTCAGCGCGTCGGCCGCGTCGACGTCGTTCGCCCCCTCGACGATCATGTCGATGAGCGTCGGGACCGCGTCGGCCACTCCACGTGCCCCGAGCGCCAGAGCCGCATACCTGCGTACCACGATGTCGGAGTTCGTGAGCGCGTCCCGCAGCAGTGCGGTCGCCTCGCCATCCGGAATCTCGGCGATGGACTGGACGGCGCGTTTCCGCACCTCGGCTACCGGTGAGCCGAGGCCCTCCGCCAGCAGCGCCAGTCCGCCGTCACCCGATCGCGCCAGAGCCCAGCGAAGGGCTCCGGCGACGTTCGGGTCCGTCTCGCTCAGCGCCGCCTCGACCAGGGCGTCCACCGGCACCTCTGCGTCCGAGGACAGGGCCGCGCGCTGGCGCTTCCCGGCGCTCTCCGACCCCAGGGCCTGGAGGAGTGCCACGATCCGGAGGACGTCCTCCCAGTCGGCGGGATCCGCGGCACCGATCCGAGAAAGACGCGTGAGCAGCTCCGTCTCGGCCGCGATCCGTTCTCGCGTCCGGCGGATGAGGTCGTCGACGAGCTCCGACGGAGTGAAGCCGGGATCGTCCAGCGCGCGCCCGACTTCGCGCAGCGACAGCCCCAATGACCGCAGGCTCTCGATATGGAAGATCCGCCGGATGTCCTCGCTGGAGTACTCCCGATAGCCGCCCTCGGTACGACCCGTCGGCCGCACCAGACCGAGGGATTCGTAGTGCCTGAGCATACGGGCGCTGACCCCGGACCGTCGTGCCACATCACCGATCAACACTGCCTGTCACTCCTCCTGGCCAGTCGTGCCGAGGGCCACGATGCGCTTCGCCTCCTCGACAGCGAACTCGAAACCTGCTTCCGGGTTGCGCGACAGCCGTTCCGTGGCGATCGCGTGCTGACGCACGCGAGGGTCGGGATCCGTCATCGCGGCGCGCAGGATCGGCGTGATCACCTCACCGAGCGCGATCAGCGCCCGGCTGAGGCTCAACTGCGTCTCACGCTCGCCGCGCCCGAGCTGCGTCGCCAGCACCCCGGCCAACTCGGGATCCTCACCTTCGGGCACGAGTACCACCGCTGCTCGCCACGCACTCCGGGCCACCTCGTCGTCGGCGTCGGTCAGGAGCGCCCGCGTGATCGCCGGCCACGCTCGCCGATCCCCGATCTTGGACAGCGTGTGCAACGCCTGGCTTCGCGCCTGTGCACGCTCCGAGCGAAGTTCGTCGATGAGCTTCGGAACCGTCAGCGACGACGAGTGGCGGGTGAGTGCCCACGTGAGCATGTCGCGCACGTAGAAATCGGGCTCGATCGCGCACCGTTCGATGAGCTTGTCGACGAACCGCGGGTCCGGGGCCGTGCCGACCGCCAGCACCGCCTGCAGCCGCACCGACGAGCTGCTGTTCTCCAGCCCTTGAAGAGCTCGCGACGTGTTCGTGTCCTCTTCCGGCATGGTCATCGGGACCACCTCCTTGGAGGCTACAGTGAAGACCTTGTCACAGTGTCAAGGTCAAGCCGTGCCACGCCGCGAGATGTAGCCAGCCGCCGTCAGCGGATACGGCACCGTCTTCTGTTCCCTCGGTCTTTCGATGGCGGCATCTCGTCGAACCTTGGCGTCAAGCCAGCTCGGGAAATGCGCCTTCAGGGCTTTCGTAGTAGCGGGCGATGGAGGCACGGTGGGGTAAGGCGCCGGGCTGGAGGTGGCGGGGTTCCAGCCGGACACCGGTACGTCGTTCAGCGAGCGCCAGAGCGCCCTCGATATATGGCGGGAAGACCTCGGGGTCCGGGTCGAAGTCCCAGAGCATGCCCAGCTCTTCGAGGTCCTGCTTCAGCCGTTCTGGGTCGGCACTGTCGCTCCAGTGGGCGAACATCGGGACGAGACGGGCGACGACGTGGCCGTCCACGGCATGGACGAAGTGGGAGTGGTAGTTGACATTGCGCTCCACACTGGCGATCGACGTACCCTGCGACAGGGTCTGCACCACGTCACGGAAGATCCCGGCAGAGCCGCACTCCACCATGATCGAGCCGCCGGGAGCGCGGCCGACTTCGATCGTCGCGAAGCCTTCCTGTTCGGGGTCCTCGCTCAGTCCCAGTCGGCGTAGCACCTCTTCGGGCGCGAGGTCGGCGACGAAGGTGAAGCAGAACGCCGCCGGTGCCCATCGAGACCGACTCCACCATGCGTAAAAGCCCAGGCGGGAACACGGTCCCTGGCCTGGGCTTTCAAGTGGGTGGAGCCTAGGGAATTCGAACCCCTGACTTCCTGTTTGCACATCGGCCTGGATCGCAGCCCGCCAGGGGTCGAAGACGAACAGGATACGAATCTCCCTGCGACCGGTCGATCCGCGTTAACCCCAGGCCTTGGTCTGCTCGGCTTGTCCCGGGTCGATGGTGGGCGGGATGATCAGCTTCCGCCCCAGCCACCTACGGCTCAGCTCTCAGCACACATCCCGGAGCCGGGGTGGCCCCCGCCGGAGGCCTCTTGCCACCCATCAGTCGCCGACCCGGCCGCGCCCTCGCCACGCGACGAGGCCGGCCCTCACTTCTCCCGGCTCCTGTAGGTGGCCCGCAGGTCGATCAGCTTCTCCCTGGCCACCTCGTCCAAGGCCCGGCGCTGATCCGGGTCCTCCTCCCAGGTGGCCTCCGCACACAAAACCCTGGCCGCCTCGTGCGGCTCGGCATCGCGGACCACGTACCAGACGGTGTCGCCACAGCCGCGCCTGTCGTGATCGCGGCGCAGGATCGTCACGATGCCGGAGACGAGGATCTGTCTGGTCCACGGGTTCCTGGCCAGAACCTGCCGATCCACTGTCAGCCCGTCGTCCATGAGCTCGCCGCCGAGCATGTCGTCCTCCCACCGCCACACGCGGCGGCTGACACCCGGTGGTACATACAGGGCGCCACGGCCTTCGACGGGCACAGAGAACGTCAGGGTGCCACTGCGGCACAACTCCTTGGCGATGCGCTCGCCGTCGGCGTACTCGCGCAGCCGATCCTCGCCTCGGTCTTGCCCGGACAACGAGCCCCGCCGCGCCTCCTCGGCGTAGTAGCGGTCGATCAGTGGATCCTTGAACCGCCCCGCACGCGCGCGCGGTGGTGTGCAGGAGGCCGGTGTGAGGTCCACGCCGTCCTCGATGTCTACCCCCGCCGCGCGCAGCAACTCGTGAACGGTGACGCCCCTGCCCTCGGCCTTGCGGCGCAACCTGCGCAGCCAGCCGTCGAAGGTGTCCAGGTCCGGGTCCGTGCGCAGCGACGTCCAGTCCGCCACCGCTGAGACCGGCACTGGCACCTCCGCCGCGCCGGCGGTTGCACGAGCTGCTCGGGCTCGAGGTCGATCGAGTAGTACAGAACCCCGCGCGCAATATAGGAGAAGGGCGCCGCGTGCGTGATCGGGTCGAAGACATCCCGGATCGGCCAGAACCTCAGCAGCCATGCCTCATCGCACTCACCTGTGGCATGTCCGTCGCCCGGCTCGGGCTCACGCAGGTACATGTCCACGCCGTACTCGAAACGCGGCGGCCCGATCAGGAAGTCATGCCCCCTGCCGTCCGTCATCGAGACGATCGCGACCACGCCGCTCTCCGCGACGAACGTCGTCGAACTGACCGGCGTCCACGAGGCGTCCGCGGGCCCGGGCTCGGCGTCCCAGGACTCCAGCCGCACGGCCGCGACGAAGTGGTAGATCTCGTCCGTCGGGGAACTCCACGCCGGCAGGTCGGTGCCGTCCAGCCCGAACGTGTTGTACTCGACGTAGACCTCGTCGTCGAGCCTCCGCAGCAACTGTGCCATGTCAACGCCTTCGCCTTGTTGATGGTCATCCTGGCTTGGCGGAGTATGGCCCATTGCACTGACAATCCGAGCCGCGCCGCACACCGCGAACGCTTCAGGCCGCGGGAAATGAATCGCCCAATACGAGAAGCCTCGGGATGACCCTTGCCGATTCCCTTGAGTGGGGTGGAGCCTAGGGGATTCGAACCCCTGACCTCCTGCTTGCAAATCGGCCTGATCACCAGGAGAAACGGCCGCGACCTGGGCAAGAGGCCGTCCGCGAGTGACCGTGAGTACCCCCTGTTGACCGCCCTTAACCGCTAATGGCCCGGCGATCAGGCTCGCGACCTGCCGGCGGGCACGCGCGCCCCTGGTCCACCCCATCCTCTTCGTAGCCGCCGACAGCCAGGGCGCAGCCGCCGTTTCGATGGTCGGCTCGCTGTAGATCGGAACCCCCTACCTACAGAGGTTGTGTCCGACATAATATGGGCATGAAGAAGTTGCGCTTCTACCGGTCGGCGCGCAAGCATCGCATCGGACAGGCGCACGCCTTACACGTCGTCCGATCTGGTCCGCCAGCGATCGTGCCGCCACCGACCCGACGTTGGAGGATCGATGGGTCTGGATCGGCCCCGATGATCGGGGCATAGAACTGGAGGTGATCGGCATCCTCACCGACAAAGCTCTAGTGATCATCCACGTGATGCCGACCGCGCTACGGAGAAGGACGCCATGACTGAGCACGAGGCAGCCTGGCCACCCGAAGACATCGAACTGGCTCTGGACCACGACTCCGATATCGACAGCGACTCCGAAGAGATCCACGACGCCAAAGGCAACCTGATCACGGACGAGTACGTACGGGACGCAATCGGCGACGTCCACCGCGCAATTGACGAAGGCCGCGTACCCGTGCCGACCAGTCGCCCCGGACGTCCATCACTCACAGGCGAGGGCACCCATTCCCCAAGGGTCTCCTTCAGACTCCCCGAGGAGCTGCGTGAACGCGCGAAGGCCCGCGCCGAACAAGAGGGTAAGAGTGTGTCCGCGCTGGCACGGGAAGCCTTTGAACAGTTCCTCAGAGCGGGATGAGCACGCGACGGACGAGCGACGGCGCCAGGTGGCCAAGCAACTCGACAGCCTTGCACGAGGGCAATTCGAGAGGGGATCGGGCACGGAAGAGCGCGAAGGCCGAATAACGATCGAAGCCCAGGCGAGGAGAACGGTCCCTGGCCTGGGCTTTTGAATGGGTGGAGCCTAGGGGATTCGAACCCCTGACTTCCTGCTTGCAAAGACGCATGCCGATCTTACTTGACCTGCGAAGACGCAGCTCACGGCACTGATCGCGTTCCCTCTGACTCCCCGCTGTTTCCCCTTGTTGCTCGTCCCATCGGGCACGCGACGGGCACGGCTGGCAGACTCACCGCATGATCGAGATCGACGGCCCTTTCTATCGCATCAGCGACCCTGGCTTCGAGATGCTGATCCCCCGCTGGGATGAACTTGATCCCGAGACCGCCGATCAGGCCGACGCGACCATCACGCTTCCTGACGGCACCCGGCGCTATGCCACCTTCATGACCCTTGGGGCCATCTACGGGATCATGGATCGCTGGCAGGGGACGGGCGACTGTCTCAACGGCCGGTACTTCTGGTGCTCGGACCTGGTCATCATCCGCAAGCCTGGCTTCGTCTCGATGGCCGACGCCGTACGAGACATGATCGCGATTGGGGAGCTTGAAAGCGCGTGCAGTGCGCTGCCAGTCGACGACAACCATCAAGATGCGGATTAAAAGCTCGGCCGATCATGGTTCCAGACAGTTCAATGCAGGTCAGAGCGTATCCGTGGTCTGCTCTGAACGGCCTTGGACTGCCCCGAACTGCAACCCAAAGTGCAAC
The DNA here is from genome assembly GCF_040644635.1 of Microbispora sp. NPDC046933. Taxonomy (NCBI): domain Bacteria; kingdom Bacillati; phylum Actinomycetota; class Actinomycetes; order Streptosporangiales; family Streptosporangiaceae; genus Microbispora; species Microbispora sp. NPDC046933. The sequence goes on along the minus strand of NZ_JBEYWW010000023.1, from coordinate 2,333 downwards.
CCGATCTGCCTTGGGGAACGAGATCAGAGTGGGAGAGCATCAGGCGCCCTTCGTGGCTGTTGCCGTCAGTTGGCTCCGATCTTTCTGGTGCTGCCTGGAGGCGCACTGGGACACTATGTGGGTGAGCATGACGGAAGGGCCACTTGTACGGGATCTGTTCCCCGATCTCATCGCAGAGCTGATCACGTGCTTGAGGGAAGAGGGTGAGGAAGATCTCGCCGTCTGCGCTTGGGATATCCGGTTCTATGGCGAATGTGGATGTGGCGACGACTTCTGCCAGAGCTTCTACACGGCTGAACGTCCAAGCGGGGCGTACGGCCTCGGGCATCGATGCGTGCCACTGCTTCCGGAGAAGGGCTATCTGATCCTCGACGTTGTCGACGGACGAATCATGTTCGTAGAGGTGTTGCATCACGACGAGTTGCGCCGCTCGCCGGGGGGCCGGGGCTGAGAGCGCCTAGAAATGCTCAAGGTCGGGTCGGGATTCCCGTCCTGACCAGGCCTGCAGCTTGAAGCGGGTGACGGGATCGAACCCGAACTGTCCTACCTACCGCGGAACGGCCTCCGCCGCGGGCAGCCGGGCTACCCTGCCCCGGCAACCCCGGCGGAGGCCGATCTGCTGAATCTTGATCAGTCGACGCACATCGCGTCGTGGGTGGACTGGAAGACCCATGTGCCGCCACCCGGAGAGGAATAGATCGTTAGCGTGTTATAGGTTCCAGGGGTGCAGTCGTGGCCGACCGCGAGGACGGCCTGCCGGGCCCGCTGTTCGGCCGCCGCCAACCCGGCCGCGTAGGTGTTGCCCGCCCCCAGAGCAGTGGCGCTGCGGGGAGTGTCATAGCCGTCGGCGTGCGCGGCCACGGGCGTGGTCGCCAGGCCGACCGCCGCCACCGCTGAGACGAGGCCGAGCCGGCGGAGCCAAGTGACTTTCTGCATGCTTCTCCTTACGAGGGACGGGCATTCGATCGATCAATATAGATTTAGCGCAGATCGATATAGCGGCGGTATTGACCAGTTGGTCACAAGAATCTGGCGGCCGTTGTCCTCATGGTGGAGCACATGGCTAAGGAAAATCCAGAGAATTACCCATTCAGTTGATCTTTGATTTCTGGTATAGGCCGGTTTCCGTGCCCGTTCACGCCCGATGGTATAGTTCCACTCGCCGTGGAATTCATGTGGGGCAAGGGGAACAGCGGTCAGCTCGTCGCTGGTAACTAGGACCCCGGTCGGGGTAGAAACCGTCGTCCAGACAGGCCGACTCGGTCAGCCCGGCCTCCAGCGGTCGTGCGCACGATCAGCTCGAGGATGGCACGGTTGGCGACCAGCGCTCGCCTCCCGGTCTAATTCGTCCTCCCTGCCGGAGGTGAACAACACCTTCGGCCAGGTACACGGCTCCAGACAGTACGAGCTGTTTCCAGGCCAGCACAGCCGAATCCAGATAATCGGTCTTCAGATAATCTCGGCCCATGAAGGCAGCCCCAATACTGTGACCTGCAGGTTAAAATTCGCCGAGACCTCTAGAACCACCAAATTACGCGGAACGCGGGTACGAGGGGTCGCGCTGTACCGCTCGTTGCCGAAGGCTAATTGCTCAGTGAGCCAGGACTGAGGAAGGGAGCTCTGGATCGTCGATCGCCCCCGGCCACGTATGGCGATTGGCCACGATGAGGCGATCGTGAGGGCGGTTGGGGTGCGGCGGCGGCCCGGAGTCCCGCCGGCGGCCGAAACCGGCGCCCACGCCGCACGCCCGGACGCCGGGCGGGCCGTGGACCGTGTTGCGGCGGGGCGCCGCGCCACCGCCTTGACAGCCTCGCGCGAGGACAACTCAAGAGTGGATCGGCCACGCGGCGGTCAGGAGTGGGTCGGGCAGGCAACGGGCACGCGAAGGCCGATTAACGATCAAAGCCCAGGCGGGGAAAACGGTGTCAATCCCCTGAAAGCGTGGAGACGGTCCTATGCCACAGCGGCCCTCAGCAGGGCCGTTGACGATTGCCTCTTCTCGATCATCTGACGCTCGAATGTGACAGGCGGCAGCCCGTCATTGGCGCTGTGCCTCCTGCGGGTGTTGTAGAAGTCGACGATCCAGGTCGCGATCTTCAGCCGTGCCTCAGCCCGCGTGCGGAAGCGCTGACGGTGCACGTACTCGACCTTGAGGGTGCTGTTGAACGCCTCGGCCGCGGCATTGTCGAGGGCGCAGCCGACCCGCCCCATCGACTGAACCACCCCATGCCGCGCGCATTCGGCCTGGTAGCGGGCCGCGGTGTACTCACTGCCCCTATCGGAGTGAAAGATCACACCGTCCACGTCACCGCCGCGTGTGGCCACGGCCATCT